>PLYB01000062.1 GCA_003151655.1 Gallionellaceae bacterium | reverse complement strand
ATGCCACACACCGATGAAGACCTATCAGTCTTTACAAGTGGTGAATAAACTCATGAATACCGGGGTAACGCTAAATGACCGCTGCTGCGGCGAATCCGGCACGTGGGCAATGAGTAATCCGCACATCGCTACGCAAGTACGTTTCCGTAAGGAAGAAGAAATGCGCAAAGGTGCGGATGCATTACGCAGCGACGGCTTTAGCGGAGAAGTTAAAATCCTTACCTCCTGCCCAGCTTGCCAACTCGGCTTGTCGCGCTATGTTGAAGATACCAACGCCACCCCGGACTACATCGTGGTAGAAATGGCTAAACATTTACTCGGGGAAAACTGGCTGGAAGACTACGTGCAAAAAGCGAATAACGGCGGCATCGAACGCGTGCTGCTTTGAAACTAAAAACGGCAATTCATCCACGAAAAACACGAAAGGCACGAAATAAAACAGGACGTTACATTCGTTCGCTGATTCACCCATCCGGCTGTCCGGCCAAAAGCTCTTCGGATGGTTATGCTCATAGCATAGAGCCCTATGAATTTGTTCGTGTTTTTCGTGCCTTTCGTGGACAACTGCTTTTTCTAGGTTGAAATAACCAAGTCGGGATGAATCCCGACCTACGAAAATCCTGTTTGGTTCCGGCTCATCCGGCTTAGGTTAAATGCCGCTTAGCGGGGAACACGATACTAAACGTGCTGCCCTTTCCTTCTTCACTGCTAATTTCCAGACTTCCCTGATGACGGTTGACGATGTGCTTCACAATAGCCAACCCCAATCCCGTTCCGCCCGTTTCGCGGGAACGGCTGCGATCCACCCGGTAGAACCGCTCCGTCAGACGCGGAATATGCTCTGGCGCAATGCCAATACCGCTATCTTGCACACTGAATGCCACCTTACCATCAGCTTGCTCGTGCCAACGCATGACGATCTCGCCGCCCTGAGGGGTGTAGCGCACGGCGTTGGACACCAGATTACCGAATGCACTGCGCAACTCGGCATTGCAGCCTTGTAATTTTGCTTTGCTATCCAACTCCAACTTAAGCGTATGCTTTCCTGCACTCAGCGCCTGCCCTTCCTGCTGCAATGATTGCAACAGCACCGGCACATCCACCACTTCCTCCACCAAGGCATTAAGCGAATTTTCCAGACGCGAAAGCGTCAACAGATCGTCCACCAACCCCTCCATGCGCTTCGTCTGTTCCCCCATTAAGTCAAGAGCGCGGCGTGACATGTCATTATCCAGATGCTCCATGTCCTGCAAGGTTTCAACAAAGCCATTTACCACCGTCAACGGCGTACGCAATTCATGCGAAACATTCGCCACAAAATCGCGGCGCATGGTTTCGATCCGCTCTAAATGGGTAATGTCACGGCTGATCAATAATTTTTTATTAATGCCATACGGCACCACTTTTATTGAAAGCACAATATCGTCTTGACGCGTTCCGCGCAAAACCAGAGGGGCTTCATAATTAGCCAGCGTCAGGTATTGCACGAATTCAGGTTGACGTGCCAGGTAGGTGATTTGCTGTCCCACATCACGAGCGCTGTCCAAACCGAAATGCGCCTCTGCCAGTGGATTGCACCATTCGATATGATCTGCTTCATCCAAAATCGCCACGCCTTCCGGCAAAGCCGATGTCGCCTGCTCAATCTGATGCAGCGCGGCGGCGTGCTTCTCACGCTCCTCATGCTGTTTACGCATTATCTTGTTGAGGCGCGCGAACACATCTTCCCACAAGCCGGAATCTTCCGGCACCTCACGTGAATCCGGAGCCAGCGACCAGTACTCCAACTCCGCCAATTTGCGCAAATTACCGATCATCCGCAGCAAAATCGTGATGCCGAAGAACAAGGCCGCAGGCAATGCGCCAAAGATGCCCCACAACGACAAGGACACCAGCAGCATCGTCAGCGGAAAAAGTAAAGCACGTTGCCAGAATTCAAGCACGTTATACATCCATAAATTTTCGACGCGCCATTATAAGTATAATATGTGACTTTTTTATGCTTCCGGGAATGCAAATGCAAAATAAGCTATTGTGGGTATTGCTATCGTTAGCTCAAGTAGTCACGCTCAATGCCGCACTGGCGGCTCCGCAGCTTGAGCCACGTACTGATCAATCCCAGGCAGCGCATTTATCCGCAGAAGTGCTGACCCGTCATCATTACAAGCAGGTGCCGCTGGACGACGCGCTTTCCTCAGTGATATTCGACAACTATCTAAAAGCACTGGATAGCGAAAAAATATTTTTCATGCAGTCGGACATTAACCTTTTCTCGCCGACACGAACCAGCCTTGACGATGCCATTCTGCATGAGGATCTGCGCATTCCTTATGCCATTTTCAATCGTTACCAATTAAGCATCGAAGAGCGTATTGCTTATGCACGCACACTGCTCAATAAGGGTTTTGACTTTACCGAGCATGAAAGCTATCAATACAACCGCAAAAATGCAGCATGGCCGCAATCCGAAAATGAGTTGAATGACTTGTGGCGCAAGCGGGTAAAAAATGATTGGCTGCGTCTCAAGCTGACCGGCAAGGATGACAAGGCCATCCGCGACACACTGAATAAGCGCTATGACAAAATGTTGGCAGGACTCGCCAAGATCAATGGCGACGATGTGTTTCAATATTTTATGAACGCCTATACAACCGCGATTGATCCGCACACCAGCTATTTTGGCAAACGCGCGGCGGAAGAGTTTGATATTTCGATGAAGCTGTCGCTGGTGGGGATCGGGGCGGTACTGCAAGAAAAAGATGAATACACCATCATCAGGGAATTGGTAGCCGGCGGCCCGGCTTTGCTATCCGGCAAATTTAAAACCGGAGATCGCATCGTCGGTGTCGGGCAGGGAAAAGAGGGCAACATCGTCGATGTGATGGGCTGGCGTCTTGATGATACGGTTGCCTTGATTCGCGGCACTGAAGATAGCGTTGTGCTTATTGATACACTGCCTGCGGAAGCGGGGCCGGATGGTCAACACAAGATCATTTCACTTGTTCGAAAGAAAATCAGCCTGGATAAACAGGCGGCAAAGAAATCCGTCATTGAGGTGAAAGTCGGCAACACAACGCGCCGTATCGGGGTCATTTCTTTACCCGGTTTTTATCAGGATTTCGCGGCACATCAAAAAGGTGACAAGAATTTTAGAAGTGCGACCCGTGATGTATCGCGCCTGCTGGATGAGCTGAAAAAAGAAAACGTAGACAGCGTACTGATGGATCTGCGTAACAATGGCGGCGGCTCATTGGCCGAAGCGATTGAGCTTACCGGCCTGTTCATAGACAAAGGCCCCGTGGTACAACAGCGCGATTCCGCAGGTGACATCTCCGTAGAGAAAGACACTCAGGCCGGGCTTGCCTGGAGCGGGCCGCTGGGGGTGCTGATCAATCGTGCTTCGGCTTCCGCTTCCGAAATTTTTGCCGCAGCAATTCAAGACTATGGCCGTGGCGTTGTGATTGGCGAACCCAGTTTTGGGAAGGGCACCGTGCAAAGCGTGATAAACCTTGATCAACTGGTAAAAAGCAAAACTCCCGAATACGGCGAACTCAAGATGACCGTCGCCCAGTTTTTTCGCATCAATGGCGGCACCACCCAGTTACGCGGAGTAACGCCGGATATCAGTTTCCCGGCACAAATCGATTCGAGAGATTTCGGGGAATCCAGCTACGACAATGCATTGCCGTGGACACAAATCAAAGCTGCCGACTACACCCCAGCCGGTGATTTGTCCGCCATCCTGCCATTATTGAAAGCGGCTCATGACGCACGTATCAGCAAAGACAAAGATTTTCAGTACTTAACTGAAGATATTGCCGAATCCAATCTTCAACGCAAAAAGAATTTGATCTCACTCAATGAAGCTGATCGACGCCAAGAACGCGAAACGCAAGAGGCTCGCATCAAATTACACGGCAACAACAAAGCATCAATTGCAACAAACATCGCAGCACGTCAAGACGACGGCCTGCAATCCAACGAGCGCAACCTGGACTCGGATCTGGCATTCGAAAAAGCCCAGAAAAATGCCAAAGATGTGTTTCTCAGAGAAGCCGTGAATATTCTGAGCGATGAAGTTGGGCTGATACAAAAGGATGCCAGACTCGCCGTTAGCGTATTACCCAAAGCGGCCTTGCACTGAGGTGAGAGGGATTTTTGGTAAAGGGATTAAGAGGGAAGAGAGAAGGGTAAAACCGTCTCTCTGAATTAAGGGCGGAGGGTTTTACCCTTCACCCTTCCCCATTCTGGTGTTTACTTTCGCAGTTTGCGCAAGCGCCCAACCGCTTCGCGTAACGTTGCATCGTCTTTTGCGAAACAAAATCTGATTAAACTCTCACCTGCCTCGCCTTGGTAAAACGAGCTGCCCGGTATACAGGCCACACCGGTTTGTTCCAATATATACATGGCCGCTGCTTTTGCATTGGGGAAACCCAGATGGGCAATATTGGCCAGCACGTAATAGGCTCCCTGCGGGATCAGCGGGGTGAGTCCGGCATCGTTCAAGCCATCGCACAGAATGTCACGCTTGCGCTGATACTCGCCCCTCAGCTGGTGAAAATATTCCGGTGACGCATGCAGCCCCGCCGCAACGCCATATTGCAATGGGGATGGCGCACAAACATACAACAGATCGTTGACCAGATTGATTGCCTTCGCCAGCGGCGCGGCTGCCACCGCATAACCCAAGCGCCAGCCGGTGATGCTGAACGTCTTGGAAAAACCCATGATGCTTACGGTACGTTTCCCCAAGTTTCCGACTGAGGCCGGTGAAATATGTTTGCGCCCATCGTAGGTGATGTATTCGTATATCTCATCGGAAATAATCAGCAGGTTATGCTCTGTGTCCACCCGATCAATGATGGCAAGTTCGGCTGCGCTGAACATCTTTCCGCAGGGATTGGATGGCGTGCATACCACCATAGCACGGGTGTTGGAACGCATAGCGGCACGCAGTGCATTCTCGCTCAAGGCGAATTCCGGCGGTGTCAGCGTGAGGAACTGAGGCTCCAGACCGCTGAGCAAAATTGTATTGAGGTGGTAACCATAATACGGTAATACGGTTCCAGCAATAAAACGCCATCCCCCGGATTCAGCAGTGCCGTCAAGGTCGAGGCGAAAGCACCGGTGGCACCGCTGCTAACCACGATCTCCTTTTCAGGATCGACATCCAGGCCGTTATCCCGCTTCAACTTTTCCGCTATTGCCAGTCGTAACGGCGTAATTCCTTCAGACGCGGTATAAGTATTATGCCCCTCCATAATTGCCTTTATGGCTGCGTCCCCAACTATCGGCGGTGTTGGCAGATCGCCTAAACCCTGACCTAAATTGATACCGCCAAGCCGTTCACATTCGCGGGTCATCTGGCGAATATCCGAGGGCTGTAGCTTGGCAATGCGATGTGAGACTGGAAAGTTCATTTTGAATAAATTAGTCGAATAGATTGTTTGTATATTCTAAGCTGGCAGGCATGAGTATTCCAAAATCCTGAAGTAGTTAGTTTTCGCGACATCTCAATCATTCGGGCATATATCCAGCAAAACACCTACAATAACCGTTTAAATTTAAGCAAAAATGGCAGCAAACCTCGAAAAAAGGTAAGACAATATCCTACGCAACAATTAGACATTATCTGATTTATTTGTCGATACACTTCCCGCAAAATGCGCTCGTCAAAATGGGATTGAAGGAATTCCCCATGACTAGCGCGCCATAAACTAGAGATATTAAAACGATGCATGCTAGAGACTTCAACATCAACCAAAGTGTATATTGCGCACTTTAATGTGAAATTCGCGTAGCGATTCGTTTGCCCTTTCTCCCGCTTGCGGGGNNGGGGAAAGTTGGATAGGGGGAAACGTGCATGACATGTTTCATTATCAGGGGTGGCACACTTGTCATGCACGTTAGGTTTTGATTAATGCATGAAAATGCGACAGAATCACTACATTGATACCCTCCGGTGGACGGTATCAGATGGCTACAATGTAGCTTGTTAGGGTAAGCGGACTTTAGGGAGCCTGAGTTATGTTTGTAATTATTGGATATGTTGTTGTGGCACTCAGTGTTTTTGGCGGCTTTGCAATTGCCGGGGGACACTTGGCTGCGCTGCTACAGCCGGTAGAGCTACTCATGATTGGTGGCGCAGCACTAGGCTCGTTTTTCGTAGGCAACACTCTCGTTGCGATCAAGGCAACAGCCAAAGCTTTTCCTACCTGTTTCAAAGGGGCGAAATACAGCAAAGAAACCTATATGGAACTGATGGCCTTGCTCTATGAACTATTGGGCAAGGTGCGTAAAGAAGGCCTGATGTCCATCGAGAATGACGTAGAAAGACCGGAAGAAAGTTCGGTCTTTGCCAAGTATCCACAAATAACGGCTGACCATCATGTAGTCGAATTCATGACAGATTATTTGCGCATCATGGTCAGCGGCAACTTAAATGCCATGGAAATTGAAAGTTTGATGGATGTAGAAATCGAAACACACCATCACGAAGCATTAGTTCCTGCTCACATCATTGCCAAACTTGGAGACGGCATGCCGGCTTTCGGTATTGTCGCTGCGGTAATGGGGGTAGTTCACACCATGGAGTCAGTCGGAATTCCACCCGCAGAGTTGGGTATTTTGATTGCCCACGCGCTGGTAGGAACCTTTTTGGGAATTTTATTGGCTTATGGTTTCGTGGGGCCGCTGGGCACGCTACTGGAACAGAAAGCGGAAGAGTCAACCAAAATGTTCCAGACCATCAAAATTACGCTGCTCGCCAATTTGAATGGCTACGCCCCCGCCATGGCGGTTGAGTTCGGACGCAAAGCATTGATATCAACAGAACGACCCAGCTTTGTCGAACTGGAAGAGTTCGTTAAACAAAAACGGTAAGGACTGATAAGGGGGAAGGGTTTAAGGGAGAAGGGGCAACCGCTTCTCTAAATTTAGAGCGCGAGAATTTCCCCTTCCCCATTCCCCCTTAAACCCTTCTCTAACGAATTAAACGGAAATAAACAATGGCTGCAAAAGACGACAAACGACCAATCGTTATTAAGCGCATCAAGAAAACGGCGGCGGGTGCCCACGGGGGTGCATGGAAGATTGCCTACGCCGACTTTGTGACCGCGATGATGGCCTTCTTTTTGTTGATGTGGCTGCTGGGCGGCTCGACTGCTGCAGGAGATTTGAAAGGAATCGCTGAATACTTCAAGACCCCGTTTAAAGTGGCCATGTTGGGCGGCAAGGGCAGCGGCGATGCCACCAGCGTCATTCCCGGAGGGGGAAATGACTTGTCCAAATCAATGGGACAAATAAAAAACAGCGACACGGTGGCTTCAAAAAAAACCATGAATCTAAAATCCGCCACCGAAGAGTTGATCAAAGCGGAAAAAGCCAAAGAACTGGCCAAGCTTAAAGAACTAAAATCAAAAATTGAAGATGCCATCAATAATAATGCCAAATTACTACAGTTCAAAAGCCAGATTCTGCTCGACATTACCAGTGAAGGTTTGCGTATCCAGATAGTGGATGAACAAAACAGACCGATGTTCAAACTCGGCAGCGCCGATCTTGAGCCCTACACCAAAGAAATTTTGCAGGAAATCGGCAAAACGCTAAACGAAGTGCCAAACAAAGTAGGTCTGAGCGGACACACCGATGCAAAACCTTTCGCAGCAGACAGAAAGGGCTTTAGCAACTGGGATCTTTCCGCAGACCGCGCCAACGCATCACGGCGCGAGTTGATAACAGGCGGAATGGACGAAGAAAAAGTGGTTCGCGTCGTAGGGCTGTCGTCAGCGGTGTTGTTTGACAAGAACGATCCATTTAATCCGATCAACCGCCGCATCAGCATCATCGTGCTCAATAAAGAAGCGGCAGCGGCAGCTCAGCATGACGGCGGTGCCGTTGAGTTGGATACAGAAAAAGGAAATGCATCACAATTACTGGACGCGCCCAGTGCTCAGCCACCGAGTACCCCGTAGTACAAAACGCCTCCAACCCATACTTTAAGCGGAAGTTCAGCAGCTAAGGAAAACGCGCATATTGCCGCGAATAGGGTTCTATTCTCTGAATAAAGAGAAGGAGAAGCGAGATAAAGCTGAGTCATTTTATGTGCTATCCGCGTTATCCGGGTTGAATAAATTAAAGAATTGTTTTTAAGTGCCGTTATTAAAAACTAAGTGGCAAATAAGAAAGCCAATAAAGTAAAAGTATAAAGAAACAGGGAGAGAGTAAATGAAGCACTGGTGGAATGACCTATCATTAAAAAATAAGCTGCAAATCCCCATCCAGCTCGTGCTGTTGGTAGTTGTGCTCATCGCGCAAAACGCCGCTTTGGATCAGTTTGAAAAGCGCGTATTGAGCGATGCTGAAGACAAAGCCAAAGTCACTGCCGACGGCGTGATCAACGGACTGAACATGCTCATGCTTAACGGGATAATCAGCGATGTAGATCAGCGCAAGCTGTACATCAAGAAAATGAGTTCATCTGAAAAAGTGGATGAATTGCGGGTTATTCGCAACAAACCGGTGCAGGATCAATTTGGCCCCGGACTACCGGAAGAGCAAGCCCAAGATGACTTGGATAAAGCGGCTTTAACCTCCGGGCAAGTACAAACCAGATTGAGCCGTGACGGTGGAAAAGACAGCTTGCGCGTCATCGTTCCTTTCATAGCGAAAAAAGAATTTCGCGGCACCAATTGCTTGCAATGCCACATGGTACCGGAAGGCACCATCAATGGTGCTGCGAGTATCACGCTCGATTTAAAAGACGAATATGCACTGCTGCACAAGGCTGGAATATGGCTATGGGTGGCGCAAATACTGGTTCAACTCGTACTGTTCTTTTTGATTGGCTGGATTATTAATCGGGTAATTTTTCCGGCCAAGGAGTTACAGCAAACCATGCTCAAAATGCAGGCCGATGGTGACCTGACCCAGCGTGTACCGATTCACACCAGTGATGAAATCGGCCAAACCGGCATCGCATTTAATGAGTTGGCGAAAAGCTTTCAGACCATGGTAGGAGAAATGCATGGTTACGCGGATCAAGTAGTCAGCTCGGCACATGCATTAGCCTCGGATACGGCAAATATCGTGTCCGGCTCGCAACAGCAAAGTAATGCTGCCAACAATACCGCGAAAGCGGTGGAGGAAATGAGCAGCAGAATTTCTTCTGTGGCGGACAACGCGACTCAAGTGGCGACGCTCTCGACCGAAAGTTTATCGCGCGCCAACAAAGGGCAGGCCAGCTTAAACAAAATGATGGGGGAAATATCGCAAGTCGAGAATGCCGTGCGCATGATGGCCGATTCCGTAAATGACTTTGTAAAGAGTACGCAGACCATCACCGGTATGACGCAACAAGTACGTGATATTGCCGAGCAAACTAACTTGCTGGCGCTGAATGCCGCAATCGAAGCGGCGCGGGCAGGAGAACAGGGGCGCGGTTTTGCTGTAGTGGCGGATGAAGTGCGCAAACTGGCAGAAAAATCCGCGCAATCCGCCAGCCAGATTGATGTCGTAACAAAAACGCTGGGAGAGCAAAGCGAGCACGTAGAACGTAATGTGCAGAGCGGGTTGCAGTTACTGCAAAGCAGCCAGAAACATATGCAAGAAGTAGCGTCGGTACTGGAGCACTCCAACCAGGCGGTGACCAGTGTAAATGCCGGAGTAAACGACATTACCGCTTCGGCCAACGAACAAAAACGCGCCAGTCAGGAGATTTCTCAAAATGTTGAAAACATTGCCCACATGGCCGAGGCGAACTACACCTCAGTACAAGGTGCAGTACACGCCGTCAGCATGATGGAGTACGTGGCGGAAGAGCTGAAAAAAAGCGTGGGGCATTTTAAAGTTTAATTGATGGAAATATAGGAGATGCAAATGAACGCTTGGTGGCGCGGACTCTCGTTGCGATACAAACTGCAAATACCCACTCAACTCATGTTGCTGGTGGTATTGACGATTGCGCAACTCTGGATAATGAAACAGTTTGAAGTGAAGATGTTTCATAGCGCCTCACAAAGCGCACAGAGCAGCGCAATGCAATCATTTCTTGCACTGAACGGCATGATGCTGAACGGCAGCATCAGTCAAGCGGAGACGCGTGCGACATTCCTGAAAAAAATGGCGAGTCAGGATGACGTAATCGAATTTCATCTTACACGAGGCAAGGCAATCAGCGATGCTTTTGGCAATGGCCTCCCGGAAGAAAATACTGGCGATGAAACAGATCTTGCAGCCATCAGCAACAATACAGTACAAACAAAAATTCGTGATGGGGAGGCGCACAGCATTCGCGTGGTTATCCCGAT
Organism: Gallionellaceae bacterium; assembly: GCA_003151655.1. Taxonomy (GTDB): domain Bacteria; phylum Pseudomonadota; class Gammaproteobacteria; order Burkholderiales; family Gallionellaceae; genus PALSA-1006. The sequence goes on along the minus strand of PLYB01000062.1, from coordinate 15,780 downwards.
CCAGGCAGGTCAAAATTTTCACGGCACTGATTGTTTGCAGTGTCATGCAGTGCCCGAAGGTACAGTAACAGGCGCGATTAGTTTAACCGTCAATTTGGAAAAAGAACAACAAGAACTCAAGCAATTGAATATCCTGTTGTGGGCCGGACAGCTCGGCTTGCAAGTATTATTGTTTTTCATGATAGGCGGATTGATTCGCAATGTGATCGAGCCCGCGCACAAACTTGAGCAAACCATGCTGCACATCAAAGCAAGTGGCGATCTGTCCAAACGAGCCCCCATGACCAACGATGATGAAATTGGTCGTATCGCCTGGGTATTTAACGCACTGCTGGAAAATTTTCAGCAGATCGTGCGTGAAGTGCATGCCCATGCTGACGAGGTAAGCAGCTCGGCAATACAACTCGCTTCCAGTGCGCAACAAGTAGCGGAAAATTCCCAGCATCAAAGTGATGCCGCCACGAAAACGGCAGGCGCAGTGGAAGAAATGAGCATCAGCATTGCCTCCGTTGCCGACGCGACCAATGGAGTTGCACATCTGTCGCAAGAAAGTTTGACGCGCGCGAATAGCGGCCAGCAGAATTTGCAACAGATGATGGGCGAAATCAACCGCGTCGAGGATGCTGTCAAACTAATGGCCGGATCGGTCGAGGCTTTTGTTAAGAGCTCGCAAAGTATTACCAGCATGACGCAACAGGTACGTGAAATCGCCGAGCAGACTAATTTGCTGGCGTTGAATGCGGCTATCGAAGCGGCGCGCGCAGGTGAACAAGGAAGAGGTTTTGCCGTGGTGGCAGACGAAGTGCGCAAGCTGGCCGAAAAATCCGCGCAATCGGCCAGTGAGATCGATGTCGTCACCAAGGCGCTGGGCAATCAAAGCGAGCAAGTGGAACGTAGCGTACAAAGCGGGTTGCAATCGTTGCAAACCAGTCAGACACACATTCAAAGTGTCGCGACGGTGCTGGCCCAGGCGAACGAGTCGGTTACCGGCGTAAACGCGGGCGTGGACAACATCACCGCCTCGGTGAATGCACAAAAGCAGTCGAGTCAGGAAATTGCACGCAACGTGGAAAACATCGCCAGCATGGCCGAGGGTAATAACGTTGCCGTACAACGCACGGTACAAGCAGTGCATGACATGGAGCGACTGGCAGCGGCATTGAAGGATAGCGTGGGACGGTTCAAGGTGTAGGTGCGGGGAAGAGTTGAAGGGTGAAGAGATAAGGGTAAAGGCGGCGCGGAGATTTTTCTCTTCCCCCTTCTCCCTTAAACTCTTCTCAAAATGCTTCTCAAAAGTGGCCGAACATATTAATTGATAGGGAAATAGGCCGATATTCAACAGATGGGGAAGTGTGTTTTTTTTATATAAATGCAACCTGTAAAGCTTGCACTACGAAATAGGGCAATTAATCCTTAGGTGAGATCGGAGATATAGATATGTTAGGCAATATGACCATTAAAGCGCGTTTGATTCTGCTGGTAAGTGTAATCATCGTGATTGGTGTTGCCATCACTGTTTCTGCATACATCGGCTTTGCCAAACTGGAAGCCGCCACCGAAGATATTGCTGATCGCCGCATGCATCTGGTGCGCACGATCAACCGCATCATGTACAACATGGCGGATAACCGCACACAAATTATATCTGCAATACAGCATGACCCCGCTGGCTCCACGGCAAAACTGCTCGACCACCCTATCTCCAAGCACTTTGATGCGCTCGAGACCAACAAAGCCAAGACCTCTGAGTTCTTAGCCGACATGGAGAAGAACACGACCAGCGAAGAAGGCAAAAAACTCCTCCAGGAATTTCACGAGTTGCGCACTGCTTATAACGAGCAAGGGATAAACCCTGCCGAACAAGCCCTTAAAGCCGGAAAATATGATGAAGCCGAGCATTTGCTGTTGACACAGGTTATCCCGCTGGTAGATAAAGTCTTGGAGCATGGTCGCGCGATTGCCCAGCATGAAGATGATGCCTCCAAGAAGGCACTGGCAGAAGCATTGGCATCTGCCCATACTTCAGAAATGATTCTGGTGTTCGGCCTGATCTTCTCCATTATTTCCGGTGCTGGCTTGGGGTATTCCATCATTTCAGGCGTGTCTCGTTCCACTGGTGACATGAGCGATGCGATGTCCCGTACCGCCGCCGATGGCGACCTCACCCGGCACGTGCCGGTGCATGGCACGGATGAAGTCGCTCAATCTGCGCTTGCTTATAATTCGCTGCTGGACAGTTTCCGCAAGGTCATCAGTAATGTAAATGACAGTGCCAACAACGTAATTGACACCGCCACGCAACTCTCTGCGGCATCGACGCAGATTACGCAAGGTTCGCAGGCACAAAGCGAAGCGGCGGCATCAACCGCCGCCGCAGTGGAGGAAATGACCGTGAGCATCACTTCCGTTTCAGAAAACACCAATGAAGTGCGCAAGCTGTCCGAGCAAAGTCTGGCAAAAACGCGCGAGGGCAATCGCAGCACCAGCGAAATGATCAAGGATGTGGGCCAAGTCGAGGCGACCGTTAATCTGATTGCCAGCTCGGTGAATGAATTCATCACCAGCGCGCGCACCATTGCCAGCATGACACAGCAAGTGAAAGACATTGCCGAACAAACCAATCTGCTGGCATTGAATGCTGCGATTGAAGCGGCGCGTGCCGGTGAGCAGGGCCGGGGGTTTGCGGTCGTGGCGGATGAAGTGCGCAAACTGGCGGAAAAATCCGCACAGTCGGCAGGCGAGATCGATCGCATCACCCAATCGCTGGAACAACAATCGATTTCGGTAGAGAAATCGGTACAAGACGGCTTGCAGTCCTTGCAGTCTACTCAAAGACACGTGGACGAAGTATCCACCGTGCTGGTGGATGCCGGTAATGCTGTCGAGAAATCCAGTGCCGGCGTAAATGACATCGCCTCGTCGGTATCGGAACAATCGATAGCCAGCAATGAAATTGCCCGCCATGTGGAAAGCATCGCACAAATGGCGGAAGAGAATCACGCTGCCATTTCCCAATCGGAGCAAAGCATCGTTAATTTGAGTGGACTGGCACGCGATCTGCAACAATCGGTGAGCAAGTTTAAGGTTTGAGAAACGGGGAAGAGCTTAAGGTTTACAGTTCCCTCCCCCTTCAAGGGGGAGGGCTAGGGAGGGGGTAGAGTCGTGACTATTTCACCACTTTTACCCCCATCCTAACCTTCCCCCTTGAAGGGGGAAGGGACGAACCGGAACTAGAGTTTGGCAGTAACTGAAGATTAAATAATTAGAGTTAGTTGTTTTTAGCTGTTTAGATTAGGAGGGCATGATGTCCGATTTGTTAAAAAATATTGATGCGCGCACCAAGCTGGCGGGGAACAACAAGCTGGAGATATTGATGTTCACGCTGGGGGTAGATAACCGCAGTGGTCGGCGCGAGACTTACGGCATCAACGTGTTCAAGGTGCGCGAGGTAATGCGTGTACCCGAGATAACCCAGTCCCCCAATATGCCAAATGCAGTAGAAGGCATGGTGAGCCTGCGTGGTTCACTGGTGCCGGTGATTGATCTGGCCAAATATGTCGGCGTGCAATGCGACGTAAAACCCACCATCATGATCGTCACCGAATACAACGGGCATACACAGGGCTTTCTGGTCGAGGCGGTAGATACCATTTTGCGTCTGGATTGGTCGTCGATGCGAGTACCTCCTGAGATGCTTGCATCGCAAACCGGCGGGCTGGTCACCGCTGTTACCGAGTTGACGGACAAACGTCTGGTCATGATGATGGATGTGGAAAAGGTACTGGCCGAAGCTGGCCACTTTGGCGACGACGATCTGATTGCAAAAAGTGTGCAGCCGCTCGACTTGCCTGATCGCACGGTATTTTTTGCCGACGACTCCTCGGTTGCTCGCAGACAAATCGAGAAGACACTTGAGGCCATGAAGGTGAAATACATTTCGGCAATCAATGGCAGTCGTGCCTGGGAAGAGTTGAAGAAAATCGCGGATTCCGCAGATGCCGCGCACATCCCGGTGAAAAACATCATCCAAGTAATTCTCACCGATGTGGAAATGCCGGAGATGGACGGCTACATGCTGACACGCAAGATCAAAGCGGATACTCGTTTCGCCAAGATTCCGGTGTTAATGCACTCTTCCCTGTCCAGCGATTCCAACCAGCAACTGGGCAAGGCGGTGGGCGTGGATGAATACGTACCGAAGTTTGAACCCCAAAAATTAGCACAAACGCTTGCGCGTTTGCTTGCTTGATTGATAGGAGCAGATCATGTCTTTCACTGACTCAAATAGCAACAAAGACAATAACGGGCTAATGGATGCAGTCGATGCCCGCACCAATCTGGCGGGTTCCAACAAGATGGAAATCCTGCTGTTCTCCATTGGTTCGAATGAAGTGTTCGGCATCAACGTTTTCAAGGTTAAAGAAGTTACCCGCGCGGTGCGCATTACCAAGACACCGAATATGCCGCATGGAGTCGATGGCATCGTAAGTTTGCGCGGCCACGTTATGCCGGTACTCAATTTGGCTTGTTTTATGGGCTTGGGCGACCCTGCCGAGCAACACGTGATGATGGTGGCGGAATATAGCCGCCATGTGCTCGGATTTCTGGTGCGCGATGTGGATCGCATCATTCGTGTGGACTGGAACAAAGTACGCGCAGCCGAGGGCATGGTGAGCGGCAACTCGCATCTGATTACGGCGATTACCGAATTGGACAATGGCACGCTGGTTTCGATTCTGGATGTTGAGCAGATTATGGCCAGCGCGTTTGGCGAAGGCGTGGTCGGCGCGGTGGAGAAAGTTGAAGGAGGGCAGGAAAAGACCGTCTTTTTCGTGGATGACTCTTCAGTCGCCCGTAAGAAAATAGCAGAACTGTTAGACAAGATGAGTGTGAAACACATTCAGGCGCATAACGGACTTGAAGGTTGGAACCGACTGAAAGGATTGGCCGATTCGGCACAGAATTCCGGGGCTGAGTTGCAACACCAGATTCAGGTGATTCTGGTAGATGCCGAGATGCCGGAAATGGACGGCTATGTGTTGACACAGCATATCAAAGCTGACAGACGCTTCGACAACATACCGGTAGTAATGCACTCGTCGTTGTCTTCAGAGGCGAACAAGTCGATGGGTAAACGAGTAGGCGTGGATTATTACGTTCCTAAATTTGATTCGTTGATGTTATCAGAGACACTCAGACCGTTGTTATAAAGGAAAAACATGAAAAGGGTAAAGGGGATAAGGGAGAAGGGTAATACCGTCTCTTCAAATATAGGGCACGAGGGTTTTACCCTTCGCCCTTCCCTCTTCTCCCTTCTCTGAATTAAGGAGAACACCGTGGCAGCCCCAAATCCGAATATGAAGATATTGGTAGTAGATGACTTCTCCACGATGCGGCGCATCGTGCGGAATCTGCTTAAAGAACTCGGCTTCGTCAATATACATGAAGCTGAAGACGGGGTGGACGCATTGGCCAAGTTGCGCACCGAATACAATTTTCAGTTCGTCGTGTCGGATTGGAATATGCCGAATATGACGGGTATTGAGTTGCTGCGGGCTATTCGTGCCGATGAGCGGTTGAAACACTTGCCGGTGTTGATGGTTACCGCCGAAGCCAAGCGCGAAAATATTATCGAAGCCGCCCAGGCAGGTGCTTCCGGTTATGTAGTAAAACCGTTTACGGCTGGGACGTTAAACGAGAAGTTGCAAAAAATATTTCTAACTATGAAGTGAGAGATGCCATGTCAAACGCTAATAATGATTCAGACGATTTGGAAGCACTGTTTGATAGTATTGTTTCCAACAGTGATACCGAAGCACCGGCTGCCGAAGCTAAGCCTGCTGAAGTAAAACCCGCTGCCGCGAAACCGGCTGCAAAACCTGCCGTAGCTAAATCAGGGGCTGCCAAGCCGGAGGAAAATTCCGAGGTGATCAACAAGATCGGTCACATGACACGCTCGCTGCACGAAAGCCTGCGCGAACTTGGGGTGGATAAAAATCTGCAAAAAGCGGCGAGTGCCATCCCGGACGCGCGTGATCGGCTTGCCTATATTGCGACCATGACACAGCAAGCGGCTGAACGCGTATTGAACGCCACCGAGGCAGCACAACCGGTAGTGGATAAAATCGAAGGTGAAGCCAAATATCTTTCCGGCGAATGGCAAAAGCTTTTCAGCCAACAATTGGATGCCGAACAGTTTAAGCAACTGGCGACACGCACTCATGCCTATCTGGTAGAAGTGCCAAAACAAACCAAAGCGACCAGTGGCTATTTGACCGAAATCATGATGGCACAGGATTTCCAGGATCTGACCGGACAAGTTATCAAAAAAATTACCGAAGTTACCCAACAAATGGAACAGCAGTTGGTAATGCTGCTGGTGGAGAACGCTCCGCCATCGGTAAAAATTGATTCCGGTTTGTTGAACGGTCCGGTCATCAACGCAGAGGGACGCACCGATGTAGTGACCAGCCAGGCACAAGTGGATGACCTGCTGGAAAGTTTGGGGTTCTAAACTCAATCAATGTAGGAGCTCGATTCATCGAGCGATTGTTGAAAATCATCGCGCAACACCCTGAAGGGTACAAGAACCTCTTCGAGGTAAATTGCGCTCCTACAATGGTTTTGCTTGTTTATAGGTTGTTTGGTCGAAATGTAATTGCAACAGCGGTTCTGTAACATCTCCCGCAAGGGTGCGGAATGTCGAATCGCTAGAAAACTTGAGGTTTAAAAAATGAACGACTTCACAGGCATGGAAGAGTTGTTGCAGGATTTTCTGTTAGAAGCATCCGATTTGCTGGCCGATGTGGACAGCAAATTGATGGATCTGGAAAAATCGCCGAAAGACAAAGGAATTCTGAATGTGGTTTTTCGCGGCTTTCACACCATCAAAGGTGGTGCCGGATTCCTGAACGCGACGGAACTGGTGACGCTATGCCATTTGACCGAAAATCTCTTCGACAAATTGCGTACCGACCAATTGCAACTCAATCCCAGCTTGTTGGATGTCATTATGGCGGCCACCGGTGATGTACGTCTAATGTTCAACGATCTCGGCAGAGGGGTGCAACCACAACGCGCCCCGCAAGCCGTGCTGGATGCGCTGGAGGCAGCGCTGGAAGGCAAAGAAGTATCGTTGAATGGCGCGTCCAAAGCCGCTGCTCCTGCTCCGGCAGCCCCCGCAGTTTCTACTGCATTGCAAACCGCCGCCCAGAACGGCCCGGATTGGAATGCGCTATATCAAACGTTGGTTGGTCAAACTCCTGCCGCTGTACCGGCATCAGTTGCGCCCCCCGCAGCACCTGCTGCCACTCCCGTCATCGATGAAGAAAAACTCTTGCAGAGTGCATTTGGCCGTCGCGGGGAAGATGTACCGGGACGCGCTGCTGCGCCAGCACCAACCCGTCGCGAAGCAGAGCCTGCCGCGAAAGACAATACCATACGGGTGGACACTGATCGTCTCGATCAGGTGCTCAATCTGTCCGGTGAAATCGGCTTGACCAAGAACCGCTTAACGCATTTGCGCAGTGATATTTTGCAGGGACGCTCCGACCCCGAGACACTCAAGTCTTTGGACGAATCGGTAAGCCAGTTGGATATGCTGGTAGTGAGTTTGCAGAATGCGGTGATGAATACGCGCATGCAGCCCATCGGGCGACTGTTCAAGAAATATCCGCGTTTGGCGCGCGATTTGGCCCGTCAATTGGGCAAAGATGTCGAGTTGGTTTTGTCCGGCGAAGAGACTGAAATCGACAAGACCATGATCGAGGATTTGAACGATCCGCTGGTTCACTTGGTGCGTAACGCGGTGGATCACGGCGTGGAAAGCGCCGAGGAACGTGCCGCCTCCGGTAAGCCAATCAAGAGTTCGGTGTATTTGGGAGCACGTCAGGAAGGTGATCATATTCTGATCAGTATTTCCGACGACGGCAAGGGCATGCGCCCGGAAGTGATCCGCCGCAAAGCCATCGAAAAGGGATTGATTACACCGGAAGCAGCCAGTGCGCTGGATGAGACTGGCAGTTTGAATCTGATCTTCCTGCCGGGGTTCTCTACCAAAGACGAAATTTCAAGTGTTTCCGGTCGTGGTGTCGGCATGGATGTGGTGAAGACCAATATCTCCAAACTGAACGGCTCGATTGTTATCGAATCGGAGGTTGGCAACGGATCGACCTTTACCATTTCCTTGCCACTGACTTTGGCTATTCTGCCTGTGCTGCTGTTGCGTCTCAGCGACCAGCCTTTTGCAGTACCGCTGTCGATGGTGCGCGAAATTATGTCGGTGACGCAGGCAGAACAACAACTGATTTCCGGGCGACCCACCATGGTAGTGCGCGGTGAAGTGCTACCGGTGAAGTCGTTGGCGAATTTAATCGGCTGGGAGGAGTCCGGCAAATCCGAAGTGGGCGTACTGATGCAAGTCGGCAATCAAAGTTTCATCCTGACGGCAGACGGTTTTGCCGGCCACGATGACGTGGTGATCAAATCCCTCGACACCTTCCGACCCAAAGGGGTCGCGGGCGTTACCATGTCGAGTGAAGGCGAGATTGTTTTGATTCTTGACATCAAGGAATTGCTCGGCGAAGGCGGACATTAACAACTCCCCTCTCCCGCTAGCGGGAGAGGGGCTGGGGGAGAGGGTATGCTAGACAAACTGGCGCTTGATGCAAAAAGACTAAGCAATGCCAAGATGCTACGTACCAACCAAACTAAAGCTGAGCAGCAGATGTGGTATCACTTGCGGGCACATCGTTTCATGGGATTAAAATTTAAGCGGCAAAAACCCATGGGGCGCTACATCATCGATTTTGTGTGCGTGGAGCAAATGTTAATTATTGAGATCGACGGCGGGCAGCATGCCGATCAAGTGAAATACGATCAGTATCGCGATGCATGGCTGCGCAACCAAGGTTATACAGTATTGCGTTTTTGGAACAATGAAGTGATGCAACAGATAGAAGGCGTGTTAGAAAAAATACATTTAACACTTACCCTCTCCCCCAGCCCCTCTCCCACAAGTGTGAGAGGGGAGTAAGCGACGGGGATACAGGGTAGTCACGATTGAAGTGAGGTAATCATGCAAAACGAACAGAGAAAAAAACGTAATATAAAACTGCTAGCATTTATGGTTGTTGTGGCCATTGTCTCGGTTGTTTTGCAATTCGTATTGACGACGGTCTCTTCAATCATCTTCGATATTGCAGAACACCTCATTACAATTGCGGTTCTTTTCGCCTTCCTGATATACATTGGAAAGAATGAGGAGAAAGAAGAAAATGAACATAAAAGAACAGCCGCCCTCCCGCAAAGCGCGGTAGAGGACGTGTTGACGCAGACCCATCCGCAATTCGCCAAGCATTTTTCCGGTGCGAATGCCGACCTTACGCAGGTACAGAACCTGCTCAGCGATGCAATAGGGAAATTGCTGGAAAGCTTCAGCGGTATGCAAAACCTTATCCAGAGCCAGCGCGACATGGCGCTTTCCATCGTAAAAGGAGACCATGGTGCCGGACATGAAAAAACGGTAAGCATGGAGGACTTTATCCAAGAAACATCGGGGACACTTCAGGAGCTGGTCGGGAGCATCGTTAGCAACAGTAAAATCGCGATGGAGCTGGTGGAAAAGATGGATGAGGTAAGTCATCAGGTGACCGGCATTCTCGATGTACTGGGCGAGATCGACGGCATTTCCAAACAAACTAATTTATTGGCTCTAAACGCGGCCATCGAAGCAGCTCGAGCCGGTGAATCCGGGCGCGGTTTTGCCGTGGTGGCGGATGAAGTGCGCAAGCTNNTCCTCGCGCTCGGATCAGTTCAGTCGCCAGATACGCATCAACGTGCAAACTGTTCACACCTCAATTTCGCAAGCAGAAAAATCCATCAGCAACATGGCATCGCTGGATATGAGCTTTGCCCTGGAGGCAAAAGGAAAGATCGACGGAACACTGGAGCACGTCAAGACCATGAATAAAAACATGGTACAGGTAATCGAGGAACAGAATAAAATTTCCGAGGAAGTCGATCAGGTGGTTGGGCGTGCGGTCACTTCGTTGCAATTTCAAGATATGGTCGGCCAATTGATCCAGCACTCGCGCACACGCATTTCCAACATGGAAAATGCCTGGGTGCGGATGGGTGAGTGGGCCAGCCATACACAATCCGGACAGGAGGCATCGCCGGAACGAATTTCACAGATGCGTACGGAGATAAATGATATATTTGCCGAAGCAGAGCGCTTGAGTGAGCGTTCTCCGGTACAGCAAAATTCGCTGGAATCCAGCGACATTGACTTGTTTTAAACAATTCCAGATAAATTCAGCAACGAGGACGTTATGGCTAAAACTATATTGAGTGTGGATGATTCAAGCTCTATTCGACAAATGGTGGCCTTCACTCTGAAGAGTGCGGGCTATGAAATCATTGAGGCAGTGGATGGACAAGAAGGTCTGGACAAGGCCAAGGCGAGGACGGTAAATCTGGTGCTGACCGACCAGAATATGCCGCGCATGGACGGGCTGACACTCATCAAGAATCTTCGTAACATGCCCTCGTACAAAACGGTGCCTATCCTGATGCTTACCACCGAGTCCAGCGATGCCATGAAAGCTCAGGGCAAAGCTGCCGGAGCGACAGGCTGGATCGTCAAACCATTTGACCCGCAAAAATTGCTGGAAGTCGTTAAGAAAGTTATCGGGTAACTACACAGAGAAGGGTAAAGAGGGAAGGGAGAAGGGTGTGGAGGGGTTTTCCCTTCCCCCTTAAAGCACCGGCAGGTGCGATCTCTTCTCCCTTCCCAGTTAAAAGGGTAACCTGCCATGAGTTTTGATCTTAGTCAGTTTTACCAAGTATTTTTTGAAGAAGCTGCGGAGCATCTTTCCAATATGGAAAGAATGCTGTTGGAGTTGGATGTCGCCAACCCCAGCATGGATGATTTGAATGCAATCTTCCGTGCTGCGCACTCTATTAAAGGCGGGGCTGGCACTTTCGGTTTTAACGACATGATCGAAGTCACGCATGTGCTTGAAACCCTGCTCGATAAATTGCGCAAACAGGAAATGTCGTTGACCAATGAAATGGTCAATGCATTTTTGGAAGCAGGCGATGCCATCTCCATGCAGTTGGCCGGACACCGCGACGGAAGCGAAGTGGATCAGGAAATGGTAAAAAACGTGCGCGCCAATCTGGAGCGCCTTTCATCCGACCAGCCCGCCGCACAGACCAGCCCGTCACCCGTACCGGAAAGTGCTGCGACTCCTGCTGAAACAAGCCCACCAGATGAAAGCTATGGCTTCTTTGATGACGAGCCGGTTGCCGCGCCCGTCGCAGAAGCAGATCAGGGCTACGGTTTCTTTGATGATGAACCCGCTGCTGTCAAACCGGATGCCGCAGCAGCAGAGAGCGAACAAGGTTACGGCTTTTTTGAAGAGACACCGGTACAAAAAACAGAGCGTGAAAATAGCCGGGGCTATGGATTCCTTCAGGAACCCAATCCCGACAGCCAACCGGACAAAACTGCTCCAGCCGAGGCAAAAGATGCAGCCGCCACACCAGTGGCACCTGTCTTGCTGGCAGAAAAAGCGCATCCCACACGCCGAACTGCGGACAGAACACCGCCCCCGGCTGCGGCAGATTCGTCGATACGCGTCAGCGTGGAAAAGGTTGATCAACTTATCAATCTGGTCGGCGAACTGGTTATTACGCAAGCCATGTTAACCCAGTCGGCTTCGCTGCTAGACCCGACAGTAGTGGAGCGATTACAAAGCGGCTTGAGCCAATTGGAACGCAATACACGCGACATTCAAGAAGCGGTGATGGCGGTACGCATGTTACCAATCTCCTTCGTGTTTAGTCGCTTTCCGCGCGTGGTGCGCGATATGGCGGCCAAGCTCAACAAACAGATTGAACTCAAAACACTCGGTGAAGGTACCGAGCTGGACAAGGGGCTGATCGAGAAAATTGCCGACCCGCTCACGCATCTTATCCGCAATAGTTTGGATCACGGCATCGAGATGCCGGAAAAACGTGTCGCCGCAGGCAAGTCGGCAACGGGAACAATTACGCTGAACGCATTTCATCAAGGCGGCAATATCGTGATCGAAGTCGCCGACGACGGTGGCGGCCTCAGCCGCAGCAAAATACTCGGCAAAGCCAAAGAACGCGGCATGAACGTCAGCGATGACATGCCTGATTCCGCCGTGTGGATGCTGATTTACGAAGCCGGATTTTCCACGGCTGAAGTCGTGACCGATGTCTCTGGGCGCGGTGTCGGCATGGATGTAGTGAAACGAAATATTGCCGAACTCGGCGGTCGCGTGGAAATCGATTCGGTGGAAGGCTTCGGCACACGCACCACCATTCGCTTGCCGCTAACGCTGGCGATACTGGATGGATTATCGGTGTCGGTGGGCGGGCAAACATTTATCGCTCCGCTGGGGTCGATTGTGGAATCACTGCAAGTTAATGCGAACGACTTAAAGTCGGTTAGCGGAGAAGGTCATTTGTTGCGTGTGCGTGGTGAATATTTGCCATTGTTGTCATTGCACGAGTCTTTCGATATTCAAAATGCCGTTACCGATTTCACCAAAGGCATCGTGGTCATCATTGAAGCCGAAGGGAAGAAAACCGCACTGATGGTGGACGAATTGCTCGGCCAACATCAAGTGGTGATCAAGAGTCTGGAATCGAACTTCCGCAAGGTACACGGCATTTCCGGCGCAACCATTATGGGCGACGGCAAGGTCGCGCTGATTCTGGATGTCTCGGCATTGGCGGCGCAACATCCGGCGCATACGCATAGTAAATAATCTGTAGCAAATGATCTGTATAAGTATCGTTCTAAATTTAAATTTCGAGTAAGGAGCAATCATGACTATCGCACAACGATTATACCTGCTGATTTTTGCAGCCGCGCTTGGGCTGATATTAATGGCCGGGCTGGGCTATTACAAGCTGGAGAGTGTTTACAACACGGCCAATCTCGGCAACACCAACGTGGTGCCGAGCTTGAAAGTGCTGGATAGCTTGCGCAGCAATTTTCTGCTGGTTCGTTTTAATATAACCAAGCATGTCCTGAATATCGACACTGCCAAAAAGTCTTTAATTGAAACAGATCTAAAAAGTAACCGCGATGGCGTGGCGGCAGCGGTCAAGCAATATTTGGCGGCGGATGGCTGCATGGGTGCTGCGTGTGTGGCCGATGACAAGGATAAGGCATTTCTCAAAGAGGTAGAAAGCTTGTGGGCGGAATACGATGCCAAACTTGAGCCTATTCTGGCGCAGTCCAGAATAGGCGAAAGTGGCATGGCTAAGGCAAGGGATATGCTGGGCGACGTGGTTCCGTTAGCTGACAAGATAGGCGCGGCTATCTCCGGCGATGTTGATTACAATATGGTAGTAGCCAAGAAGATTTCTGATGATGCCGCCGCCGATAAAAGNNCGTGCTGTGGTACGCGCCTTGTCACAAGCCGTAGATGTAGCAACCAAGATTGCAGGCGGTGATTTAACTGGCACAATCACAGTGCAAGGCAATGACGAAGCGGCAAAGTTGTTGAGAGCGATGGAAACGATGCAGAATGCATTGAGGGCCATCGTAGCCGAGATCAAGAAGATCGTAGAAGACGCGGCCATCCGGGGCGACTTCAGCACCAAAATGGATATGAACGGCAAAGCGGGCTATACCAAAGAACTATCCGATTTGCTCAACAGCCTATCCAATGTTTCTGAAACCGGCCTGAACGATGTCACTCGCGTCGCCACCGCCTTGGCCAACGGCGACCTGTCGCAAAAGATCACCAAAGACTATCCGGGCGTATTCGGCCAAACCAAGAACGGTGTCAATAGCACCGTTGACTCGCTGACCAAGATCGTCGAAGAAATCAGAAACATCGTCGAAGATGCCGCCGTGCGCGGTAACTTCTCCACCAAGATGGATATGAACGGCAAAGCAGGCTACACCAAGACTCTGTCCGAATTGCTCAACCAGCTTTCCGATGTAAGCGATACCGGACTGCGCGATGTAGTGCGCGTTGCCCAAGCACTGGCCGATGCCGACCTGACCCAGAAGATCACCAAAGACTACCCCGGCCTGTTCGGTCAAACCAAGGATGCGGTCAACTCCACCGTCGATAACCTGCAGAATCTGGTCGGTGAAGTGAGGGTCTCGGTAGACTCCATCGGCACCGCCTCCAAGGAAATCGCCTCCGGCAACACCGATCTGTCGCAACGCACCGAAGAGCAGGCCTCCAGTCTGGAAGAAACCGCTGCCAGCATGGAAGAGTTGACCTCGACCGTGAAGCAGAACGCCGAGAATGCGAAACAAGCCAACCAACTGGCGCACAGCGCCAGCACCGTTGCGGAAAAAGGTGGTTCAGTCGTACAACAAGTCGTCGGCACCATGAGTTCGATCAACGAATCTTCGCGCAAGATCGTGGATATTATTTCCGTGATCGACGGCATCGCCTTCCAGACCAACATTCTTGCGCTGAATGCGGCCGTGGAAGCTGCCCGAGCCGGTGAGCAAGGTCGCGGCTTTGCCGTGGTCGCCGCCGAGGTGCGCAATCTGGCACAGCGTAGTGCCGCCGCCGCCAAAGAAATCAAAACCCTCATTGACGACTCCGTCGAGAAAGTTGATATCGGCACCAAGTTGGTGGATGACGCAGGCAAGACCATGGAAGAGATCGTCAATGCAGTTAAACGCGTGACCGACATCATGTCCGAGATCAGCGCCGCCTCCAACGAACAAAGCCAGGGTATTGAACAGGTGAATCAGGCCATCACCCAGATGGATGAAGTCACCCAACAAAATGCCGCGCTGGTGGAAGAAGCTGCCGCTGCTGCGGAATCGCTGGAAGAGGAAGCGCAGAATCTCACCCGTTCTGTCAGCGTGTTCAAGCTGTCTGAAGGACAGCAGACAAGTGCGCCCGTCGCAGCGCGTGCCGTTGCTAAACCGGCTGCCAAAGCACCGGCCAAACACGCGGTGCCCGCCCCAGCCAAGAAACCAGCCGCCGCAGGCAAACCCAAGGCATTGCCCAACAAGCCCGCCCCCAAAGAAGGCGAGGAGTGGGAAGAGTTTTAAGGAACGAAAAAAAGTCCCCTCCTCCTTCCATGGGGAGGGCTAGGGTGGGGGTAGAAGTGTGGCGTAAATATTACCCCCATCCCAACCTTCCCCCTAGCAGGGGGAAGGAGCAAATTGATAAAGGAGACCGACATGGCAACTGAAACTAGCGTAGTCAACACAACCGGAACTGCAAGCGGTGAATTTCTCACTTTCACCTTGGGAGCCGAAGAATACGGCATGGATATTCTCAAGGTGCAGGAGATACGCGGCTATGATGCCGTCACCGCCATTGCCAACACCCCTCCGTTTATTAAGGGCGTCATCAACTTGCGCGGCATCATCGTACCTATTGTCGATCTGCGCATCAAATTTAATCTCGGTAAGGTTGATTATGACCAGTTCACGGTCGTCATCATTCTCAATCTGGGCACACGTGTAGTGGGTGTGGTGGTGGACAGCGTCTCCGATGTGCTGACCCTGACACCGGAACAGATCAAAGCCGCACCTTCACTTTCCACTTCCCTGGATACCCGTTACATCATGGGTCTGGGAACGATAGATCAGCGCATGCTGATTCTGGTCGATATAGAAAAACTAATGGGTAGCAAGGATATGGAATTGATGGATACGGTCGCAGCTTAAGGTTAAAAATGCAGGCTGCACTAGGTGTTGCTTACGCAATCAATAAGGAGAAATAAAATGTCATTTGCAAATATGAAAGTAGG
>PLYB01000168.1 GCA_003151655.1 Gallionellaceae bacterium | reverse complement strand
GCGGCGCGACCTGGTGGGACAAGATTCCCTCGAAATTCGAGGGCTGGAACGCTCGTAGTTTCGCGGAAGCCGGTTTTCGCGCCGTCCCCGGCTGCATCGTGCGTCGCTCGGCCTTCATCGCGCGCGATGCGATTCTGATGCCGAGCTTCGTCAACCTGGGCGCCTACGTCGATTCCAAGACGATGGTCGACACCTGGGTCACCGTCGGCTCCTGCGCGCAAATCGGCAAGAACGTTCACTTGAGCGGCGGTGTCGGTATCGGCGGCGTGCTGGAACCGGTACAGGCCAACCCGACCATCATCGAGGACAACTGCTTCATCGGCGCGCGCTCGGAAATTGTCGAGGGTGTGATCGTGGAAGAAGGCTCGGTTATCTCGATGGGCGTGTTCATCAGTCAAAGCACAAAAATCTACGACCGCGAAACGGGCGAAGTGCATTATGGCCGCGTACCGGCAGGCTCCGTTGTGGTCAGTGGCAACATGCCTTCTAAAATCGGCAATTGCAGTCTGTACTGTGCGGTTATCGTCAAGAAAGTGGATGCCAAGACTTTGGGCAAGACCGGCATCAATGAATTGTTGAGAGGCATCTAAATCGTAGGGGCGTATGGCAATACGCNNGTATTGCCATACGCCCCTACGCCGTCGCAAAGAAGGGAAAAGTGCATGATTATAACTCCACTGCTGCAACTGGCTGCTGACAAGCATGCGTCTGATCTGTTTTTCTCGGCTAATGCACCGGTCAACATCAAAATCGACGGCGTTGCAGTACCGGTCAATACGCAAATTCTTGAGGCGGATACGATCAAGCGCATTGCCTACGAGATGATGACGGCGCAGCAAATCAGCGAATTCGAGCTTCACATGGAAATGAATTTCTCTTTCCGTGTGTCAGGCATCGGCAACTTCCGTATCAATATCTTTCGCCAGCGCGGCGATGTCGCTATAGTAATCCGCTATGTACGGGGAGATATTGTTAACGTAGAAGATTTGCATCTGCCGTCTGTGCTGAAAGAGCTCATCATGGAAAAGCGCGGACTGGTGCTGGTGGTGGGGGCGACGGGCTCCGGCAAATCTTCCACACTGGCAGCGATGATTGAGCACCGCAATACGACCAAGAGCGGGCATATTCTCACCATCGAAGACCCGATCGAATATATCTTCACACACAATAAATCCATCGTAAACCAGCGCGAGATCGGAACGGATACTGCGAACTTCGAAGCCGCTTTGGTCAGCGCCATGCGTGAAGCACCGGACGTATTGATGATCGGGGAAATACGTGATCGCGAAACGCTGAAACACAGTCTTATTTTTGCGCAAACCGGCCACCTGTGCCTCTCGACCCTGCATGCAAACAACAGCTACCATGCATTAAATCGCATAGTGAATTTCTTCCCGTATGATGCACGCCAAAGCGTCCTATCCGATTTATCCATGTGTTTGCGCGCCGTGATTTCCCAGCGACTGGTGCGCGATATCGAAGGAAAGCTGGTTCCCGCAGTCGAAATTCTGTTGAACTCTTCGCTCATTGCGGACCTCATCAAGAAAGACGAAATCGATAAAATCCGCGAAGCCATGGAGCAAAGCGTGTCACCGGGAACCCAAACTTTTGAGCAGGCACTATACAAACTTTTCAAATCAGGCCAGATTACCAAAGATGAGGCGCTGCGGAACGCCGACTCTGCCAGCAATCTTTCTTCCCTGATTGATTACTCGCAAACTGCGAAGATCAAAGCCTTCACCCCGCCTCTCACGTCATCACCGACACAAGAAGCGCAGCCTGCCGTGTCTAGCACCAACTTCAATTCCATTAAGTTAAATCTTGACTAACGTGATGAAGCTATACGGCATTCCCAACTGTGACACAGTAAAGAAAGCCCGCTCGTGGTTGGATGAGCACGGCATCAGCTATGAATTCCACGATTTCAAAAAACATGGCATCACTGAAGAAATACTTTCGGGATGGCTCAAGCAAGTCGGCTGGCAAAAACTGTTGAAAAAAACGGGGCCGACTTGGGGGCAGCTGCCCGATGCGGTAAAAGCCTCGATCAAAGACGACGCATCTGCTTTGACGCTGATGCTGGAAAAACCCAACGTCATCAAACGTCCGGTATTGGAGCAGCACGGAAAAGTGCTGATGACCGGATTCAAAAATACCGACTATGAGAACCTGAAATTATGAGCGACACCCTCGACCTAACCAAACAACTCATCTCGCGCAATTCGCTCACCCCGAATGACGATGGCTGTCTCGACATTATCAGCGCACGTCTTGCACCGCTAGCTTTTAGTTTCGACAAAATGCGCTGCAATGAAGTAGATAACTTATGGGCACGACGCGGTAATACCTCACCGGTGATTTGCTTTGCCGGACACACCGATGTCGTGCCAAGCGGCCCAATCGACAAATGGATCAGCGCCCCTTTTACGCCGACCGTGCGCGATGGCATGCTATATGGCCGGGGTGCGTCCGACATGAAAGGCTCGCTCGCCGCCTTCGTCACCGCTATCGAAAAGTTTGTTGCCGAATATCCGCAGCATCAAGGTTCCATCGCCCTGCTGCTGACCTCGGATGAAGAAGGTATTGCGGTAGACGGCACGGTGCGCGTAGTCGAAGCATTGCAGGCACGCGGCGAAAAACTGGATTACTGCATAGTCGGCGAACCGACCTCGGTGAGCAAAACCGGCGATACCATCAAAAACGGAAGGCGCGGCTCACTCTCCGGCACTCTCACCGTCAAAGGCGTACAAGGTCACATCGCCTATCCGCATCTGGTGAAAAACCCCATCCATCTCGCCTCTCCTGCTATCGCCGAACTTGCCGCGACCACATGGGACAACGGCAACGAATATTTCCCGCCGACTTCCTGGCAAATTTCCAATATTCACGGCGGCACCGGCGCGACCAACGTGGTGCCCGGCACCGTGGAGATATTATTCAATTTCCGTTTCTCTACCGCCAGCACAGTTGATGAACTGAAAGCCAAAGTGCACGCCATTCTCGACAAGCATGGGCTGGAATACGATTTGCTCTGGGAATTTTCCGGCAAACCCTATCTCACGCCACGCGGCAATCTGGTTGATGCCGTGAGCGCAGCGATCAAACAGGTACAGGGTATTGAAACTGAACTTTCCACCAGCGGCGGCACTTCGGACGGGCGCTTTATCGCCGACATCTGCGCGCAAGTGCTTGAAGTCGGCCCGCTCAATGCCACCATCCATAAACTTAACGAATGCGTCGCTATCGCCGATCTGGAAGCGCTTTCAGAAATCTACCGGCTCACACTTATCAAATTACTGGTCAAAATTTTATGAACATTCTTCACCACTTTTCCGACACCTCGGAGTTGCATACCCTGCGCGACTGGATGCGTTTTTCCGTCAGCGCGTTTAGCGAAAACAAACTTAGCTTCGGACACGGCTCTGCCAGCGCTTACGACGAAGCCGCCTATCTCATTTTGCACATCTTGCATTTGCCCTTGGATACGCTGGAGCCTTTTCTTGATGCGCGTCTTACCATTCACGAAAAGAAAGCACTGAGCGAACTGCTTAAACAGCGCGTCGAACAAAAAATCCCTGCCGCTTACCTCACACAGGAGGCATGGTTAGGTGCACTGCGTTTTTATGTGGACGAGCGCGTCATCGTGCCACGTTCCTTTATCGCCGAACTGCTGCATGAAAGCCTGTTTCCTTGGGTCGAAACCACTGAGAATGTTCACAGCGTATTGGATATGTGTACCGGCAGCGGATGTCTTGCCATCTTGGCTGCGCACGTATTCCCCAATGCAACTGTCGATGCCGTCGATCTTTCTGGCGATGCGCTCGCCGTGGCTGAACGCAATGTCACCGACTACAAGCTGAAAGACCGCGTTCACCTGATCGAGTCGAATCTCTTTGCCAAACTCGGCGACAAAAAATACGACCTCATCATCAGCAATCCACCTTACGTGGATGCCGAATCCGTCGCCGCATTGCCCGCCGAATATTTGCACGAACCAAAACTGGCACTTGGCAGCGGCAAAGACGGCCTGGATGCCACGCGCGAAATACTCAAACAGGCTGCCGCACATCTCAACCCCGGCGGCATATTGGTCGTCGAAATCGGCCACAATCGTGATGTGCTGGAAGCAGCCTATCCGAAATTGGCATTCAACTGGCTTAACGTTTCTGCAGGTGATGAGTTTGTGTTCTTGTTGCATCGCGAAGACTTGATCTGATCAATGGCTGTCGATCATTACGAGAACTTCCCCGTTGCCTCTGTTCTGTTGCCCAAGCATCTACGGCGGGCGGTAGAAATCATTTATCACTTTGCGCGGCAGGCGGATGACTTCGCCGATGAAGACGACGTACCAGATTCAGAGCGGCTAGCCAAGCTAGATGCATTCCGTGCAGAATTGAATCGCATCGCTGCGCACGAGCCCCCACTTACGCCCTTGTTTGCCGACGTAGCAAAAATCGTCGAGCAGCATCAACTGCCGCTACAGTTATTCCATGATTTGCTTGATGCCTTCTCACAGGACGTGGTGAAAAAACGCTATGCTAATTTCGAAGAATTGCTGGACTATTGCCGTCGCTCGGCCAACCCGGTGGGGCGTTTGCTGCTGCATCTATACGAAGAAGCTACGCCGCAAAATCTGGTCTACTCGGATGCGATCTGCACCAGCTTGCAACTCATCAATTTCTGGCAGGACGTAAAAAAAGATTTCGCAATCAACCGTATTTATTTTCCGCAGGATGAAATGGCGCGCTTCGGCGTGACGGAAGCACATATTGCCGAAGGCCGCGTCGATGCGGCTTGGCAGGCTTTACTGCAATTTCAAACCCAGCGTGCGCGCGATATGATGAGCAGCGGCAAACCGCTCGGCACGATACTGACGGGACGTATCGGCCTGGAAATGCGCCTCATCATCGCGGGAGGTCTGCGCATTCTCGCCAAGCTGGATAGCGTGCGTTACGACATGTTCCAGCAACGGCCTGTGTTGCGCCCGTTCGACTGGGTTATCATGCTGTTCCGCAGCGCACCGTTCAATTTTTGATATGACCCCTGACGAATATTGCCAAGACAAGGCGGCCAAAAGTGGCTCCAGCTTTTACTACAGCTTCATGTTCCTGCCAGCGGATCAGCGCCGTGCTATTACCGCGCTCTATGCTTTTTGTCGTGAAGTGGATGATGTGGTGGACGAATGTTCGGACACCAACGTGGCGCGCACCACACTCGTCTGGTGGCGTGGACAAGTAGCTGAAATTTATGGCGGCAAGCCGCAGCATCCGGTGGCAATCGCGCTGGTTCCGGTAGTCAAACAATTCAACATGGCACAAGAGCACCTGTTGGAAATTATCGACGGCATGGAGATGGATTTGGAGCAACATCAATATGCCGATTTCAAAGCGCTGCAGCTTTATTGTTACCGGGTCGCTTCGGTGGTGGGCTTATTAGCGGCGGGGATATTCGGCTACACCGACCGCAAGACATTGAAATATGCGCACGACCTTGGTATCGCATTCCAGCTCACCAACATCATCCGAGATGTAGGTGAGGACGCACGACGCGGACGTATTTATTTGCCTCAAGACGAACTCGCTCAATTCGGCGTGCACACTCGCGACATACTCAATGCCAACGAGACAGTAGAATTTCAAAAGCTGATGCAGTTTCAAATTGAGCGCGCACAACATTTTTACCAACAAGCATTCGAACAGCTTCCCGCAGTAGATCGCAAAAGTCAGCGTACCGGCATCATCATGGCAGCGATCTACCATGCCACGCTGGACGAAGTTGTCGCCAGCGGTTGCCATGTGTTGAAAGAGCGTGTCTCGCTGACTCCGTTGCGCAAACTTTGGCTGGCCTATAAAGCATGGTGGCAGAACTAAAGCCTACAAATCCGGCCATTATCGGCGGTGGCTATGCGGGCATGGCTGCTGCCGTAACGCTTGCCGCACAAGGCATCCCCGTCACCGTTTTCGAAAGCGCTAGGCAGCTTGGTGGGCGTGCACGCGGCGTGCAGCACAACGATACGCAACTCGATAACGGCCAGCATATTCTGCTCGGCTGCTACCGTCATACGCTGCAAATGATCGAACAGGTGGGTGGCAATATCGAGCAAGACTTTCTGCGTTTACCGCTGCAACTCACGCTGCACGAACGCTTTGAACTCAAAGCACCGCACTTCCCCGCCCCGCTACATTTGCTCGTTGCGCTGCTCTCGGCTAAAGGCTTGTCATTTTCCGAACGCTTGCAAGCAGCGCGCTTCATGCTGGCTATGCGACATATTAAATTCAAATTAACACACGACATCAGCGTGCTGGAACTACTGCGCACTTATCGGCAAAGCGAAGACTTAATCCGAATAATGTGGGAACCGATTTGCATCTCTGCACTGAACACACCCACGCACAAAGCATCCGCGCAGGTGCTATTGAATGTATTGCGCGATAGTCTGAATGGCCGCTTTACCGATAGTGAAATGCTGCTGCCGCGCCTCGACTTTTCCGCTCTTTTTCCAAATCGTGCTGCTCAATATTTGGCACAGCATGGCGGCAATGTACTCACCTCCTGCGGAGTAGAAGCCATCATTCCGCAAGATAATGGCGTTGAAATAGTCACCGCACAAGGCGCACAACAATTTAGCCATGTGATCTGCGCGGCTTCGCCTGCCAGTTCCGCACGCTTGTTCCGCGCCACACCGTCACTCGCTCCTATCGCTGCTCAAATCGATGCCATCAGCTATCAACCCATCTATACCGTTTATTTGCAATATCCCGAACATGTCACCCTGTCTCAAGCTATGCTGGGCTTTGACCGTTGCTTTACGCAGTGGTTATTTGACAAAGGACGCATCGCCGGACAACACGGTCTTATCGCTGCGGTAATCAGCGCAGAAGGCAGACATCAGGAGTTGAATCACGATCAGTTGGCCCTTAAAGTCGTTCAGGAATTGCAAGAACAACTCGGCATCAGCGACGAACCGCTGTGGCATCAGGTCATTGCCGAAAAACGCGCCACTTTCGCCTGCGAAGTGAACCTGTCCCGCCCCTCTAATACCACGCCACTGCCCAACGTATTGCTTGCCGGAGACTTTACTGCTGGCGATTATCCGGCAACGTTGGAGGGGGCGGTGATAAGTGGCATCAAGGCTGCGAAAGAAATCATCTCAAGCAGATAGCAGCTCCCCCCTTCTTGTGGCAAACTAGCGCCTGTTAATTTTTAACCTCTTCACCTTGCGCCCCTACGAACTTCTCATCGGTCTGCGTTACACCCGCGCCCAGCGTCGCAACCACTTCATTTCTTTCATCTCGATGATCTCCATGTTGGGCATCGCGCTGGGCGTGGCCGCGCTCATCATCGTGTTGTCGGTTATGAACGGCTTCCAGAAAGAAATCCGGGCTCGTATTCTGGGTATTACGCCCCATTTGCAAGTGACCAGCGAAAACGGTCAGGTAAGCGATTGGCATCCCATTCTGGATATTGTGAGCGCGCATCCCGAGGTTCAAGGCGCATCGCCCTATATCACCGGACAAGGTATGTTGTCGCTGGATGAGAGTGTTCAGGGAGTAATGGTGCGCGGCATTCTTCCCGAGGGAGAAAACAAACTCACCGGACTCGGCGACAAAATGAAAGCTGGCAAGCTATCAGAACTTCGGCCCGGCGAATTTGGCATCGTTCTGGGTAGTGATCTTGCGCGCGCCCTCGGTGCCCATGTCGGCGATAATATCCTGCTCATCACACCGCAAGGACAGATTACCCCGGCAGGTATGATTCCGCGCCTGAAGCAATTTCATGTGGTGGGAATTTTCGAGATCGGCATGTCCCCTTATGACAATGCGCTGGCGCTGATTCATCTGAACGATGCGCAAAAGCTCTATCGCATGGGCGAAGCAATCAGCGGCATCAGCGCACGCTTGAAAGACCTTGATCGAGCCCAACGCGTATCAATGGAACTGGAGGGGAAATTACCCAACAACCTCTACGCCACTGACTGGACGCGGCAAAATGCAAATTATTTCCGTGCCGTACAAATGGAAAAGAAGATGATGTTCATTATTCTTTCTCTCATCGTTGCAGTTGCAGCTTTCAACATTGTCTCCACGCTGGTGATGGCCGTTACTGACAAGCAAGCAGACATTGCGATCTTGCGCACGCTGGGTGCCTCGCCTTCCAGCATCATGAAAATCTTCATGGTGCAAGGCGTGCTTATCGGACTGGTGGGCGCGGTGATCGGGGTAATCAGCGGGGTGATCATCGCGCTGAATATCGGCACCATTGTTCCTTTTATCGAACATATTTTAGGCGTGCAGTTTCTGGCCAAGGATGTGTATTTCATCACCGACCTGCCGTCCGATTTACAAAAGAGCGATGTGATTGTAGTCGCCGCTTTTTCTTTTGCAATAAGCTTGCTCGCCACGCTGTATCCGAGCTGGCGTGCATCCAAAATCCAGCCGGCGGAGGCATTGCGCTATGAGTGAACAAGCTGGCAAAGCCGCAGACTTACAGGGAGAATTAGTCATCTCCTGCCGCGACCTGTGCAAAACTTTTTCACAAGGCGCGCTCAATGTTCCAGTTTTGAAGGGGGTAAATCTGGATGTAGTGCGCGGTGAACGACTTGCCATCATAGGCAGTTCAGGCTCGGGCAAAAGCACCCTGTTGCATTTGCTTGGCGGGCTCGACAAAGCCAGCAGTGGTAGCGTACAAATTTTGGGGCAGGATGTATTCGCTATGAACGAAACCCAGCGCGGTGAATTGCGCAATCGCTCGCTGGGATTCGTGTACCAGTTTCACCATCTGCTGATGGAGTTCACCGCGCTGGAAAACGTTGCCATGCCGCTATTCATTCGCGGCATGAACCGCAAACAAGCAGAACCTATCGCCGCGCAAATGCTGGAGTGGGTCGGGCTGGCTAACCGCATTCAACATCTCCCCGCCGAACTTTCCGGCGGCGAACGCCAGCGTGTGGCGGTTGCCCGCGCTCTGGTCACCGAACCCGCTTGTGTGCTGGCCGATGAACCGACCGGCAACCTTGACAGGGCCAGCGCCAGCACTTTATTCGAATTAATGCAGTCACTCAATGAACGCTTGCAGACCAGCTTCATCGTCGTCACCCACGATCTCGAACTCGCGGGAAAGATGCAGCGCCGATTGAAATTGGTCGATGGGGCTTTGCATCCAGTTTAATCCAGATACTCCATAGACTGTAGGTCGGGCTTCAGCCCGACTTGTCGGGTTCACCCTAAAGGGTACAAGAACCTCTTCGAGGGAAACCCGACCTACGAAAATCCATTTTTATCACTCTCAGTTCCCCTATGCTGCCATCTATCGAACAACGCCTCGCCCTTGAACTCAACGCAAAACCGGTGCAAGTCGCCGCCGCCGTTTCACTGCTCGACGAAGGTGCGACGGTTCCTTTCATCGCCCGTTACCGCAAAGAAGTCACCGGCGGTCTCGACGACATTCAATTGCGCTTGCTGGAAGAGCGCTTGCGCTATTTGCGCGAACTGGAAGAGCGCCGTACCGCCGTCGTCGCCTCTATACAAGAGCAAAATAAAATGACACCGGAATTGCTCGATGCGATCACCCACGCCGAGGACAAAACGCGACTGGAAGATTTGTATTTGCCTTATAAACCCAAACGCCGCACCAAGGCACAGATCGCGCTGGAAGCAGGCTTGCTGCCCTTAGCCGAAGCTTTGTTGGCTAATCCGATGTTAAATCCGGAGGTCGAAGCGGCGAATTATTTGAAGCCTGCATTCTCGACTGAAAATGGCGACAACCCCGGCGTAGCCGACAGCAAAGCCGCGCTTGATGGCGCTCGCCAGATTTTGATGGAGCGCTTTGCCGAAGACGCCGAGTTGCTGAACGAATTGCGCGTCTATGTACAAGCGCATGGCGTGCTCGAAACCAAAGTATTGGAAGGCAAAGAAGAAGCCGCTGCGAAATATTCCGACTATTTCGATTACTCCGAAACCATCGGCACTATTCCCTCGCACCGCGCGCTCGCCGTATTTCGCGGCAACCGTGAAGAGCTGCTCAGCGTTGCGCTGCGCCTCGATAGCGAAGTCGAAAAGCCGAAATGGGATGCGCCTTTCAATCCGTGCGAGGGACGTATCGCCGCACGCTTCGGTATCGCCAACAAAGATCGTCCTGCGGACAAATGGCTGGCCGACACCGTGCGCTGGACCTGGCGCGTCAAGAGTTTCCTGCATCTGGAAACCGAGCTGCGCGGCACGTTGCGCGAACGATCTGAAACCGAAGCCATACAGGTATTCGCCCGCAACCTGAAAGACCTGCTACTGGCCGCCCCGGCCGGTCCCCGCGCCACCATGGGACTCGACCCCGGCATGCGTACCGGGGTGAAAGTCGCCGTCGTTGATGCGACCGGCAAAGTAGTCGATACCGCCGTGATTTATCCGCACCAGCCCAAGAACGATTGGGATGGTTCCTTGCATACGCTGTCCAAGCTGGCCGAGAAACATAAAGTGGCGCTGATCTCCATCGGCAACGGCACGGCTTCGCGCGAGACCGACAAGCTGTCGCAAGACCTGATTAAAATGCGTCCTGATTTGAACCTCAGCAAGATCGTCGTCTCCGAAGCAGGCGCTTCGGTTTACTCGGCCTCCGAATTCGCTTCGCGCGAATTTCCCGATATGGATGTCGCATTGCGCGGCGCGGTGTCCATCGCGCGCCGCCTGCAAGACCCGCTCGCGGAACTGGTCAAGATCGACCCCAAAGCCATCGGTGTCGGGCAGTACCAACACGATGTAAACCAGTTTCAACTGGCGCGGTCGCTAGATGCGGTGGTGGAAGATTGCGTTAACAAAGTAGGCGTAGATGTAAACACCGCCTCCGCGCCCCTGCTCGCGCGCGTCTCCGGCCTGAGCAGCGCAGTGGCGCAGAACATCGTCGCTCATCGCGATCTGAAAGGCATGTTCAGCTCGCGCAAAGCCTTGCTGGAGGTGCCGCGCTTGGGCGACAAGGCCTTCGAGCAAGCAGCCGGATTCTTGCGTGTTATGGGTGGAGAAAATCCGCTGGATGCCTCGGGCGTCCATCCGGAATCATATCCTTTGGTTAAAAAAATCCTTGCCGACCTCAAGAAAGACATCAAGGAAATTATCGGCGACAGCAAACTACTGCAATCGTTGAACCCGTCCAAATATGCGGATGAGCAATTCGGTGTACCGACCATCGCGGATATTCTGAAAGAGCTGGATAAACCCGGACGCGATCCACGCCCCGAGTTCACCACCGCCACCTTCAAAGAAGGCGTGGAAGAACTAAAAGACCTGAAGCCCGATATGATTCTGGAAGGTGTCGTCACCAACGTTGCCGCCTTCGGCGCTTTCGTAGACATAGGCGTGCACCAAGACGGGCTGGTGCATATCTCCGCCCTCTCCAACACCTTCGTCAAAGACCCTCACACCATTGTCAAAGCTGGACAAGTGGTAAAAGTGAAAGTGCTGGAAGTTGATGAAAAACGTAAACGCATCGCCTTAACTATGCGCCTGACTGACACCGCCGCTGCAAGCAGCAAGGCAGCAACGCCCGCAGATAAACAAAATGATGCGAAGCGAATGGCACAACACAAACGACAAGATGAACGTCAGCCGCCACAGAATAATGCCATGGCGGCTGCATTTGCAAAGCTCAGGGGATAAGGTAGCAAGCCCCTTTTATCAGATAAGGCTGCACTAGGCAGCCTTATCGCTAGCCTAGTGGAATTTAGAATTGGCAGCAGCTACACCAGCTTTGAGATCATCCCAAATTATATCCGCAGTTTTTTTTACCTCATCCCAAGCATCGCCACTGGTTTTTTCAAACTCTTTCATTTTTTGAGATGCCGCGTGAAGTTTATCGCGCAACTCTTGCAGCTCTTCGGCACGCTTAACTTCCACGTCTGCCCCGACATTTGCTACCTTGGCTTCCAGCAAATCAATTTGAGCACTCCATTCATGTAACTGTGCCGCTCTTTTTTGCTTATATGCATTTTGTAATTCCATGACCATCTCCTTAATAAATATTCGGGTTATCTCAAGGGAACCTCTAAGAATTCAATTTTTTGAGGCTCCCTCAATCTCATTTGAGTGGCTTTATGACCAACTCGTTATTAACTTTAGTTACACCGGCCACCGCAGTCGCAAGAGCTTTAGCCATATCGCTGTTTGCCTGGGAATCGACTGATCCGCTTAAGCTCACCACGCCTTTTTTGGTCTCCACACTAATTTGCAATGTTTTGAGACCGGACTCGGCGAGAATTGCTGCTTTAATCTTGGTGGTAATCTCGGTATCATCAATTGCCACACCGGCCTTATCACTTTGCTCGCCCATTTTTTCAGCCACGTTATCCGCCGTCTGGTCAATTTTTTTACCTGCGGTTTCGGCTGGGCCGGGTTGCTTGTCACAGGCGCTGAGTCCGACAACTAACAGCATCGCAATGCCGATCAATTTAATATTTTCTTTCGTTTTCATTTTGCCAACCTTTCCGGATTATTTGTGTTTACCCACATGGGCAAAAGAAGGTCCCAGCACTTTCGCCGAGACCCGGTTTTGTCATTAGTTGGAGTTATAGTTGAAGATAATATTGATCCTACGATTTTCCTGCCGTCCCTCTAACGTAGTACCGTAGCTGGTGCGTCTTGCCGAACCAAATTGTGCGGTTGAAAGTCGTGCGCGAGGAACATCAAGCTTATCCACCAGATAATTCACCACATTCTGGGCACGACGCTGGGAAACTTGCATTGCCATCTCCGGTGTCACATGCTGGCTACCACTATATCTTCCGGCGTGCCCTTCCACTGTTGCTGTTATCAAAGGATTTGCTTTCATTACATTGGCGATCTTGGCAAGTTCATCGTGATACTGCGGGTCGATATCGTCCTTCATCGCATCAAATTCCATTTCCATCGCCATAGTAAGTCTGGCCGGTGCCACCTTAAGCCCTGCAATATCAGTCGCACACGCTATCACAGCATTGATGCGCCGATTCGCCCGGCGACCTTCTTCAGTACTGTTATCCGCAATGGGACGCGATTTTCCATATCCAATTGCGGTCAGTCTTGAGGGCGCAATGTGATAACTGTCTATCAGGTAATTGACCACACTTTCCGCACGTTGCTGAGATAGTTTCAAGTTGAACTCATCTGTTCCAACATCATCAGAATGCCCCTCGATTAATGCCGTCGTATCCGGATATTTCTTCATGAAAGTGCCAACCACAGAAAGCTTTTCCTTCTCTTCACGTTGTATGTCGTTTTGCTTTATCTCAAATTGCATATCCAGAATACTGCAATATTTCTGAGTCTTCACCTTGACGGGCACGATAACCAACACTGCCGCTGCATCGGCAACCTTGGGTTGATTTGCTTCATTGGGTTGAGTGGGCGTTTCAATTATTAGAATTGGCGCTGGTGCAGTCTTGTCTTGGCCTAGCCTGACAACCAAGCCAATGGAAACTAAGTCGACATCGCCGCGAGTACCTACAGAATCATTAATTCGGTAGCGCTCCCACTCACCGCGTAGACCGACAGATTCGAATAAATCGTATTGCATTCCCAAACCGGCTTTCCAATTGAAAGAGTTGTTACTTGGATTCGCGTCAGTGACGGAAACCGCGCCAACGGTGGTGAAATTATCTCTGGATTGCGCATAGTTCGCCCCTAACCTGCCAAGGAGAGAAAAATTTTCAGACATGGGCCACATGCCAACCGCATCCAAGTTCACCCCTTTGAGTTGTATATTGCCATTTAGTCCTCCCACCGGCACGGTCGTTGCCTGATATCCAAATCTTCCCAAATCGAAATAGCCGCCTTCAAGAGCGAAATATCGATTGAATTGGTAGCCACCGAAAAACTTGACACCCGTATTAAGATTTACATCGTTGATTGATGTCGTACCAAAACCAGCGGTCTGCAGTTGATCGGTAATTGCCGCGTCATCGATTCTTGCCTTTGACTGACCAACACTTAAACCTCCGATCCAGCCTGACTCCACCGCCATAACAGACTGACTGTTAAATACCGCACACCCGACAAGACCCAGTGCACCCAATGATTTAGCCATTTTTTTCATGTTTTTCTCCAAAATATTTTGCTGCTATTTGTCCTGATTAAAAAAAGAATATCTGGTTACTGACAACTCGCAGGTGCACTTGCATTACCCGGTACGGATACGACATTAGTGTCAAAAGTAAATGCACCGCTGGCGGTAATCGCCCCGGCCAGCAGTCTTCCACATGAAGTTGAACTGGTTCCCAACGTAATAGAGGTATCCGCCAGAATGTTGCCGTTGAAGATGGCGTAAGTACCAATCGTGGCTGAACTGCCAACCTGCCACCAAACATTGGAAGCTTTCGCGCCGTTGATCAGGACAATCTGGCTACCCGGTGCACCGATTGCGCCTGCTGCGGTGGTAAGAGTAGAGGGAGCCTGAAAGACAAACCGCGCATTCGAATCCCCTTGTCCATCCAGTGTCAGCGTTCCCGTCACGCCGATAGTCGATGCTGTAGCGGATATATATACGCCAGGGGGAAGCGTGGCATTACCGGCACAACCGATCAGAACTCCTGCACCACCGTTGCTTCCAATCGTGCCGCACCCCAAGACTGTAGCGCCCGGAAGATTCGCCGGTAGAAGGCTGTTATAGGCCGCTTTCATATCAGCCATGATAGAGGCCGAAGTGATTCCAGTATTGTATAAAGGGCTGATTACTTTCCCGGTAAGCGTTGGTGCCATACCATTGCAGAGACCAAAGCCACCCGCCGCATCAACAGCCACAGCATTACAATTAGCGGTCGGATCCAGCACCACATCACCGTTAATGTGAGATAGCGGTGCTGTTGGCGTATTCGTCAACCCCGCTGCCGAAGCAATTGCAAAAGAAGCGGCAGCGCCAAGATTCACCGGTGCAAGTCCAACAGCAGCCGCAGCAGCCGTTTTAAAGTTCCATGTATAGGCACAGGATGTTGTGACTCCAGTGGCGGTGGCAACATCTGTTGAAATATTAGCCGTGTAAGACTTATTGGCTAAGAGAGCGGCGGATGTTGTTAAATTCGCCACTTTTGTTGATTCCACATAGGCTATCGAAGCAGGGATGAGAGCAGCGCCTGCCAATGGGGTCAGCGTAAAGCTTGCTGCATTGATCGTCGTAGAATTCATCGGCAAACTGAAGGTGGCACTGATGATTTTGCCGCCACCCGCAACACCGTTCGTGCCAGTTGTCACAAACTGGTTACCGTCGGATGGATCCACGAGCGTCACCGTTGGTATCGTCAGCGCAGCTACAGCACATACAGCCCCCGGAGTAACCACACCGAGAGTACCTGCAACAACAACGGACGATCCGGAAATAACAACCGGCACAGATGCCCCCGTGATGACAGCGGGTGCCCCTGCAACGACGACGGCTGAGGCGGCAGAAAAAATGGCCGCAGTACCAATCGTCCCGATAGTAGGCTTACCCAAAATTGGATTACCACCTCCGCTACCGCACCCTACCACGACAGCTGTCAGTAACAATGACATGAACCACCATAAGTGGCGAATAATCCTGTCCTCGATTTTTTCAAGCATAATTTCAAACCTATTCATTTGAGTCTCCTCCTTCATCAGAATCCGAACCAAAAAATTAACGATACAACCGAAATATTTTGGTACTCGTCTTGGTGTGCTACATAACGAATTCGTTGTAGATATGCCCGGCAATAATTTAAATCTGGCTTGATATGCGAAAGCTAAAAGTGAATCGGCCGGGGATATTTTTTCACACAGGTTGTCCTTATCCCATCTTCTGAAAAAAGGCTCAGTACGCTACCGTACTCATGACAGTGAGCATTGAAAAACCCATATCAACTTGGGGATGTGCGATGTACTTAAATTCGGCACGCTGCCGGGTGAACACTGTTACGGGTGTAGATAGGAAGGTAATACGATATGAATTTAATTTGTACCTTACTTCGGTTTGATCAAACCGGAGGTAAGGCATGTGCAGGTGAGCCAGATCAGGCGCACCAAAGAAAATGCCTCACCGGGTATATCGGTGAGGCATCACATCTCCTAATAAGAACTATCCTGACAAGCGCTAAACGCGGAAGTGTTTGACGGATTCTTCCAACGATTGCGATAAGTGCTCAAGGTTTTCTACCGTAGAAGAGATTTCCCTAACGGACGCGCTATTCTCTTCCGACATTTGCGCCACTTTCTCGACATTCACCGCAATTTCCCGCGCGGCATCACTTTGCTCATGGATCGAGTTGGAAATATCTTCCACTCCAGTCAGTACGCGCAATGCGCCATCATTGATTTCGACAATGGCTACTCCGGCCTGTTGTGCGAGAACCGATCCGGATTTAACCATTAATACTGCGGCCTCCATTTCAGCCACCGCTTCATTGGTGCTGCTGGTGATCGTCTCAGTCATTGCTGAAATCTCTTGGGTAGATTTGCTGGTTTTCTCAGCCAGTTTTCTGACTTCATCCGCCACCACTGCAAAACCACGTCCCTGCTCTCCGGCTCTTGCTGCCTCAATAGCGGCATTCAGGGCCAGCAAATTAGTTTGATCGGCGATCTCTTTAATCGACTTGACGATGTTTTGAATGTGCTCCGACTTTTTTCCCAAATCTTCAATGGTCGTTGCGGCATTCATCACTGCCGTATTGATTTTCTCCATATCGGCGACAACCTGCTGAACCACCTTGCCGCCATCACTGGCCAAGGTCTTGGAGTTGTCAGAAACCTGACGCACCTCACCGGCATTATCGGCCACCTGATCGATGCTTACCGTCAATTGCTCTACTGCCGCAGCCATACTCGTGGCAGACTCCGATTGCGATTGCGAACTATTCTCGACTTTGCTCATAGCCGAGGTCAGATGTTTTGCGCGTGTATCAATATGTCCCGAAACCGAGATAATCTGATCCACAACCTCGCCCAGCAACACCTTGGCAGATTGTACCGCGCACAAAATCTCACCCATTTCATCGCGCCCGTAAATATCCACTTCACCGGTCATATCGCCATTGACCAGATCGGCAAGATGACTCCGGATATCAATCACCCGGCGAGTAACGAAATGTTTCACCACCCAACCGATAAAGAAGAACAACACTACTTGAAAAATCACTTGCCCCACGTTGATCATCATCACGAATTGCTGGTGCTCTTGAAAGTCTTTAGTCATGTCGATTTCAATATCTGACACACCGGCGACAGTTCCCTCGGCTACGGTATGACAAGATAAGCAATCCGTTTGATGGAAACTGTGCGAAAACATATAGGGGGTCACTACACGATAAATCGTCTTGTCACCGCGACTTTCGATCTCATAATATGGTTTCTTAGTGGCGATTACCTGACGCTGCACCTCGTCACGCACCTTTTCTTCCGGCAATCCGGCTCCGAACTGGTTGACCACCGCGTCTGCGCGCGCCAATTGCAAATTTACAATATTTCCCGAGCTCGCCAATTTTTTAATCAATAACTGGCGCGTTTCAGGTTGACTGATTTGTCCCGTCACCATCAACATGTTCGCGCTATCGATTACTTCATTGGCCACTGCCTCTGCTCTATCCTGGACAGTTTCAATCAAGTTCGTCTTGACGTGATCGGCTACATAAAGTGTGGCAAAACCTGCGACAATTAACACCGCCGGTTGCAACAGCAATTGCAACTTATGTTGCAACGAAAGCTTGCCAAACCAGACCGCAATAGAAAAACGTGATGCAGGAGCTTTACCCGCACGGTAGAGCGGTTCTACTTTTGCGACTTCCGCCCGAGTGGGTTTTTTGCGCAACGAGATATAGCCGACCACGTTGCCGTTTTTCATAATGGGCGAGACATTGGCCCTTACCCAATAATGATCGCCATTTTTGGCTCGGTTTTTAACGATGCCGCGCCACGGATGACCGCCCTTGACTGTTGCCCATAGATCCGCAAATGCCCATTCAGGCATATCGGGATGCCGCACTATGTTGTGATTCGTACCGATGAGCTCTTCTCGAGAAAACCCGCTGGTCGCAACAAACGAATCGTTCGCATAGGTAATAATTCCCTTGGTATCTGTCTTGGTCACAAAAACCAAAGATTCGGAATAGTCGATTTCTCGTTGCGTTACTGGTAGATTTTTTTTCATCATTTCCCCCGCTACTTAATACGGAACTGGCAAGCGGATACTCACAAATAGCTTTATCTGGTGAAATATACGCTCCTCTTGTTGTGCCATATTGCCATAGCTATTAAATATCCATAATGCAAATAGGCTCGTAATTACGAGCCTATTCACTTGTTTGAAGGTGAGAGTTAATTATTGAACAACAGTGTCGATACTGATTTTGAGACCGGTACTGCCGGGCTTGATCGTACTACTAGTTCCTTGCAAATCGCCGGGTTCGGGCATGGCATTGCCCGATTTTGAGACACGAACGACAACTACGATCTCGTCAAAATTCGACAATTTCATTTGCGGCGACATCGCCATACTGTCGTCCAAAGTAAACTGCAAAGGTAAATCCTTTACCTGTTTGCGTACTGCAGCCAACGGCATCTTCGGTCCTTGAGCGGCACGTGCCAACACGAACACGGTATCGTTCGGGGTGGTTTTGGCTTTGAGCGCAGCACTTAACGTGACCGTACCAGATATGCGTTCCTTACCTTGACCAACACTTTGCCTTGCTTCCGGCATGGGCGCAGTCTGCGTTACTTTCGCCCCTTTTTTACCCTTTGACTGTACCAAAAATTCGCGCGCTTGCTGCAGACCGCTCTCGATCATCTTGGCATCTTCGCTATCTGCCGGCAGTCCTTTTAACAGGTGCTCCCAATGACGAACTGCCGCAGCATAATCCCCTCGCTCCATCGCGGCAGAGCCAGCCAAAGCCAGCGCCTTGGGGAAATTCGGATCCAGCGCAAGCGCCTTTTCGATCAGCTTGGTTGGTGGGCCGGCTAAACTCTGCCCACGCGCCATAGCCAATGCATCAGCGTAGTCTGCCCATATCCAGGCCTCGTCCGTCACTGACTGGGTAAGTTTGTCATAAGCCTTAACTGCATCGGGATATCTCTCCAATTCGCCGTACGAACGCGCCAGCAAGAGTAGTGACTCGCCATCGTTGGGATTTTTCGCAACCTTTTCTTCCAATGCCGCCAGCGACTCTGCCGAACGCATGGTGCCGGAACCGCCCATGGTGGCCATGGCAGCTTGTGGAGAAAGAGAATTCACATTACCGATCTTCCAGTAAAGAGCCACTGAGGCTATTGGCAGTAAAACAGCCAAGCTGATCGCCAACACCTTGAGTGGATTACGCACTGCGGTGACGGCAACTTGATCCTCCTTCACTTCATCGAGAAGTCGCGATTGCAATTCGCGTTTACCTTGTTCGTATAATTCCGCTGTCAACAAACCATTTTGCAGATCGGCATCCATCTCGGCGATCTGATCGCGGAATATTTCCAGATTGGCCGCATTGCGTAATACCGCATTGCTCGAAGTGCTATGCCGCCACAGCGGTAACACCACGAACAACAACGCCACAAGAACGAGCAGTGCACAAATGATCAAAAATATCGTCATGCTTAATTATCTTTTTCGTTATTGAGTAATGTGCTGGCACGCTGCTGCGCTTCGGCGGAAAGTTCGACTTCAGGTACCGACTGACGGCGCTTGCGCAACTGGAATATCAACACCCCTACTCCGGCGAGCAGCAGCGCAAATGGGCCAAACCAAAGCAATACCGTGTACGATTTAACCGGTGGTTGGTACAACACAAAGTCGCCATAGCGTGCCACCAGATAATCCATGATCTGCTGGTCAGTCATGCCTTTGCTCATTTGCTCGCGCACTTCGCGGCGCAAATCTTCCGCGAGTTCAGCATGCGAACTGGCAAGCGACTCGTTCTGGCAAACCAGACAACGCAGCTTTTCAGCCAGACCAATCATGCGCTTTTCCAACACTGGATCGGCGGCCAAGTCTTTGGCTTCGCCCGCATAAACGAACAACGGTATCAGGCATAGCAACAAAACAATTAATCGCTTCATGGTTGCTTCTCCAGCTTGGCAACCAGGGGCAATATCGTTTCATTCAGACTGCGGTGAGTAACCGGGCCAATTTGTTTGTATTGAATGATGCCCTGTTTGTCGATAACGTAAGTCTCAGGCACACCATACACACCGTAATCAATGCCGATGCGGCCATCCGTATCAGACACCGTCACCGTATAGGGATTACCGGCTCCGCTCAGCGTCATTTCCGCATCCACGCGCTTGTCTTTGTAGTCAAGTCCGTAAATCGGCACAATGTTCTGGCGCGACAATTGCAAGAGCACCGGATGCTCTTCTTTGCACGACACGCACCAGGAAGCCCACACGTTGAGCAGCCAGACCTTGCCTTTCATATCCTGCGGCGAAAACGTCTTGGCCGGG
Source organism: Gallionellaceae bacterium (assembly GCA_003151655.1). Lineage (GTDB taxonomy): Bacteria > Pseudomonadota > Gammaproteobacteria > Burkholderiales > Gallionellaceae > PALSA-1006. The sequence continues at coordinate 13,781 of PLYB01000168.1, read as the reverse complement.
TCATGCAATTGTGGCAAGTTAAACGCGGGAGCCGCTTTGCCGATTAACGGCGACGGCACTTCACGCGGATCAAGATTTAATCCCACATATAAAAAACCGGACAACACGATAAATACGATGAACGGCAAAATGAAACGCATCATGCTGTCTTCTCCTTCAGCTCAGAACCTGATCCCGCACCGGTATCAAGTTGCTTCGCTTTTTTTGCATGGATCCGATAACGGCGATCGCTGATGGCAAATATGCCACCCAGCGCCATCAACAAACAACCGGCCCATATCCAATCAACAAACGGCTTGTAATACACACGCACCGCCCATGCACCACCGCTATCCGGTATCTGCTCACCCAAGGAGACATACAGATCGCGGAAGATACCCGGATCAATCGCGGCTTCGGTCATGGGCATGCCCGATGAATTGTAATTGCGTTTTTCCGGGAATAGTTCGGCAGCGATACGATCACCCTTTTTAATCACCATGTGTCCGCGTGAGACATGATAGTTGGGGCCCTCTTCTTCGCTCATGCCATCGAAACGGAATTGATAACCGCCCACTTCAACTGTGTCGCCAACCCCCATACGCACATCGCGCTCGGTCTCGTAACCCTTCACCATCGTTACGCCGATGACAAACACCGCGATACCGAGGTGCGCCAGTTGCATGCCGTAATAGCTGAGCGGCTGACTGCCCAAGCGCTGCAACAGATCCCCCTGTTTACCGCTGATGCGCTTGCGCAAATCCAGAAGCGCGGTACTGATCACCCAGAATGCCAGCATAAGTCCCAAAGCGATCAACGGTGTCCAGTTACCCAGCACCAAGGGCAATAGCAATCCGATGAACAGGCTGGCAGCAAAGGCCCAGCGCACACGCAACCAGATATCAGGCACACTGGCTTGCTTCCAGCGCGCAATTGGCCCCAAGCCCATCATAAAGACCAACGGCACCATCAACGGTACGAACACGGTATTGAAATACGGCGGCCCGACCGACAATTTACCCATGCCCAAGGCATCCATGAACAAAGGATAAAGCGTGCCCAGAAACACCGAAGCCGAGGCTACCGAGAGCAGCACATTATTGGTCAACAGCATGGACTCGCGCGAGATAATATCGAACTTGCCGCCCAAGCCGATCTTGGGAGCACGCCATGCAAATAGCAGCAGCGAAGAGCCGATCACCACCACTAGGAATGACAGAATGAAAATACCGCGCTTGGGGTCGGTCGCAAAAGCATGCACGGAAGTCAGCACGCCGGAACGCACCAAGAAGGTACCCAACAGACTGAGCGAAAATGCGGCTATCGCCAACAAAACTGTCCAGCTTTTAAACGCGCCGCGTTTCTCGGTAACGGCCAACGAGTGGATCAACGCGGTGCCGACCAGCCAAGGCATGAAAGAAGCATTTTCTACCGGATCCCAGAACCACCAGCCGCCCCAGCCCAACTCGTAATATGCCCAGCCGCTGCCCAGTGCAATACCCAGCGTCATGAAGACCCAGGCCACCGTAGTCCACGGACGCGACCAACGCGCCCAAGTCGAATCGAGTTGCCCGCCCAACAAGGCAGACAAGGCGAAAGCAAACGCCACGGAGAATCCGACATAGCCCATGTACAACATCGGCGGATGTATAACCAAACCGGGATCTTGCAATAACGGATTCAAATCGCGTCCGTCCATTGCCGCAGGCAGCAGGCGATCAAACGGATTGGAAGTAAACAACATAAATAATAGAAAGCCGACTGAGATCAGCCCCATCACTCCGATAACTCGCGCCACCATTTCTTGCGGCAAATGTTTGCTAAAAGTCGCAACTGCGATGGTCCATATTGTCAACATAAACGTCCACAACAACAATGAACCTTCATGACCGCCCCACAAGGCCGCGATGCGATATTGGATAGGCAGTTGCGAATTGGAATGCTCGGCCACATACAGCACGGAAAAATCGTTGCTGATAAACGTTTGCAACAAGCAGGCGAACGCAAACGACACGAATACGAAATGCCCGAACGAAAGTGGTCGCGCCGCACTCATCAATACGGCATTACCGCGCGCGGCACCGATGATAGGTAGCACGCCTTGTAACAGCGCGAGAAATAGCGCGATGACCAAGGTAAAGTTTCCAAGTTCTGGAATTATCATTTGAGGAATCATGTTCAGTTTCCGATTATTTGGCTGGAGTAATGGTAGCAGGCACAGCCGATGCTGAATTCACGGCAGACTGTGCTTTGGCGGCCTTGTCCAAGGCATCTTTGGCTTCCGGCGGCATATAATTTTCGTCGTGCTTGGCCAGCACCTCTTCGGCGTAAAACACATTGTCTGCTTGCAGCTTGCCCTGCGCTACAACGCCCTTACCCTCTTTGAACAAGTCGGGAAGAATGCCTTTGTAAGTGACCGGCATGCTCTTAAGCGTGTCTGTAATGATGAAATGCACCGTCAAACCGTCTGTCTCGCGTTTGACACTGCCGACCTCGACCAGACCGCCGATACGGAAGCTGTGAGCTAGCGGTGCTTCTTTATTGAACACTTGGGTAGGCGTGAAATATAAACTGACGTTATCCTTCAGCGCATACAGAACCAGCCCTACTGCCGCAGCAATAACGGCAATGCCGCCGATGATGAATAATAGTGTTTTGGTACGAGCCCTCATTGACCTTCTCCTGCGTCACGCATCAAGCGTAACTGTTGTAATGTTATTTTTCTTTTGTGGCGCACCAATATAATTTCGATGATAAACACCAAAAATGCTGCGCCATAGGAACCCCACACGTAAAGACCATAACCCTTCATGGCAAAGAACTCAGCCCAGTTCATAGTTGCACCTCCGACACGTTACTGGCGAAGCCAGCCGATTGCGGAAGGAGGTGCAAAGCGGTCATTCCCGCACCCGTCGCATTCGCGTACCGTGTCATGACCGCTCTCCTTCACGAACTTCTGCCAGTTCGCTCACCCATTGCGTATTGCGCTCACGCTCCAAAATAATGCTGCGCACACGCACCAGAGTTACCGCGATGACGTACAGCCAACACGCTGCCAGCATGATGAATAAGGCTTGCTTCATGGCGATGTGCATACTGGTATCTGAAAATTTAATGCTCGAACCTTGATGCAGGGTATTCCACCACTTCACCGAAAAATAAATAATGGGCACATTGACCGAGCCGACAATTGCCAGCAATGCCCCCGCACGATCCGCACGACGCGGATCATCGATCGATGCTTGCAGAGCAATAAATCCCAGATACAAAAACAGCAAAATCAATTCCGAGGTCAGGCGTGCATCCCACACCCACCATGCGCCCCACATCGGTTTTCCCCACAACGCCCCCGTCCACAACGCGATGAAAGCAAAGAGCGCTCCCGTCGGTGCCAAAGCGGTTGCCATCATGGAAGACAAGCGAGTATTAAAGATCAAACCCAAGGCTGCATACCCCGCCATGACTAGGTAAATGAACATGGACAGGATCGAAACGGGAACGTGGATAAACATAATGCGGTAGGCTTCGCTCTGCACAGCATCCGTGGGGGCAACAAAAAAGCCGATATATATTCCCAGCGCAAATAAAATCGCAGCGGGCCATGCAAAGAAGGGAACCATCTTCCCGGCCAAGCCATAAAAGCTCGCCGGAGCTGCATATTTAAACCAGTTAATCGCCAAATTTCACTCCATCGAAATACGTAAAGCTTGCGCAGTCACCCACGGTGCAAAGACCAAGGACAACAAAAACATCGCGCCCAACAAGGCTACATGCGGAATGAACGTCATGCCTGTGTTCACTGCGTCAACCGCGCCCGTACCAAAGATCAATACGGGAATACACAAGGGCAACACCAATAATGACACCAACACACCGCCGCCGCGCAAACCCAAAGTAAGCGCCGCGCCAATCGCGCCTATCATGCTCAATATCGGCGTGCCTAGCAATAGCACAAGCACCAGTACCCACAAGCCTTGAAATGACATTCCAAACTGCAAACCCAACACCGGCGCAATCAACACCAGCGGCAATCCGGACAACATCCAATGCGCAACAATTTTGCCTAACACCAGCACCGACAAAGACTGAGGAGCCAGCAACATCTGCTCCAGCGTACCATCCAGATAATCGGCCGAAAACATACGCGCCAACGACAGCATGGATGCCAACAGCGCCGCCACCCAAACCACACCCGCAGCCATTTTGCGCAACATTTCCGGTTCAGGCCCCACACCGAGCGGGAACAAGCTCACCACCATCACGAAAAAAACCAGCGTAGTCAGCACGTCAGCTCGGCGGCGCATCGCTAACAACAGATCACGCCGAATGACCAGTCCCAACAACCCGAATAACGAGAGCCGATTCATGACAACATCAACTGTCGCGTCTCAACACCCGCCACTTGCAAGGGTTGATGCGTGGTAAAAATAGCCATGCCCCCCTTTGACAGGTGTTCGCCGATAAGTTCCTGCATCAACCCGACTGCCCCCACATCAAGTGCGGTCAATGGCTCATCCAATATCCACAAACGCGCATTACCAACCAATAGTCGACTTAACGCGACGCGACGACGCTGCCCCTGTGACAATACTTTTACCGGCAGATGCTCGCGGCGGCGCAACCCCATACGGCGCAACGCGGCGAGTGCCTCTTTCTCATCCACCGCGCACCCGGCCAAACCCGCGCTGATACGCAAATTTTCCAGCGCATTCAATTCATCTTTGATCGCATTCAAATGCCCGAGATAAATCATTTCGGCATAGTATTCCTCGCCCAACTCATGAACATCACGACCACACCAGTGAATCTCTCCTGCCGCAGGCTGCATAAAGCCGCACAAGGTTCGTAACAAACTGGTCTTGCCACTACCGTTCTCCCCCTGCACTTGCAACAATTCACCTGCGCCGAGCGAAAAACTCAAGCCGGAAAACAATTGGTGGTCTCCGCGTACGCAAGCAAGGTTGCTTATTTCAAGCATGAAGTTAAATTGGCGACTGGTTATAAAATAGCCGCGAATTATATACGATTGCATCTACGGATGCGTTGCATTGAATGTAAGGTTATTCTCGCGCCTTATTAGCTGTTCGCAACCAATATTGAGCCAAAGAATAAAATGGGATTTTGGCAAATAAACGCATTTTAATTACTGATTCCATTTCAAAAGTGAAATGGAATCAGTTGTCGGGTGCGTGATCGCGTATTGGAGCTAGCTATAGAACTGGCTCTGTCCGTTGGAAACGGTGACCCCATCACGGACGAGGCTGCAATTTGGCTAAAGCTCAGCTTAGGCCAGAGCAACCTAGTTGTGCGATGAATTAAGCTGCTTTGCGATGATGTCGTGATTAATCCAAAGGACGGGTGCGCTTGGATTTGCAGAAGCAAAGAACATCAAAGGCCCTGTTCCCTCAAGCACGAGCGCACTCAGGATATCGGTCACCAGTTCATTGCGGCTCTTGTGCATTTTCGTGATTTCTTCAGATGTACCTATCATCACGTCAGCAAGTTCTGCCGTATTATCCATCGGCCAGGCCGCAAAATTTCTGAAACTCATCATCACGTTGCTTGCATTGTAATGATCAATTTTCTGCAATAAGTCTTCCAGCGTCAGCCCTTCTTGCAGCACCGCACGGCAAGCCTCCCATTGTGCCTTGGCCCAGACACCACCTTGTTCTTTCAGCAGCGCTTTCAGCAAGGGGAACAGTGAGAGCTCCACTCCCACGAAGATATCGGAAGAGTTGGTGCGAATCTCGGGGCAGTTGTAAACCGTGGCTTTGATGCCTTGCTTCCATGCGTCTTCGGCGATGTGTTCAAGCCGCATCTTGGCTTTGCCCTGCGTGTAGCTGGTATAAGTTTGCCATTGGTATTTGTCATCGATAAGAATCTCGGTGCCGTGATAACCATAGGCGGTATAGCGCACTTGTCCGCCGGACTTTTCCAGCCGGGCGCGAATGGTCGCGCTGGCTTCGATAAGATGTTGGAAAGTATTCGCGGTGACTTCGTCAAAATTCATCAGGATGAGCTTGCCCAGATCGCTGTTGAGCAACGCGCTCGAAGCCAAAAAGCGTTCGCCCCGTCCTTTGTAGATGCGGTTGGCAATGGCCAGAAACACCTTTACCTTGGGTATGCCGCCAGCCATTGTATGAGCGAAGAAAGCATTAGCACCGTCGGGAATCAAGCCATCCAGTTCGGACATTACCTTTGCTACGGAGTCTGTGAATCGCTTCACCCCGACGGCGCGACATTTTTCTATGTGTGCCCAATCGAGCTTGTCGTCCTGCCAACTCTTGAGGGTCATGTTACCCAGCATATCAGTCGGAGTTGGTTCGCCTGCGGGGGCATCCAGATCAAAGCCTGCCATCAATGGCACATTGATGATGCGCCCCCCCAGATTAGCCTCAGCAATCGACAATTCTTCTGCAGTCAATGCACGTAACGCATTGTTTTCATCACGGCGCCCTACGGTGATGCCGACGATGGTCATGCCCGCCTTGCGTGCCTCGTTGATCAGTCCATTCGCATAGCCTCTGCCAAAAAGCTCTCCAAAAAGAATGAAAACATCCCCCTTCCGAAAAAGGTTGGCATGTGGAAGTTCTCTCAACGAATTGGGTGCTAGCATGAATACGGACTCCTCGGCAACAAGCTGTTAATTTATTTGTGTATTATATCTGCAATTGGTGGCATTACCAAATTGCAGATACCAGATATTGACCATGGAAATTAAAGAATGAATTCTAAAGGCGGGGGAATTGTTACTTCGTGAACAAGGCGTTGCGACGCTGGCTCAACCACAAGTGGCGCCCCTGAAATACGAAAATTATTAAGGAAACCGATTCAGAATGTACGCTAGGAAATCAGAATCCTACTAAAACAGTTGGATTTCGAATCTGATAATGATTCTGTAAGACTGTTTCATGCAACTGTAATCGGTAAATAGCATTGGTCAAACGATTTTCTGTTTGACCAATGAAAATGCCCCGCCATGAACTGGCGGGGCATTTTCATTTGGGGCACACAGTTTTCACCGCGCATAGAGATTAATCACTCTTCATCCGGGTCTTTGTACTCTTTGGGCAGATGGTGGGCGATACCTTTATGGCAATCGATGCAGGTCATACCATCGTCTTTCGCCTTCATGTGCTTTTTATATACCGTCTGCTTTTGAATATCACCGCTCATAGCCTCAAAATCATGGCAGTTGCGGCATTCACGCGAACCTGAAGCTTTCATACGCGCCCATTCGTGGGTTGCCAATTCCATCCGGTGGGATTCGAATTTTTCCCGAGTATCGACGTAGCCGGTGAGTTTACCCACGATTTCCTGGCTTGCCTGAATTTTGCGTAACATCTTGTGTCCCCAATCTTTGGGCACGTGGCAATCAGAACAGATGGCGCGCACGCCGGTACGGTTACTGTAGTGGATGGTCGTTTTGTATTCCTGATACACGTTATCGTACATTTCATGGCAGGAAATACAGAACTCAAGTTTGTTCGTTGCCTCCATGGCAGTGTTAAACCCACCCCAGAAAATAATACCCACGATGAAACTCAAAGTACCAATCCCAAGTACGGAATACTTTGCACTGGGAGTCTTCAAGAAACCCCATGCACATTTCAATAAACTTTGCTTCTTTTCCATTTAATCTCTCCGCATTTACTTCGTATTCAACAAACTTAATTTTTTGAACCTGTGACCAGTCAGGGCAGATAGACGGAGCACCAAATTAGCGTGCCCCGTTTCATTGGGGTACAGATGTTTTTTTAGAAGCTGTAGGCGTAGGACACCGAGACTACATTGACAGAGTAGCTTGGTGCCTGCTGATTGGTCGGCAACACAGTGGCCGGTGTAGAGCCATATTGGTAAGTATTGTAGAGGTAATCGTCTACGTTCAGCCGTTGGAACAGATACCCCAGCCTAACCTTGCTGACCTTGTCGATTTTGTAGGTTCCGACGAGTTTCAGTTGAAGCATTTCATTCCTGATATCCGGCAACGTTCCGCAGGTCAAATAATAGGCGGAACTGCAAGTGGCGCCACCAAGATTGGCGTTGGCATAATTTAGTTGCGTGCCATAGCCGGATTTTCCAAGCGAATAGGTCAAATCGCCGGCGAGATCAAGTTTCCCGTCCATGAATCCCCCCTGCTTACCACCAAGACCGAGAGTCGTATCATTTTCTTTGAGTGTATTGGTCCAAGTTCCACCCACCGGAACGTTAAGCGCAGTGGCGCTTGCGACGGTAGCGGCAGCCCCTTGAAGATTGGTCATGTCCCTACTCATATTTTGCGTAGTGGCGTAAGCAGATACCGAGCCAGCTTCTGCATAGCTATAGGTAGCATCCAGATTCAGACTCCACGAATTGCCATTCTGCACACCATATGTCGAGTCGTATTTGTCGTCGGTATAGCGGGCATTCAGACCGAGAGCTAATTTATCGTTCGCTTGCCAATTCGCGCCAGCCTTCAATAGCTGCTCCTTGCGGGAAGCGTCAAAGTAGGCCACAAATCCTGCAACATTAAAGCCCTCACCCCCTGACCCGCCAAGTAAGGTTTGCATGGGGTTGTAGTACGAGGGGCTGATCTGCGCTTGACGATTCGAGTAACCATAGCCCGCATTAAAGCTTACTTCGTCACTCGCCTTGAGCTTATAGTTAAGCGCAAGTTTGCCGTCCTTGCTGTCAGGCACTTGCGCACAGGTGGCGGCGGAATAAGTCCACGGGCCGTTATATGCCACATTCAGGGTACCTTGCTGATTGTTCGCCGCCGCATTGTCGCACCACCGTTTGATTTCTTCGTAGGTATACGACAAGCCCAGTTTTTGATTCCTGTCGATGCGATAATCTCCGGCGAGTTCAATTTGAGTTTTACTGTTACTCATTGGGGCGTTCACCGATGTTCCTGCTACCGCCGTAGCCGCTTCATTGATGGTATTAAATTTATACGCATTCGACGCTGTCTGGTTATCGCGCTGGTTGTATTTCACCCCGGCACTCAGCAGCAAATCTTTGCTCGTTTGATTGGTCAATTTCAGATCGGCATGAGTGGAAACTACCAAGCCATTGAGTGAGGCTTGTGGAAAGCCGGAAGGGGTTAAGCCTTGTTGAGCGTAAGAGTCATCTTGAGTATTGCGGCTGTAAGAAAGCCCGCCCACCAGCTTGGTTTCCGGGGTGNNAGGGGTGTACGCATAGCCACCGTTCACATTTAGCTGATGAAAGTCATTGCTGGGCATGGTACTCATTACATCTTGCAAGTTAGCTGTGGTACCCGCGACACCGGCTGCTGTTTTTTTGAACGGGTTATCAAACGATACGCTGTTGTAACCGTCGCGGAACAATGAACCATAATAGCTCGTGGAGGCATAACCTTTATCTCCAACCCAGTTCAACGCCAAGTTAATGCTGTCGGTTGTATAGTTGGTCGGACTCATTAACACAAGAGGTGTCTGTCCTGCTGGAGAAAGAGCAGCAGTCGTAACACCATTAATCTGATCGCCAGCCACGCCCATCAATTTCGCTCCTGACTGAACGAGATGGTTGAAATCGAATTTCACATCCCATTGCGAATCAATAAGGTATTTTGCGTTGAAGGTCGAATTATCACGTTGCGAGTAAACATCCGTCGTGTTGAAGGCCGCCTGCTGAGCTGCTGTTAGAACATTTGAACCTGGAGCCGTCGAATAACCTGCGGGTTTGGTAGTTGTATTGATAACGCCAAAATTCGATGGCAAAGTAAAGTTGTTACCGCCCATTGATCCCTGAAATGGTGTTTGGTAGGTATCGGTGATGTTATGGCGCAGGGTATCGAAGTCGATGCCCAAGCTCCATTTTCCTTGATCACTCACATTCCCGCCGATTTCGCGCGAGGTCGTGCCGAGGTCGGTTCCCTTAATCTCCCAGCGCTTGGTAGAATCCCCCCCGCTTTGGGAGTTGTACGCATCACCGCCACGCACGCTGAAATCACCAATCAAGTAAGTGCCTTTTTTGTTTAGCCCGTTGTATTCTCCGAATTTTGCCGCGTCCTGCGGGACGTACTCGGCACCAATTTCGACGGTATTGGTTGGATGAGTCAATGCAGTTACTTCTTCATTCGGTTTCTCGTCGGCAAGTGCAACCAGTGGCGTGGCAAACATCCCGAGTAAAGCTCCCTGCACCGCCAGCGTTATTATCTTGGTGGAAAATCTTTCGCTATTTGTCGGTTTCATTTTGAACTCCCTTAATCTTTTTAAGTTGATTAGCGATGTAAGAACGCACCGGCTGGACTATTCGAGCCATGCACCATGGCATGACAATTCATACAACCGCGTGCTGCCGCTTGAGTACTCGGGTATTGCAAAGCACCCGCCGCATTGGTGGTTGAATAGCCGCCTTGGAAACCAGCTGCATTACCTGCTGCCGGGGATTTACTGTTATGCGGACCATCATGACACTCTTGGCACAAGAATGGCGGACGCGATTTCAGTAGGGGCGTTATGCTTGAACCGTGAGGTGTATGACAATTGGTGCAGTCCTCGGTCGCCGGTTGATGTTCCCACAGGAAAGGGCCGCGTTTTTCTGCATGGCAGGTATAACAAGTTTCAGTCACCGTATTCTTTTTCAGCAACTTGGGGCCAGTCGAACCATGAGGGTTGTGGCAGTCCGAGCAAACAACTTTGCCCGCATCAATCGGATGCGTTGAAATCTTGTGGGTATCGGCACGCTGTTCTTTATGGCAGGTAAAGCAGACTTCGGTTTGAGTTTTCTTGTCTCTCACTTTGTCTACCGGAGAATGAATCGTGTGGCAACTGTTGCAGGCCATCTGGTTATTCTGGTGTTGGCTGCCATCCCAGTTGGTGCGGGCAGTTCCCTTGTGGCAGTTCAAACACTGGGCGGAACGAACCCTTTCATCCGTAAGCTCAAAAACACCTTTCTTGAAAACCACATCCGGCGCGGCACGACCTTTAACATTTGGGTCGCCGTGCAAATGCTTTTCGCTTTCACCGTGGCAAGTTTGGCAATTCGGAGTACGGGAATCACCTCTCACACCGTGCTTGGTCTGGTAGATGGAAAGAATCGGCGTTGTTTCGCTTTCATCATGGCAGCGCGTACAGATCGCATCTTTTTTCAGCGATTCCTGTGCTGTCTTGGGCGCATCCCCTCCCATATCCGGAAGTTGATTTCCTTCCGCCATCAAACTTACCGAGGCTCCCATGCCAGCGATGAATGCACACAGCACCACAATTTTTCTTAAGAATTTCATGTCACTCCCCTTTTTATTCTTCGGTATTGCAATGGCAATCAAACTCAGCCCAAATACATCCACTACTGAGCGAGAATCCAACTCACCAGGTTGTTGATCTTGTTTATATCCGTGGTCTTGTCGAACTTGTGCGTTTCTTCATGCCCATCAGAAAGTTTGACCCGGTCCTCACCGGAGGTGATGTGCTTAACCAGCTTATCCTTAGCATCAGCCTGACCTTGGTACTTGTAGGCGATAGCCTGAAAGGACGGCCCCTCCTTCTTTCTGTCAACGGCATGGCAACGCAGGCAGTGATCTGTGCGCGCGAGTTTTTTTGCCGCGACGGCATCTACCTTTACTGCTGACGTGTTTTCAGCGAATGCTGAAATCGAAAAGAGAAGAGCAACACTACCAGCAATCGCACTGGCAAAGAATCGGGTATTTAATTGCTGGCTCATTTGCGGCTCCCTGACTTTAAGAATTTATTGCTTGGTTCAACTCAACAATACCCAACCGCTTGCCCCACACTTAGGAACTGCGCGGAACGCGCCTTTAGCTCCATCAGAGTGAAAGAATCCAGCCCACCAGATTCTTGATCTCACCCATATCCTTGGTGTTGATGACTTTGTGATTTTCTTCATGTCCATCGGGGAATTTTGCTTTCTCACCGGAAGTGAGATGGTGAATCAACTTTTCTTCTGCCCCCGCCTTGCCACGATATTTCTCGGCCACCTTTACGTAAGCGGGACCATCCTTCTCCTTGGTTTCGCCGTGGCACTTGAAACAGTTGTTTGCCCGAGCCAATGTTTTCGCAGCTTCAACATCAACAGCGGCAGTTGCATTAAAAGAAACAGCAAAGATGGCGGCAGCAACACCACTAAACACAATAGATCTAACTTGAATATTCATTTTCATCTCCCAATAATATTTGAAGCAATCGACTCGGCGTGTGTACTTTTTACGCCGCTTTTGTGACAGTTTCAATAAGAAATAATTGCAGTTGTTTTTTTACGCGCAATCACTTGTAAAGCATCCATAAATGGTGCTCTAATGAGCGGCTGGAAAAATCAACCTTGGGAAGTTTTCAAATCTGAATTCACACATCGGCTCGCGGTTGCCTGAAGAGCTTCGTACCTTAGCCGCAACTCTTGTGCCTTGGGAGACATAGATGTGCCAAAATGAAATCTGCGTTCCAAGTGGCTCTTCGCTGAACGATCACTCGCAAAAACCCCTATAGTTGAATCAAAAGTCAACATAACGTCATCCCCATATTGGTGAATTATAAATTGCGGAACAGTCAGGAGCTTTGCCGTCAAATTTGATTCAACGGCTAGACAGTCGAATCCCGTATGATAAGAAATTACTGAAGGATTTTCTGTGTGCTGGCGAACACAAAGGGAGAAATCTGTTACACCCGTATAGTCGGTATTTTCTGAGGCAACTGATTAGAAGTTGTATTGAACTGAAGCATAAGTATTGTTTACTATCGAGTCTCCGCTATGGCTGGTGAAATTATAGATATTGTATCCAGCACGAACGCTTATTTTTTGGTTGATGTCATATTGCGCGCCAAGGCCGTAGTCAAAACCGACAAGGTTTTCGACTACAGGACCGGAGCTATACGAGGGGTCCATATTCGCATAACCCAATCTTGCAAAAATAGAAAATTGCTCATCAACAGGATAGTTGCCGACTCCAGCAACTTCAATACCTCTCAAGGTTTTCTTGGTGGCAGCATTCGCGACACTGGCACTACTAAACAGGGAGGTATAGCCGACTTCGTAAGCAAAGTTTTTGTTAATATGAAAACCGAACAATAGGCTATACGACATTCCGCTGGCAGTTTGACCGGCAGAAATTAGATCAGACTCGGATGCCGTCCCGAGGGAAAATGAACCGTACATATGCTCCGAGAAGACAGGGGAGCTAAAAACGGACAATAACGCAATCAGCAATATTTTTGTATTCATCTTCATGATTTAAATGGATAGCAGTTACAAAGGCGAAAGGAAAACACTCTCGCGCAGTTTTTTCAACTGATCGCGCAGTTGTGCCGCCTTTTCAAACTCCAAATTCTTAGCGGCTTGCAACATCTCTTTTTCCAGCCGCGTAATTTCTTTTGAAATTTCCTTTTCGCTCATCGCCAGATACTTTGCCTGCGTCTGTGCCGCCTTAAGCGATGTGCGCTCGTCATCCACATTATATGCACTGTCGATGATATCCCTGATGCGTTTGACGATAGACTGGGGAGTAATGCCGTGCGCCTCGTTATACGCGACTTGTTTCGCACGACGGCGATCCGTCTCGTCGATCGCTTTGCGCATGGATTCGGTGATGCGGTCAGCGTACAAAATCGCGGTACCGTGCAAGTGACGCGCGGCACGACCTATGGTCTGAATTAATGAACGTTCGGAACGCAGGAAACCTTCCTTGTCCGCGTCAAGAATGGCGACCAATGACACTTCTGGAATATCCAAACCTTCGCGCAACAGGTTGATACCAACCAGCACGTCGAACATGCCCAGACGCAAGTCGCGCAGGATCTCCACGCGCTCGACCGTTTCAATATCAGAGTGCAGATAGCGCACCTTGATGC
>PLYB01000164.1 GCA_003151655.1 Gallionellaceae bacterium | reverse complement strand
TGTTCCCAATATCGCCGTTGCCATAAAGCGTATTCGCCTTTTTCATTGCGCTCGACGGCAGCACCGGATTTGACTACTGCGTGGGTAAATGCGCTTTTGATTGCACGCCATCTACCGGGGTAATTGGCATCGTCTGCGGGTAATGTCCAAATGGTGTGCAGATGTTCGGGCAAAACGACAATGGCTTCGATTTGAAACGGGTGCTTGAGTTTCACAGTGCGGAAGGCTGCACGCAATAATTCGACGTGCTCGACCAACAGCCTGGATGAACGATCCCGTAGCGTTACGGTAAAGAAATACGTGCCACCCGGCACGAAATTACGGCGGTAATTGACCATCGCTGAATCTTACAGTGAATGGTAGCCCGGATGTAACGAAGTGGAATCCGGGGGGGGGGTGTNNCAACATCGGGGCGGCGGCGCGCGCCATGAAGACGATGGGCTTGTCACGGCTGTATCTGATCAATCCGCGTTACTTTCCCGATGCGCAGGCAACGGCGATGGCGGCGGGGGCGGATGATGTGCTGGCGAATGCAGTGGTGTGTACTTCGTTGGATGAGGCGTTGCAGGGTGTGGTGATGGTGGCGGGGATGTCGGCGCGGGTGCGCGACATTTCGCAGGAGGTAATGCCGCCGCGCGAGGCGATGCCGTTGCTGATGCAGCAGGCGCAGCAACCGGTGGCGTTGCTGTTCGGCACGGAGATGTCCGGCTTGACCAACGAGGAGTTGGCGCGCTGTCAGTTGATGGTTCGCATTCCGGTGAACCCGGATTACACTTCTCTTAATCTGGCGGCGGCGGTGCAGTTGGTGAGTTATGAATTGCGTCTGGCGGCGGGGCAGGGCGATTGCGGTGCGCCGGAAGTGTGTCCGGCTTCGGCGGAACATGTGGAAGGATTTTTCCGGCAACTGGAAGCAACGCTGACCGAGATCGAATTTCTGAATGGCAAGCATCCGACCAAGCTGATGCACAAGTTGCGGCGTCTGTATGCACGGGCCAGACTGGAGCCGGAAGAAATCAATATTCTGCGTGGTATCCTTACCTTGACGACGCAATACCACGGTCAATTAAAGCAAAAAGTGGAAGAAAATGTTCAGAGCGATTAGAGAAGACATCAGTAGCGTATTCGAACGCGACCCGGCTGCGCGCAGCACGCTTGAAGTGCTGACCTGCTATCCCGGCGTGCACGCGCGCATCTTGCATCGCATGTCGCACCAGTTATGGGAATGGCGCTTATTCTGGTTGGCGCGTTTGTTGTCGCACGTCGCGCGTTTCCTGACCGGTATCGAAATTCATCCCGGTGCCATTATCGGGCGGCGTTTTTTTATCGACCACGGTATGGGGGTGGTGATCGGTGAAACTGCCGAGATCGGCGATGATGTGACGCTGTACCACGGTGTCACGCTGGGCGGTACTTCGTGGAAAGAAGGCAAACGCCATCCGACGCTGGGCAATGGCGTGGTGGTCGGAGCTGGTGCCAAAATTCTTGGCCCGATCCACATCGGTGACGGTGCCAAGATCGGTTCGAATGCGGTGGTGGTGAAAGAAGTTCCGGCGGGTGCAACGGCTGCGGGTATCCCCGCGCGTATTCTGGATGAAGTGAAAAAATCCGCCGGATTTAATGCCTATGGTCTGGGGAACGATCAGAATGACCCTGTGTCGAAAGCATTGCACGGTTTAATCGGGCACACCGTCAATGTCGATCAACGCATTGAACACATATTGCAGCAGTTAGAGAAGATGGGGGTGCGTGTCGAAGAAGAGCGTGCGACGGCGGAAAAATTCGATCCGAATTATCTGAATAAGATTGTTGACTAAAAAAATCAGGTATTCTATTATCCTTACTATGTGCAAGGGAACGTGTGTGCGTTCTATATAGTAAAGACGAACTGCGAGGAAATTATGCGTTTAACGACTAAAGGAAGATTCGCTGTGACGGCGATGGTTGATCTGGCAATGCGCGGCGGCAATGGGCCGGTTACGCTCGCCGGTATCAGTGAACGGCAGAAGATTTCGTTGTCGTATCTGGAACAGTTATTCGGCAAATTGCGCAAGAACAACATCGTGGCCAGTGTGCGCGGCCCCGGTGGCGGTTATTGTCTGGCGCGCCCTGCAAATAAGATCGTGATCGTGGACATCATTTCCGCAGTGGATGAGCCTTTGGATACCACTAATTGCAATGCGCAAGGGAACTGTATGGATGGCAAGCCATGTTTGACGCATGAGTTATGGTTCGGTTTGAACGTGAAAATTCAAGAGTATCTTGCCGGAGTGAATTTGCAGCAATTGATTGATGGTCAGGCGAAGAGTAATGCCGATGGGGCTTCGTCCATCACTTTGACTAAAGGTGCCAGTCAGTCCGCCGCAATATCCGCTTAATTCAGTATTCAGAGAATCCAATGTCCTTGCATTTACCTATCTATCTGGATTATTCCGCGACCACGCCGGTTGATCCGCGCGTGGCCGATGAAATGATCCCTTACCTTACTGAAAAGTTTGGCAATCCGGCTTCGCGTTCGCATTCCTTTGGTTGGGTGGCGGATGAGGCGGTGGAGCGTGCGCGCGAACAAGTTGCAGCTTTGGTGAATGCCGATCCGAAAGAGATCGTGTGGACCTCCGGCGCGACCGAATCGAATAACCTTGCGATAAAAGGTGCCGCGCATTTTTATGCCGACAAGGGCAAGCATCTGGTTACGGTACAAACCGAACATAAGGCGGTGCTCGATACTGTGCGCGAGTTGGAGCGGCAGGGTTTTACGGCCACCTATCTCGTGCCCGAGCCGAGCGGTTTGCTGGATCTGGAAAAGTTCAAGGCTGCATTGCGCCCGGATACCATCATCGTCTCGGTGATGTATGTGAATAACGAGATTGGCGTGATTCAAGACATCGCCGCTATCGGAGAGATTTGCCGGGAGCGCGGAATTTTGCTGCATGTTGATGCGGCGCAGGCGACGGGCAAAGTGGTGATCGATTTGCAGAAGCTGAAGGTTGATTTGATGTCTTTCTCCGCGCACAAAACTTACGGGCCCAAAGGTATCGGTGCGCTGTATGTGCGCCGCAAACCGCGCGTGCGTCTGGAAGCGCAAATGCACGGTGGCGGGCATGAACGCGGCTTCCGTTCCGGCACCTTGGCGACGCACCAGATCGTCGGTATGGGCGAAGCATTTCGCATCGCCAAAGAAGAAATGATTGTTGAAAACGAGCGCGTCCGTATGTTGCGTGATCGTTTATGGGCAGGGTTGTCCGCGATGGAAGAGGTCTATCTTAACGGCGACATGGATCAACGTGTGCCGCATAATTTGAATGTGAGCTTCAACTTCGTCGAAGGCGAATCGCTGATTATGGCGGTAAAAGATATTGCTGTATCCAGCGGCTCGGCCTGCACTTCGGCCAGCTTGGAACCGTCTTATGTATTGCGCGCGCTGGGACGCAACGATGAATTGGCACACAGCTCGATTCGTTTTACCATCGGACGTTTTACCACAGTCGAAGAAGTCGATTACGCAGTGAAATTACTGCACGATAAAATCGGCAAACTGCGCGAACTTTCGCCCTTGTGGGAAATGTTTAAAGACGGAATAGACTTAAATACCGTGCAGTGGGCTGCACATTGATAAGGCAGTTACTAGTCGCTAGTCATTAGTTATTAGTTGAACCCGTTTCTAACTCTTAACTAACGTCTAACGACTAACGACTGCTCCTAAAAAGGAGCGAACTATTATGGCATACAGCGAAAAAGTACTGGATCACTACGAAAATCCGCGCAACGTCGGTTCTCTGGATAAGGACGATACTTTTGTTGGTACCGGTATGGTCGGGGCACCGGCTTGCGGCGACGTGATGAAGTTGCAGATCAAGGTAGGCAAGGACGGCATCATCGAAGATGCGAAATTCAAGACCTACGGTTGCGGCTCTGCGATCGCTTCCAGTTCGTTGGTGACTGAGTGGGTAAAGGGCAAGACAGTCGATCAGGCTCTGGCGATTAAAAATACCCAAATTGCGGAAGAGTTGGCGTTGCCGCCAGTGAAGATACATTGTTCCATTCTGGCGGAAGATGCTATCAAGGCGGCGGTCGCAGATTACAAATCCAAACACGGCGCGACAGTTGAAACGGCGGCGTGTTCCGGTGCGGTTTGCGGATAAAAATAGAGGCCCCCAATTTTTTTTGGAGAAAGATATGTCGATCACATTGACAGAAGATGCGGCGCAGCATGTGAAAAACTTTTTGACCAAACGCGGTAAAGGGGTCGGGTTGCGGCTTGGCGTGCGCACCAGCGGCTGTTCCGGTATGGCGTACAAGCTGGAATTTGCCGATGCGGCGGACGGTGATGATCTGCAATTCGTCAGCAATGGCGTGATCTTGCTGGTCGATCCGCAAAGTTTGCCATATATTGATGGCATGGAGTTGGATTACACCCGCGAAGGGCTGAACGAAGGTTTTAAGTTCAATAATCCGAACGTGCAAGATACTTGTGGTTGCGGTGAAAGTTTCAAGGTTTGAATGAGTTTCGTAAACCGTTTTCAGGCTGATACGCGGCCTCAAGATCGAAGACTGGACGGTTTGCTATTAATGTAGGATGGGTATCGCTGCGCTCCACCCATCCTACGGGGGATTTGTTTAATGTTGTTGGTGAAACCGGAATAATGAAATTTGATCTTCAGCAGGATTTTTTCTCCCTTTTCGATCTCCCCGCAAATTTCCAGATCGATACCTCTGTGCTCGAACAAAGTTATCGGGCGCTGCAGGCGCAAGTTCATCCCGATAAATTTACCCATCTTTCCGAAGCTGAGCGCCGCCTTTCTGTACAGTGGGCAACCCGCGCTAACGAAGCCTATCAGACCCTGCGTAGCCCGCTGAATCGGGCGCGTTATCTGTTGTCATTGCATGGGGTCGATACGCAGGAAGAAAGCAATACCGCAATGCCGATTGATTTTTTGATGCAGCAGATGGACTGGCGCGAGGCATTGGCCGATGCCAAGCAGACAAAAAACACCGATGCATTGGCAGAGATAGAACAGCAAGTGCAGAATATGAAGCGAGTATTGGAGCAGGAGCTGGCACGCGATCTCGATAACCGGCACGATTTTGTTGCTGCTTCCGGTATAGTGCGAAAACTCAAATTCATTGAGAAACTCGCGGAAGAAATTGCTTCCGCGTTCGATGAACTGGATAATTAAAGACAGTCGCTAGTCGTTAGCTGTTAGTTAAATTAACAGCAACTAACGACTAGTGACTAACGACTAATAACTAAAATGGCTCTACTTCAAATCGCAGAACCCGGCCTTAGTGCCGCACCTCACCAGCACCGGCTATCAGTCGGCATTGATCTCGGCACGACCAACTCACTTGTTGCCACGGTACGCAACGGCATCAGCACGGTGCTCAAGGACATTGACGGCAGCGCCTTGCTGCCTTCGGTGGTGCGCTATACCGAAGATGGCAAGGTTCACGTCGGCTATACCGCACAGGCGGTGCAGAGCGATGATCCGCAAAACACCATCATTTCGGTAAAGCGTTTTATGGGGCGCGGGCTGAAGGACGTGGGTGATGTCGGCAATCTGCCGTATCGTTTCGTCGAGGCCGCTTCGACAGGCTCAGGACAGGCCACTTCGACTAGCTCAGGACAGGCCTCGGGCATGTTGCAATTGCGCACGGTAGCCGGGGTAAAAAGTCCGGTCGAAGTTTCAGCCGAAATACTCAAAGTGTTGCGCGAACGTGCTGAGCTTTCATTGGGCGGCGAACTGGTTGGTGCGGTCATCACCGTTCCAGCTTACTTCGATGATGCGCAACGCCAGGCGACCAAAGATGCTGCGAAGCTCGCCGGCTTGAACGTGTTGCGCTTGCTCAACGAACCGACGGCTGCTGCTATTGCCTACGGCTTGGATAATGCCGCCGAGGGTGTTTATGCAGTGTATGACCTAGGGGGCGGCACGTTTGATATTTCGATATTAAAACTATCGAAGGGCGTATTCGAAGTGCTCGCTACCAACGGTGATTCAGCCTTGGGTGGCGACGATTTTGATCATCGTATCTATTGCTGGATACTGGAAAAGGCCGGGTTGTCGGCTCTGGGGGCGCATGACACGCGCCTGTTGCTGACGCACGCGCGTACTGCAAAAGAACAACTGACCAATCATGCGCAGGCACAGATCACGGCAGTATTGAGCGGCGGCGAGTTGGTAGATTTGGCGCTTACGCGCGAGGCGTTTTACGCGATGACGCAGAATCTGGTCGCGCGTACCCTGCAAGCAACCCGACGTGCTTTGCGCGATGCCAAACTGGCGGTGCTGGATATCAAGGGCGTGGTGATGGTCGGCGGCTCCACGCGTATGCCGCAGGTGCAGCAAGCGGTGGGAGAACTTTTTGTGCAGACACCGTTGAATAACCTCGACCCCGATAAAGTGGTGGCATTGGGCGCATCGATTCAGGCGAACGTGCTGGCCGGTAATCGCAGCGCGGATGACTGGCTGCTGCTGGACGTGACACCGCTATCGCTGGGCATTGAGACGATGGGCGGCCTGGTGGAGAAAATTATTCCGCGCAACAGTACGATTCCGACAGCACGCGCGCAGGAGTTCACCACCTACAAAGACGGGCAGACCGCGATGAGCATCCATGTGTTGCAAGGCGAGCGCGAACTGGTGAGCGATTGCCGCTCGCTGGCGAAATTCGAATTGCGCGGCATCCCCGCAATGGTTGCCGGTTCGGCACGTATTCGCGTTACTTTTCAAGTCGATGCAGATGGGCTGCTGAGTGTTTCCGCACGCGAAACAGGCAGCGGCACGGAAGCGAGCATCGTGGTAAAACCTTCCTACGGTTTGAATAACGAAGAGATTACGCGCATGTTGCAAGACTCTTCGCAGCATGCGCGCGATGACATGCTGGCGCGGGCTTTGCGCGAACAGCAAACCGAAGCGGGACAGTTGCTGGAAGCGGTAGCAAACGCTCTGGAGCAGGACGGCGATGCTTTGCTGGATGCCGCAGCACTAGCGCGTATTCGCGGCAGTATGGATGCCTTGCATGCGGTGCAGCATGGCAATGATCATCAGGCGATCAAGCATGCGGTTGAGGCGTTGAATCAGGTGACTACCGAATTTGCGCAACGCCGTATGGACAAAAGCGTGACGCGCGCCTTGGCCGGACACAAGTTGTCTGATCTGGAGAGCTGAGATGGCACAAGTCATCGTGTTGCCGCATGAAGAGTTGTGTCCCAAAGGCGCTCTGTTTGAGGTGGCGGCGGGCGCATCTATCTGCGATGCGCTGCTTGAGCACGGCATCCAGATCGAACATGCTTGTGAAAAATCCTGCGCCTGTACCACGTGCCATGTCATCGTGCGTGAAGGATTTAATAGTTTGCCTGAGGCCACGGAACTGGAAGAGGATATGCTGGACAAAGCATGGGGGCTGGAATCGAATTCGCGCTTGAGCTGTCAGGCGGTAGTGGGAAGCACTGATCTGGTGATCGAGATTCCGAAATATACTATCAACATGGCGAAAGAGGGACACGGAAAATGAAATGGATCGACGTGAACGACATTGCGATCAGCTTGTCGGAAAAACATCCAGATGTTGACCCGAAGACGATACGCTTTGTTGAACTGCATAACTTAGTGATCGGCTTGGACGGCTTCGATGACGATCACCATCGCGGAGGTGAAAAAGTGCTGGAAGCGATACAGGCAGTCTGGATAAATGAAGCCGAGTAATCTCAACGCAAAGAAATTTAAGTAGCCGTTCGCCCTGAGTAGCGCGCACTTTGCGCGTCTCGAAGGGATGGGCTACGCTGGCAAATAAGGACTGTATGAATAAATTATTAGACCTATGGCGTACTACATCACCTCGCTGGTTATATCTGGCGGGGGCAATGGCGGTTGCCGTGATGTTCGCTTCCGCACTTTATTTGCAACATGTTTTGCGCCAGGAACCTTGCTCGCTATGCATGGTTCAACGCCTCATTTTTATTGCAATCGGAGTGGTGTTTTTTATTGCCGCACTGCATAACCCGAAGCGCATCGCTGCCAGCGTGTATAGCGGACTCATCGTGTTGTTGGCTATCACCGGCGTGGTGGTGGCGAGTCGGCAAATCTGGATACAACATCTGCCCAAGGAGCAAGTGCCGGCCTGTGGTCCCGGTCTCGAGTTTATGTTGCAGAATTTTCCGATGGGTGATGTGTGGCAGGAACTGATGCATGGCTCAGGCGAGTGTGCCGAAAAAGGCTGGACGTTCCTTACCCTCGGCATTCCAGAGTGGGCACTGGTTTCGTTTGTGATGCTGGGAGTGTGGGCGGTGTTACTAATGCTCAGAGCAAATAATCAACCGAAATAGTTTACGGCGATGAGTGCTCTTAGTTGCCAATTCGGTTAGGAGTAAATAGCAAAAAATGGCTGTGGTTTCATAAACCACAGCCACTATTCAGTTCGGCAACTACGCTTTATGCCAGACCTGCAAAGCTGACAATGGAAACGGCAGCGGCTGAAAGCCAGCCCAGTGCCAAAGTAAATTCACTATCTTGCTTCAATGTGGAAGTGCTATTGATTTTGTCGCTCATGATGAATCTCCCAGTTAAACGTTATTGCCAATGAACAGTCGAACGTATGACGGTGAGATTCCGGATTGGTTCAACCGCTTGCGCGGTAAATATTGCCGCTGGTCGGGACTGTTTCTATCCGGTTAATTGACCGCGACGGCTTACTTTTTTCTGGCTTTCCAGCTCTTGCTTATTTTTTCCAGCACGTCGGCTGTTTTAAATGGTTTAGCCACGAATCCGGCCGCGCCCTTTTGAATCGCCTCGGTAATTTTTTCCGCTGTAAAATGCGCGCTGATAAGCAACACAAAAGCAGAAGGGTTGATCTTTCGAATTTCTTCGAGCGCATGCAGGCCGTCCATTTTTGGCATCGTCATGTCGAGTAACACTATATCCGGTTGCAGTTCCGCATAATGCTTGACGGCTTGAACGCCATTTGAGGCCTCGCCAACCACAAGATAGCCCTCGTTTCTTAGCATGCTTATTAGTATTTCTTTGGTCACCTTGTCGTCATCTACGACAAACACTGATGTTTTCTTAGATCCTTCCATGATTATTTCCCTATACACAGTATTGGAGGTGGAATATTTTCGCTCTTTCCCGGGGTACTTGCATCTGATAGCAGGCGCTCAAAGTACAGCGATATAGTCGCTCATGATGTGCCTCTTAGTCGTTCGGAATGGTCGTGCCTAGCGGGCGAGCGAAGACTTCATCGACGCGATTTTTGTCCATATCGACGACTTCGAAGCGCCAGCCATGCCAGTTAAATGTCTCGGCTTTTTTCGGGATACGCCCGAGCGCAGTGATGACGAAGCCGCCGACAGTGTGATAGTTGCCGAGATCTTCTTCTGGGAGAGTGGTAAGGCCGAGTTTGTCTTTCATCTCGTCCAGCGGCAGCAAGCCATCGAGCAGCCATGATCCATCCTCGCGTTGTACGGCGAGCGGTAGCTCATCCACTGAGCTGGGTACGTCGCCGACGACGGAGGCTAGCAAATCGCTCAGCGTGACCAGTCCTTCAGTTTGCCCGAATTCGTTGACGACGATGGCGAGGTGAGTCTTTTGCGTGCGGAAGAATTCGAGTACGCCGATGAGCGATTGGGTGTTGGGCATGAACTGGATAGCGTGCGTGGGCAGCTTGCCCAGATCGAGCTGATTGCCCGCCAACAGATGTTGCAGCAATTCTCGGCTTTCGATGTAGCCCATCACTTGCGACAGCCCGCCTTTGCAGACGAGGAAGCGCGACACGCTATGTGTTTTTATTTTTTCCAGATTAATTTGACTCGCCGCTTGCAGATCGAGGTAGATGATGGCGTTGGCGGGGGTCATTACACTGGCCACTTTGCGGTCATCCAGACGAAACACGTTGCCAAGCAATTCGCCCGAGGTGCCTTCCAGCCCGCCGTCGCGCCGCCCGGCAGTGATCATGGCGCGTATTTCATCCGCAGCAACATGCGCTTCACTTTCTTTGAATGGAAAAAGGGCGAGAATTTTTTCGCTCGCTCTTGATAAAGCCCAGATGAAAGGGCGAATAAATTTTGCAAATATCGCCATGGATGGGGCGAGCAGCGAGGCGATGTTTTCAGGTCTTGCCAAGGCGATGCGCTTGGGGATGATTTCGCCGACGACGATGGTGGCAAAGGTGATGCCGCCGACCACAAGCAGCAGTGCCAGCGGATATTTTGCAAAAGAGAGAAGAGCGATATTCGTCTCGATGAAAGACTCAATGCGCGGCACCCACATGGATTCGCCGAATACACCGAGCAGAGTGGCGAGTGCGGTGAGTCCGGTTTGGGTGGTGGCCAACAGGCGGGAAGGTTCGCCGCGCAACTCGGCGGCGATGCGTGCGCCCTCGTTGCCATCTGCGGCCATTTGCTGAAGCAATGCCAAGCGACTCGCGCCGATACTCATCTCGGACATGGCGAAGTAGCCACTTAGCAAGATTAAAAAAACGAGAATTCCAATTTCCATTTTGAACTCCTAGTGCAGGAGATTAACAGGCGACCATATCAATTTTATGACGAACCACCTAATAAACGATTCAAGTTATATCGTCTCATTATCTTGATCGTGCCGGTGTTTTTTGTACAGCGCAGCCATGATGCCGGAAAGCAATACACCGAACACGATAATGATGGTGTTCATGCCGAAGTTTAGTTTTTCCATCGCCGCATACAGCGCGAGCATAGCAAAAATGCTCAGGTTCTCGTTAAAGTTTTGCACCGCGATGGAGCTGCCAGCCCCCATCAACAAATGACCGCGATGTTGTAATAGCGCATTCATCGGTACGACGAAGAATCCACCCATTGCCCCTATGGAAATCAGCAGTAGCACGGCGATGAGTGGAGAGTGCACCAAAGGCATCAGTAGAACCACTACTCCCATGCTAATGCCGATAGGCAAGACATTTACGGCATGTTCAATCTTGACGTAACGCGCAGCCAACACGGCGCCGATGGCGATGCCGATGGCGACCCAGCCGGTGAGCTGTGCTGCCTGACCGATGTTGTAATGCAGCGCTATGCCGGCCCATGTCAACACGAGCAAGCGCAAGGTCGCCCCCGTTCCCCAGAATAAAGTAGTGACGGCAAGCGATACTTGTCCCAACGGATCTTTCCACAGTAATTTGAAACAGTGCGCGAATTCTTTAACCAGAAATACCGGGTCATTGCTGATCGGTTTGTGATCAATCGGTAAACGGGGGATATACAGATTGAACAGGCTTGCCAATATATACAGCGCGGCAACGATGGAGATTGCCAGTTCTGGTGCGGTGTCGATACCGGTCTCAATGAAGGGAACATCCCACCATTGCAGCATCACATCCGCGATACTCGGATTGATAAGTATGCCGCCGACCACCGCACCGAGCACGATGGCAGCCACGGTCAATCCTTCCATCCAGCTATTCGCCAGCACCAATTTTTCTGGAGGCAAAAATTCGGTCAGGATGCCGTATTTGGCCGGGGAATAGGCTGCGGCACCGAATCCAACGAGGCCGTATGCGATGAGGGGATTGATGCCGAATAGCATAGAGAAGCATCCCGCCAGTTTGATGCTGTTGCTGATGAACATCACCTGTCCCTTGGGTAGGGAGTCGGCAAATGCACCGACGAAAGGTGCCAGAATGATGTAAGAAATGATGAAAGATTCCTGCAGTAACGGGGTATGCCAGCTTGGCGCATTTACCTGTTGGAGCAGGGCGATAGCAGCGAACAGTAGAACGTTGTCTGCAAGCGCGGAAAAAAATTGGGCAGCAAGAATTGTATAGAAGCCGCGTTTCATTAGAAGAAGCTGTTTTGGAGAAGGCGTTTTATAACATGAAACTCCAGGTCCGTTCCATAAATTCGTATGTTGCCACGATCATTTTTAGACGCAGTTGAGATGAGGGCTGCTATCATCCGCATAATTAAATTTAGTTTGCAAGCACGCCTTTATGCCTCGTCCGATACACGCACGCATCAATCTGGATGCACTGAAAAATAATTTGCGCGTAGCGCGGCGCCTCGGCAACAGTCGCATCATGGCGGTGATAAAAGCCAACGCCTACGGGCATGGACTGTTGCGGGTTGCCGAAGCATTGGAAGAGGCTGAAGGTGTTGCGCTGCTGGATGTGCATGATGCCGCGCAACTGCGGGAGGCTGGCAGCCGCCAAACTATATTGTTGCTGGAGGGCTTTTTCTCGCCCGATGATTTGCAACTGATTGCCGAATACGATCTGACGACGGTTATTCATAATTCGCAACAATTAGCCAGTCTAGATGCGTATCCGCGCCGTGGCAGTTTGCAAGTGTGGCTCAAGGTCAATACCGGCATGAATCGCCTCGGTTTCACGCCGGAAGAAATCCCCGCTGCGATGGAGCACCTCAAGTCACATCGCGCCGTGCGCGATGTGACTTTGATGACGCACTTTTCTCATGCCGATGAAGCCGAAGGTGTTGCGCGACAACTGGAACGTTTCAATGGGCTGACTGCGACTTATCGAACGCCGTGTTCCATGGCGAATTCCGCCGCGCTATTGCGTTACCCCGCCACACACGGTGACTGGGTGCGTCCCGGCATCATGCTTTATGGTGCGTCGCCATTTGCCGACACGAGTGCGCAACAACTTGGATTGAAGCCGGTGATGACACTCGGCAGCGAGATCATTTCCGTGCGTGAAATAAAAGCCGGTGAGCCTGTGGGGTATGCCGGATTGTTTCGTGCCGAGCAGAGCACCCGAATTGGCGTGGTGGCCTGTGGCTATGCCGATGGCTATCCGCGCCACGCGCCTACCGGCACGCCCATTTTGGTCAACTGGCAACGCACCCGTACATTGGGTCGTGTCTCGATGGACATGCTCGGTGTCGACCTGAGCAATATCGCGGATGCGCAAGTCGGCAGCCGTGTCGTATTGTGGGGCGAGGGTTTGCCGGTGGAAGAAGTGGCGCAGGCAGCCGGAACGATCAGCTACGAATTGTTGTGCGCACTTACGGCGCGAGTGCCGGTAGGGTATTGACCCAAAAAGTCAGTTTGCCACAGAGAACACAGAGTTCACAGAGAAAACAAACGGCTGTAACACGATGTGGTTTACCTTTTGGATGAACCACGAATGCTGGATGAGATTGGCCTCTCTCGGTGAGCTCTGTGGCTTGAATTTCGGTTTCTAGGATTTATTAATATATTTATTATTCGGGAGTAGTTGTGAATCTGGCTTTATTTGATTTGGACAATACGTTGTTGAGTGGCGATAGTGATTTTGAATGGTCGCAATTTTTGGTCGAGCAAGGCGTGCTTGATCGTGAATTATTCGAGGCCAAAAACCTGGCGTTTTACGAGCAATACAAAGCTGGCACATTGAATATTCATGAATTTCTGGATTTTCAATTGCAACCCTTATCGCGCCACGCACGCAAGGTGCTGGATGTTTGGCACGAAGATTTTATGCGCATAAAAGTGCGCCCGATGATGGGGGCTGCCGCATTCGAGCTGGTGAAGACGCACCGTGATGCGGGTGATATTTGCGTGATTGTCACCGCGACCAATAGTTTTGTTACCGCGCCTATCGCACGTGAATTCGGAGTGGATAATTTGATCGGCACCGACCCCGAACAAATCAACGGAGAGTTTACCGGCAATGTCGCTGGCGTACCGAGCTTTCGCGAAGGCAAGGTCACGCGCATGGAAAGCTGGATGTCAGAGCGCGGCTGGAGTTGGTCGAGCTTTGTCGAGACTACCTTTTATAGCGACTCATTAAACGACTTGCCTCTACTCGCCAAAGTAAAAAATCCCGTGGCGGTGGACCCCGATGCCACATTGCGCAAGCATGCGGAGCTGCACGGTTGGCGGATCATTTCGTTAAGGGGCAACGGATAATCTTGCGACTATTATAAATTGCCAAGCAGCCCCCTGCTACCATGCTTAAGGCCATCGCTTGCGTTGTAACAGGTAAGCGTGTACCGCCCCGTTACTCGCATGGGAGCGGCTTACGTCAAGGTGACGGTCTATCCGCAGGAAAATCTGATCGTGGTGTCTTTCAAGCTATGAGCGCGGAGAAATAAAACCGCCTGTTGCATTAGTAAAGTTTTTTCAGGTGCTTGATCGTCATCCAGAACTGCTGTCTGAGTTGAAGTAAACAACCGCCAGAGGGCTATGATTAGGTTTACTCTGCCCCCAGTTACTTGAGGATCAGCGTTTCAGTCCATGCATTTTCCCCATACGGTCTTTCCAAAAGCTACTCCAGCGCCATATCCAGCGCTTTCAAAAACTCATCGATCTTGATTGGTTTGGTGAGATACTTGAAGAATCCGGCTTCCAGCCCCTTCTCTATATCGCGCAGCATGGCATTGGCACTAAGTGCAATGATGGGGATATGCTTCGTTGCCCGGTCTTTGCGCAGGATATTCATGGCTTCAATTCCGCTGATACCGGGCAGGTTGATGTCCATCAGGATGACATCCGGGTGATGCGCGCGCGCAAGTGCTACGCCGTGATTGCCATCGCGTGCGCTTATCATGTTGACTTGGGGGTGCCCTTCAATTATTTGCTCTACCAGCATCAGATTGGCCGGATTATCTTCCACGTAGAGCAAAATGCGCTGCTTTGAGTTTGCATGAATTTTCGGCGAAAGTTCTGCGGGCTGGATGATTTCAGTGGCAAGTTGCGGCACGCCGGTTTGCAACAGCTCGATCCAGAATTCGCTGCCTTTCCCGATGACGCTTTCCACACCGATGGTGCCTTCCATCAGGTCGACCAGTCGCCGGGTGACCACCAGTCCGATGCCCGTTCCTTCTACGCCGCCGTTCTCCTGCCCGAGACGATTGAACGGCTGAAATAGCTGCGCTATTTTTTCCGGTGGCAATCCTACACCGCTGTCTTTGATACTGATGCGTATGCGTCCGGGCGTGTTCTCGGTACAGGTCACCTCGACTGTTCCGTGCTCGCGGTTGTATTTGATCGCGTTGGAAAGCAGGTTGATCAGAACTTGCTTCAGACGGACTCGATCCGCACGTACAAAACAAGGGATGTCGAACTGTGGAAAGCTCAGTTTGATGTCATGGTTTTGCGCCTGTGGTTCGATCATAGCTTGGCATTCGAGCATGACTTTTGCCAACGATAACGGCTCGGGCGACAACGTTAGCTTGCCGGATTCGATCACCGCGAGATCAAGGATTTCGTTGATCAACTCCAGCAGATACCATCCCGCTTTGAGAATCTGCTGAAGCCTGATGGCTTGGATGGCCGTCGGCGGCAGCAAGCTGGCCTCCAGCAACTGGGCGAAGCCGAGGATGGCATTCAGGGGCGTGCGCAGCTCATGGCTCATGCTGGAAATAAAATCTGATTTGGCAAGGTTGGCTTTATCCGCCACCGCTCTGGCACACTCCAGTTCGAGATTCTTTTCCGTCAGCTGTTGCTCCAAGCGTCTGCGTTCGGTAAAGTCCCGCGTCAGCCTGACAAAACCGCACAGATCGCCGTCCGCGTCCCTCATCGTGGTAATGACCACATTGCCCCAGAAAATCGAACCATCCTTGCGCACCCGCCAGCCCTCGACTTCCAACCGTTCGTGGGCGATCACGGCATCCAGTTCGCTCTGCGGCTGACCGCGATCAATGTCTTCGCGCGGATAAAATCGGGAGAAATGCTGGCCAATGATTTCCTCCTCACTGTAACCATGGATACGTTGCGCTCCGCTATTCCAGTTCGCCACATGCCCCTCCGTATCCAGCATGATAATGGCGCAGTC
>PLYB01000103.1 GCA_003151655.1 Gallionellaceae bacterium | reverse complement strand
TTATTTTTTAACAATAACTCTGCCAGCTTAATATCCTGCGGATAGGTCACTTTGAAATTACTGGTGTCGCCTGCCACCAATTTCGGTTGCAACCCCAATGACTCGATTGCCGAGGCTTCGTCAGTGACGTTCTTGCATTGCCATAATGCCTCGGCCAACAATCCGGCGCGAAACATTTGCGGTGTCTGTGCCTGCCATAGTTTTTCGCGGCTCTCGGTGGCTTCAATACGCTGTTGTGCATCGGCTCGTTTCAAAGTATCCGCCACAGGCACAGCTAGAATACCGCCCACCGCATCATCGCGCAGTTCGGCAATCAGTTTTTCCAAGTGCGCCTGCGTCAAACAGGGGCGCGCCGCATCATGCACCAATACCCAATCGTCCGCTTCCATCTCCGATGCCAGCAAACCGTTCGCCACGCTCTCGGCACGCGTTATCCCGCCGCAATATAACGGCTCCAACTTACCTTCGCAATGCGACCAGTCGTAACGTTTGAAATATTCATCGTCCGGCGCAAGCACGACAAACACCGTGCTAATCTGCGGACAACGGCACAAGGTAGTGAGCGCGTAATAGATCATCGGCTGCCCCGACAGATCGAGATATTGCTTGGGTAGCTCGCTCCCCATACGGGAACCGTAGCCGGCAGCAGGAACAAGTGCGTAGAATTCTGACATGGGTGAATTGTAATTGAATATCACATCTTCGTAGGGGCGTATGGCGATACGCCCTGTTGGTAAATTACGACAAGGGCGTATCGCCATACGCCCCTACGCTATATTTCCCGGTAATTCACTTCGACCACGACCAACTCTTCTATCCCGTTTGGAAGCATCAATTTTATCTCGTCGTCCGGGCGAGCCTTGAGCAGCGCGCGCGCCAGCGGCGATACCCAACTGATATGCCCTTTATTTACATCGGCCTCCTCGACACCAACAATGCTGTATGTGCGCTCTACGCCATCGCCATGACACACTGTCACTGTCGCACCAAAAAACACTTGGTCACAACCTTGGCGCTTAACCGGATCAACCACCTCTGAATTTTCCAAGCGCTTGGCGAGAAAACGTAAACGCCGGTCAATTTCGCGCAAGCGTTTTTTGCCGTAGATGTAA
This sequence comes from Gallionellaceae bacterium, assembly GCA_003151655.1. GTDB lineage: Bacteria > Pseudomonadota > Gammaproteobacteria > Burkholderiales > Gallionellaceae > PALSA-1006. The sequence goes on along the minus strand of PLYB01000103.1, from coordinate 2,181 downwards.
TCACCGTTCTCAGAACGATCACCATTCGAAGCGGCCCACGAAATAGTTTGCACCAGTGCCGGACGTTCCACCTCCCATAGTTGTTTATATTCGTCCTTCATGCGACGAAAACCCGCAGGGGTGATGTAATTCTTGGTTCCCGCAGGAATAGCGGGTAACGCCGTCAACTCTTCATCGTCGTCGGCGTCGTCGCTCTCCCGTGTAAAAGCTTTACTCATAACACGCGCGTGCCTTCACAAAAGTTGGGATGAAATCTGGATTTTTAGAGACATCCGGTAGTTAGATTCGCCGTTTATCGGGGCATCGATCAACAGTTTGCACATCACTTAGTCCTCCAACATTGGACAGGAGACAACCCTTGCGCGTTACCGTCTAATTTCATTTCACCACTTCGCCAGCCCAGCGGTGCATAGTGTCAACCATTTTCTCCACCTCCGTACCCGAGATGAGTGGTATATCGGTATCGTCGTAGCGAAACGTCACCGCGAAGGGATTCAGTTTACGCAACTCATCGGCTGGGCAGGGTACGGCAACGTCATGTTCCTGCAATGTCATCGCGAGTCTGACCAAATCGTGTATAGGTGGAAATGCGATACCGCGCTCAAACAACGCTGCCTTCAGGCATTTTTCAATCGCCTGCTGTGCAAAAAAACAGGTTGATGCCAACGATACTTCCGGGGAGTTAAGCAGCGCCCTGAACGCGACAATGTCACGTTCCGCCAACCGTAGTGCCCGCAATGCCTCCTCATGGCCGGGCATCAAAAAGCACCTTCCCTTCCCTGAACGCCCAGTACAAGAGCGTTCCCGGCACTTGGCTCCTGCGGGAAGCTTCCTTGTCCGAATAAACCAGCACGTCTACGCCAATGCCCACATCACCTACAGCCTTGTGCAACCGGATCATTTCGTCACCNNCTTCGGTCGCATCGCCGCGCGCGTAGGACCCGAACAAGATTACCTTGCTCGGATTAGCCACCGCCACAAGCCGTTCAACGGCCTGCTGTATCTGTTCACTGGAAATCATAATGGCAGTTTAATACACTTTTAATATTACTTGAAAATATTCAGCCGGATTCGTCAGCGGAAATCTATACGTGGATTTTTGTTAACTCCAGTGCATTGCGCTTCGCTTATTGACACCCTACAATACGCGCAACGCGAGTTCAAATTGCAAACCCGTATCGGGCAATAATATCGCTTCGCTACCGATGGTGGGCCAGATTTACACGCAATTCAACAACGGATGTACACTATACATTGGCGCGAAGTCGTTTCACTGTCCTGTTCGAGATGGGAAGGAGTGGGGCCAACTTGCTATGGTCGTCAGACATAACTGTTGTCGGGATCAGGTGCGGTTCAGGGTTAACTGAATTACCGCCACTGGCCGACGCATTCTGGAGAAGTAAAGATGGGTTTCTGATTGCATTCGCGAGTTTCAGAACTCACTTGCATGTTACTTAATATTATAGGATCAAGCCTCACAAACGGGCACACGTATCGGTTAGCTTAACGCATTACTGCGCTTCCACAACCCGACCTATCAACGTGGTAGTCTTCCACGCCCCTTCAGGGAAGTTCGCTTGAGGACGCAAGTGGCACCGAATCATCGTAAAGCGTTTCGGGAGCAACATCAATTTCCCCCGGCCAGACCACCGTACCATAATCCACTCGCACCCGTTCAAACACAGCCGGTAAGGCGATACGATTCCAAGGCTTCATATCTAGCAACGGGCGCATATCAAACCTGCGTCGTTCGCCATTTTTGTATTCGAGATCAAGTTGGAAGTCTGGACAAGGACGAACCGCAATAATATCAATCAACATTTATGACCTCACTGAAGCGGGGCAATTCGAAAAGGTTCGTCACCATTGACGGCCAACTCCCAGTCCACCTGCCATTCCTCTTTGTGGATTTCAATCCACGCCTGCACCATTTTCAATTGTTTCGGCGGTAGGATTCCATCAAGAAGCGAACCGTCCAATGGACACCGAAGCCTCTTCCCCTTGGTAGCGAACATGGATATGTGGAAGATGATGACAGCGATTATCCCTAAAATACATCAGGACGAGAATCCCATAGAACATGCTGATGGTTGGCATGACTAGCCTCCGTGATAAATCAAGATTGCGATTGTAACGAACATCAGCATTTATAGGTTGCGTAAAAGCAAAACGCCCCACCAT
>PLYB01000240.1 GCA_003151655.1 Gallionellaceae bacterium | reverse complement strand
TGATCTACAGCAAATGGTTCGAACAACATCAAGGCACTGACCGGATCAGCGGCTCGCGCACCGCAGACATGCGCTCCGCATTGGTGGATTATTTCCGCGAGCAGGGGCGCATCATGATCGCCACCGAGGCGGGTGCCGAAGGTATCAACCTTCAGTTCTGTTCGCTGGTAGTGAATTACGATCTGCCCTGGAATCCGCAGCGCATCGAACAGCGTATCGGTCGCTGCCACCGTTACGGCCAGAAGCATGACGTGGTGGTCGTGAATTTCCTCAACCGCAAAAATGCAGCGGACAAGCGCGTTTTCGAGCTGCTGGCCGAAAAATTCCAGTTATTCGAAGGCGTTTTCGGTGCCAGCGACGAAGTGCTGGGAGCCATCGAATCCGGCGTGGATTTCGAGAAGCGCATCGCCGCCATCTACCAGCGCTGCCGCAAACAGGATGAAATCCAGACCGCCTTCGACCAACTCCAGCTCGAACTGAGTCTGGAAATCAATGAGTCGATGACACGCACCCGCCAACAATTATTGGAAAACTTCGACGACGAAGTGCGCGAAAAACTCAAGGTACAAGATGCAGCTTCTAAAGCCTACCTCAGCCGCTATGAACGTCTGCTCATTCAACTGACCCAGCACGAACTCGACGGGCGCGCTGAATTTTTGAATGACTCCTCGTTCCGCCTTGAGGCACAACCCTTCCCGGAGCAAACTGCCACAATTCCGTTGGGCTTATATGAACTGCCGCGCCGTTCTGGCGAGGCCCATCTTTATCGCCTAAACCATCCACTCGCCGAGGCTCTGATCGCACAGGCAAAAAAACGAGAGTTGCCAGCGGCAGAGATTCATTTTGATTATGATCAACACGATGGCAAGGTTTCGCTGCTGGAAGAACTCATCGGCAAGTCAGGCTGGCTGACCCTTTCGCTCTTTAGTGTCGAATCTCTGGATCAGGCGGAAGACCATCTTATTTTTGCGGCAGAGGCCGACGACGGCCAAATGCTGGATGAGGAAGTCGCATCACGGCTACTGACACTGCCCGGAAGTGTGACCGACCAAGCTCAACCTGGCCTAGCAACCACACATCTGGAGACTCAAACCCAACAGCGTCAAGCATCCATTCAGCGTAATATATCGGAGCGCAATGCCCGCTTCTTCGCGGAAGAAGCTGACAAGCTGGATGGCTGGGCAGATGACCTCAAGGTTGGCTTGGAGCGTGAGATCAAGGAATTCGACCGCCAGATCAAGGAAGCCCGCCGTGCCGCCACGACCGCATTGACGCTGGAAGAAAAACTCGCCGGACAGAAACAGATTAAGGCGCTTGAAGGTCTGCGCAACCAGAAGCGGCGAACGTTGTTTGACGCGCAGGATCAAGTGGACAAGCAGCGTGAAGAATTGATTGCCGCGATAGAGGGCAAGATGAACCAGAGCACTCGTGCCGAGCAATTGCTTTCGATACGCTGGACTATTTCCTAGTCGTTGTCATTTTTGAGCGATAATTCCGCTCTGTAAGTTGTTGGGGTAAGGAAATGAAGAGTGAACCCGTCGCCGGTGTGCGGCCAGAGGTAATGCGTTGGGCAAGACAGTCAATCGGGCTGTCGGTGTCTGATGTCGCCCTTCGTTTGAAAAGACCCGTTGAAGAAATTGAAGCCTGGGAGGCAGATGGGCCATACCCAAGCTATCCCCAACTGGAAAAACTGGCGTATCAGATTTACAAACGCCCATTGGCGGTTTTCTTCTTACCCTCCCCCCCGGAAGAGGTAAGTCCTGCGCGAGAATTCAGGACGTTGCCTACGGAAGATTTGCAATCGCTTGCCACTGACACACACCTGCACATCCGCCGTGCCCACGCATACCAGCTCGCGTTACGGGAATTGTTTGGCACCCGTAATCCCAGTGAACATTGCATTTGGCAGAAGTTGTCGTTATCCCGTGCGAGTTCAGTTGTGGAGCAAGCAGCAGCAGTTCGGAACTATCTGGGTATCGCTCTCGAAGAGCAAATTCGCTGGCAGGATGAAGATCAAGCGCTAAAAAAATGGCGGAAAGCGATAGAGGACAAGGGCGTTTTCATTTTCAAGGAATCCTTCGTGCAGAAGGATATTTCCGGATTTTGTCTTGTTGACAGCCAATTCCCGGTTGTTTATTTGAACAACAGCACAACCAAGACAAGACAAACTTTCAGCCTGCTTCATGAGCTTGCGCACCTGTTGCTCAGTGTTAACGGGTTGAGCAAATTCGACCAGCGATATGTTGAGCGCCTGCCGGATCAGGAAAAACAGATTGAGCGGTTTTGCAATGCAATCGCTGCGGAAATTCTGATCCCATCGCCCGATTTTCAGATGCAGGCAAAACAGTTTCCGGCAGACATCGAGCGGGCATCCGAACAGCAGTTCTCAGACCTCGCTGCGCGATATGGCGTCAGCCGCGAAGCAGTGTTGCGCCGGTTCCTGGATCAAGATCGCGTCACCGCCGCTTTCTATGAGCAGAAGGCCAAAGCATGGACGGCACAGCAGAAAAAAGGGTCAGGCGGCGATTGGTACGCTTCACAGAATGTTTACCTGAGTGACCGTTTCGCACGAGAAGTTGTCAGCCGCCACTATAAAAACCAGCTTAGTGTCGAACAGGCCGCTGATATGCTGGGGATAAAACCCAAGAATTTTGCCGGGCTGGAGCAGCGTATTCTGCAAGGTGTTGCTGCATGATCTACGTGTTCGACACCAGTTCAATACGCTCACTCCAGCACTTTTATCCAAGCGTGTTCAAAACCATCTGGGATGGATTGGACGGCTTGGTACAAAGGCAAAATCTTATTTCAACCCGTGAAGTTTGGAATGAACTTGGACGGCAAAACGTAAGTGCGGATGTGCTGGCATGGGCGAAACAAAACAAGCAAATCTTTACCACCCCGAATGCTGCTGAACTTCAGTTCGTTGCGCAGATATTGCAGATTAAGCATTTCCAAAGTCTGATCGGGGAGCAGCAGCGGTTGAAAGGAACCCCTGTCGCCGATCCCTTCGTTATTGCGTGCGCAAAAATAAAAGGTGGTACGGTCGTTACGGAAGAGCAACTAAAACCTAATGCAGCAAAAATTCCCAACGTGTGTGCGCATTTCAAAGTGCCCTGCATAGACCTTGAAAAGTTTATGCAACAGCAGGGATGGACTTTCTAATGGGTAAAAATAAAAAACCTGAACCCGTCTGGATCGTAAAACCGATCCTCTGATTCTCTCTAGGAGCGAGGCATGACCGAACCAATTATCACTTGCTTGCCCTCCATGCGGCGATGCTCCAGATGAAGCTCAAGTTCATTCCGGCTTTGTTGATGTTTGTCAGCTCCTACTTTCCGTTGGCGCTGATTTTTATCATCAAAGATTTGGGTGACACGACTTTTTTTCCTATGCACCCGATTGCCGCAACAATCGTTGTGGTAACGGCGCTGCTTGCTTGTACTGTTGTTCTTGTGGCCGCAAACAAGATTGAAAGTGGCGTTTCCGTAATAATATCGAAGGTCTCAAACAAGTCCGGGGATATGTTTACGTATACGATTCCCTACATGATTTCCTTCTTCAATTTCAACCTTGGAGATTGGAAGACGCTGCTCAGTCTCTTCGTCTTCATGTGCCTGATGTTTGCATTGGCCTACCGGACACAAAACGTATTCATCAATCCTGTTCTTGCTCTGGCTGGTTATGGCCTCTATGACTGCCAGTTTAAGGATGGCGTTCGCGACGTTCAGGGGCTGCTGATTTCCAAACATGAGTTCCAACTTGGCGATACGTGCATCGTCGAGAAGCTATCCAACTTCCTTTACTTCGTAAGTAAAGTCCAACCCAAGGAGCAAAATAATGGCGGCTAAGATTGCAAAGAAACTGACTCACTTGCGTCAGACCGATTTTAAGCTTTGGGCAATGACTCTTTGGCTAGTCAAGCGAAATCTGGACATCCACAAGCAAGCACATTATTCGGTGCTGCGTGTTGATGCCGACAAAAAGCTCCAGAACAAGCTTAAGAAAGCCGTTACTGATCGTGTACAGGACGGCGATTACAAGCTTGAACCATATGATTTTCTGACAGCCGATCAAGACAACCAAATCTTCACCATCGAGTCATCGGAAACTGACTTCACCAAGATTCAAGGCGAGGTTGACAAAGGACTCGCAAATCAGAAAGTGGAGAAATACGAAGATCTGCTGGATTCGTGGGCATATGTGGTTAAGCTGGAATATGACGGGAGCGTTGTGTATGGCGTGCGGAAGATTAACAAGTTTACGCAGGCGACGAAGGTAAAATCAGTGTCCTATTTTCTATTCGAAGATAAGAAGCTGGTCGACCTTGAAGACAAAAAGATATTTGCAATCGATACACACATCGATTTTTTCGCCTACGACGGAACGACCTTCATCACCAATAAAAAAGAATTCGAGAGTGCGCTGAATTTCCGCGAAGGGATGGAGAAAAACCGTGATGTAATCCTTGCGGAATTTATCGAACTGAAAGTGTTCAGCGATATTGAGCCTATACGGAAGATGGTTGGCTCTAATCTTCATCTGCTTCGAAAAATGTCGTCGATCCAAAAAAGCGCGTATTACAAGGACAAGAAATTCCTGAAAGAACTACATGAAAGAAACAAAGAAAAGGGCTGGAATTTGACGATTCACAATGGCGTTATCGTCATAGACGAGACGAACGTGGATTTTGTGTTAAAGCTTTTGAATAACGAACGGGTTGAGTCGCAGATCAATCATGAAGTGTTTGATGCGGTGGTGAAAAAGAAGGTCGCATGACTGGTGCATAAAACATGAGCAAAAAACAAAAACTCGAAATCACCTGGCTCGTGAAGGAGAACCGGCACAAGCTGGAGCTACTTTTCGGAAAGCTTTGCATTGCTGGCTCCATCACCGAATCCACGAGCAGGTAAATGTAAGCGATGACAATTGACGGGTTGCTAACTTTTTGGGCATTACTTGTAGCCGTTTTTGCGGTGATGTCCCGTGCCCAGCGACTGAACCTAGCACTGAAAGTTAGGTCTTCCGACATTGTGATTGCAGGCTCTGCATTCATTATAGTCAACGCTCTTGAATTCTATGAACCGTTAGCCAAGGCGGGCTGGTTTCCTAATGTTTCTTGCTGGGGGCTTAAGCCCAACGAATTGGCTTACTTGGTAGTCTTGATAAGCGTTCTAGCCATCCCACTTAGCATTTATATTGCGCACCTTCCGCGAAGTAAAATTCATAGGCTAAGAGACTTGGTTGAGGAGCTAACCACGCAAGGCCAGCATGTGGAAGTGTTAGGTATCGCGGAAGAACATCTTGCCCAGCTTGTCCGAATTTACAAAGCAGACTTCCCAATTCCAAGGCTCCAGAGGTGGCTTGAGTCACTTTATCCATATCGACTTGAAAATGTGCTGCTAAGATTAAATCGGGAGGACGAAGAAGGACATCAGGCTGATTTGTCGGCACTCGGTAGAGCGAAGAAAACCGTTGTGCGGGCTGCCGGAAGATTTGTTCGACTACTACCACTTCACGAAATCGAGCAGCAGATAGCCGTGGAGATTTTTCGGGGTGTGCTGCTACGACCAGATTTTGTTCGTGCCGTTGTTCAAACTCGCCCATATTTCGGACTGAAAATTCTTGCCTTAAACATTGACGAGCGTTATGACTTTTCTGCTGAGTATTTTCGGGAGTTGGTTTCCGATACGGCAAGCGTGCTCTATTGGGAAGTAAAAAACAACCAAAATCTATCTGGACATCGTTACGACATCCCAGAAGGCAACAAACTGTTGTGGTTTCTCTTTCATGATGTCCGTGTTGCGGAGGCACTGGGTGTATGGAAACCGATAGGTGAGCAGATGATCGCGGAGTTGGAGCGTCTGCACCAAAGCAACGATGAAGACCGCTATAACGCTCCCCTCGAAGATTATCATGAACGTGGTCAGTGGAAATGCCCGTTCTTTGTTGGCATTCGTCTTTTCGACATCATGGTGTCAGAAGCGATAGACCAGAATATCCAATGGCACATGTGGTTGTATTATTTTCCTTACTTTACTGAGCGAATCTGCCGTAATTACCGCCTTGATCCGCAAAAGGTTGACCCAGACGCTGAATTCCCGACACCTTATAGCTTTCTACTATATGAGATAATTTCAACACAGTGCAGTTGGATACGGAAAGTGCGGGAACTGCCAGCAGGACAGGCCAATGCAATATTGGTGGACACAACCCTGAGTCATGAGAATGGTAATCCCATCAAAAGCAGTATCCTCTCGCTTGGGGAGTGTCTGCGCACCATCCTGATTACTGGAAATGTGCCACCACGGTTTAAGCGATACGTTGGATCAATTGTCCTGAATTTGTATTTTGAATTTGTGTATCACGAAGACTTGGCTGGCTATACTGAGGTTTTGCATAATGTTCTTGTGGTCGGGGGACTCTTTGAAAGGCGTGATGAAGGTTCCGAGTATCTGGGGAATATCATTCATGCACATGTAAGTAACGACAATATTCCTCATCGCCATGAAGAAGTGTCACAATTGTTGCGCATCTTAGTTCACCGATTTATCGAAAAATTTGGGCGGGAGCGGCTTTCTGATTATGTGCGGGTAGAGTCATGGCAGGAAGGCTCTATCCGCCTTTCATCGGGAAGGCAAGCTTATATCGTTGAGCCATTGGGGAATGAATGACTAAAAAACAAAAACTCGAACTCACTTGGATCGGCAAGGAGAACCGGCCCAAGCTGGAGCCACGCATTTTGCTGGAAGACCCGGCGAAGAGTTATCACGCGAAGCATCGGGTAACGGATAACGACATTTTCGACAACCAGCTCATTTTCGGCGACAACTTGCTGGCGTTGAAGGCTTTGGAGGCGGAATTTGCGGGGAAGGTGAAGTGCGTGTTCATTGATCCTCCGTATAACACCGGCAGTGCGTTCACGCATTACGACGACGGGGTGGAACATTCGATCTGGCTATCGCTGATGCGCGACCGGCTGGAGATTATCCGGCGTTTGCTGTCGGATGATGGTTCGTTGTGGATCACGATTGATGACAACGAATGCCATTATCTGAAAGTGTTGTGCGATGAAATTTTTGGTCGCCCGAATTTTGTAGCGAATGTAATATGGCAAAAAAAGTTTCAGGCACAGAGCAACTCAGATGGCATTTCTGACTCGCACGATCACGTACTCGTTTATTCGAAAGAACGACGTGCTTTGAAGTTGGAGTTACTTCCGCGAACTGATGCTTCTAAAGCCAAGTACACGAATGCCGATAACGATCCAAGGGGCGTTTGGATGTCGGATAACTTCACTGTAAGTTTGACCAGCGGGCAACGAGGCGCACAATTTGCTCGGACGGGTCACTCACCCAATATCTATCCGATCAAATCACCTTCCGGCAGGGAAGCACTACCGCCAAGCGGTACCTGCTGGAGATTTAGTCAAGAGCGCTTTGCTGAGTTAATAGCTGAAAATCGCGTTTGGTTTGGAGTCAATGGGACAAGTGCTCCTAGACTGAAACGCTTTCTGCATGAAGTGCAAGATGGGGTAATCGCAAATTCACTTTGGTTGCGAGACGAAGTTGGAGACAACCTTGAGGCGAAGCGCGAGGTGGTCGAATTGGACTCGAAGGATGTGTTTGCCACACCCAAACCTGAACGACTATTGCAACGCATCTTGATACTGGCTACAAAACCCGGCGACCTCGTCCTCGACTCCTTCGCCGGTTCCGGCACCACTGGCGCGGTCGCCCACAAAATGGGTCGCCGCTGGATCATGATTGAGTTGGGCGAGCATTGCCACACGCATATCATTCCGCGCCTGCAAAAGGTGATTGATGGCGAGGATAAGGGCGGCATTTCCGAGGCAGTAAATTGGCAGGGCGGCGGCGGCTTCCGTTATTACAAACTCGCGCCCAGCCTGTTGCGGCAGGATGCTTACGGGCAATGGGTGATCAACAAGGAATACAACGCGGAAATGCTTGCGCAAGCCTTGTGCAAACTGGAGGGCTTCACTTATGCGCCAAGCGATGCGCATTACTGGATGCACGGGCATTCCACCGAGCGGGATTTTATCTACGTCACCACGGCGAACCTGAACCACGAGCAGTTGCAGCAACTTTCCGATGAGGCGGGAGCGGAGCGCAGCCTGCTGGTGTTGTGCACCGCATTCCGTGGACGTGGCGCGTACCCGAATCTTACGATTAAGAAAATTCCCAAGCAGGTGCTGTCGCGCTGCGAGTGGGGGCATGATGATTATTCGTTGCAGATTGAGAGTTTGCCGAAAGCTCCCCCTCACCCTAGCCCTCTCCCGCAAGCGGGCGAGGGAACAAAAGCAAAGGGTCGAGTGGTGAATGCAGCACAAGGCGGTCTATTTGGGGAGGGCGAAGCATGACAGCAAAACCGAAGGTTACAAAGTCTAAGAAGGCTGCGCTTGATACACCGATTTTGTTCGACCGCGTTCGGGATATTCTCGAATCCGCCCGTAGCAACATTGCGCGCACGGTTAATACCACGCAGGTTATGGCGAACTGGCTGATCGGGAGGGAGATTGTTGAGGAGGAGCAGCAAGGCAAACGGCGTGCGGGTTATGGTGCGGAGTTGCTTCGGGAACTGGCGGCACGCCTGAAAGCGGACTTTGGTTCTGGCTACGGTGTGGATAATCTGGAACTGTTTCGTCGTTTCTATCTTGAATATCCGCAATTGTTGCCGGAGGTAAATTCCGACGCAGTGCGTCGGAAATCTGATCAGTCTGAGAATTCCGAGATGGTGCGTCGGAATTTGGGCACATCAGTGAATGGCAAGGCGGTACACATTACGAACGCAGTGCGTGCCAAATCATGGCAACCCGGTGAACTAAATCATAACCTTTCGTGGACGCACTATCGCACTTTGCTGCGAGTTAATCGCGCCGAAGCTCGTACCTTTTATGAGATAGAAGCAGCGGGCAACGCATGGTCGGCACGCGAAATGGAACGGCAGATCGTCAGTCTGCTGTTCGACCGGTTGGCTAAGAGCAAGGACAAAAAAGGCTTAATGCGCTTGGCAGTTCATGGTCAGGAAGTTGCACAGCCGATAGATGTGCTGAAAGACCCGGTGGTATTGGAGTTTCTTGATCTACCGGAATCGCCGCGCTTGGTGGAATCCAAGCTGGAGCAGGCACTGATCGGCAATCTGGAAACCTTCCTGCTGGAGCTGGGCAAAGGTTTTGCGTTTGTGTCGCGGCAGGAGCGCATCACGCTTGATGGCGACCACTTCTACATTGATCTGGTTTTCTACCACACGGTATTGAAGTGCTTTGTGCTGATCGACCTGAAAGTAGGAAAGCTGACCCATGCCGACCTTGGACAGATTCAGTTTTACGTAAATTACTACGACCGCGAGCGACGCACTGAAGGTGACAACCCGACCTTGGGTTTGATCTTATGCCCGGACAAAAATGATGCAGTGGTGCAGTACACGCTGGGTGAACAGCAGGAGCGCAACATTTTCACCAGCCGTTATCAACTCCATCTACCAACTGTCGAGGAGCTTGAAAGTGAGCTTCGTCGAGAGCTTCGGTATTTGGTGCCTGCAACCGGCAAAGCAACTGTTAAGAAAGTTTCAACAGCTGCCACGAAAGCTGCACCGGGAAAGAGCAAAAAGACAAAGGAGAAAAAGTCTAAATGAACCGCCATGTGAACGCCATTGCAGGGCGCTTGAGTTTGCGTGCGCCGCAGCGCCGCTCGTTAGAGATTCTGGATCGCATCACCGAAATCGTGCCTCCGAGTAAAGGGGCGGATATTGCTTCAGCACTGGAAGTTATCCATAGCGAATTCCCGTCAGTTAGTGATTTCGAACGCGAGTTCCCTTCGTTGTGTTTTGCGCTGGCAACAGGGGTAGGCAAGACGCGGCTAATGGGGGCATTCATCAGTTATCTGCATCTGGCGCATGGCATCAATAATTTCTTTGTGCTGGCACCAAACTTGACTATCTACAACAAGCTGATCGCGGATTTCAGTAACCGCACGCATCCGAAATATGTGTTCAAGGGTATTTCTGAATTCGCCATTGATGCGCCTTCCATTATCACAGGCGACAACTATGACCAGCGCGATCCGGCCAGCGGCACGCTGTTCGGCGGAGTGCGCATCAACATTTTCAACATTTCTAAAATCAATTCCGAAGTGCGCGGCGGTAAGTCTCCACGCATCAAGCGGCTGTCGGAGTATATCGGCGAGAGTTACTTTGATTATCTAGCCGGATTGCCAGACTTGGTATTGCTGATGGATGAGTCGCACCGTTACCGCGCCAGTGCCGGTATCAAAGCGATCAATGAGCTGAAGCCTATTCTGGGGCTGGAGCTGACAGCGACACCGTTTGTGGAAACCGCCAAGGGTTCAGTGCAGTTCAAGAACGTTATTCTCGATTACCCGCTGGGTAAGGCGATGGAAGATGGCTTTGTGAAAGAGCCTGCCGTGGTGACGCGCAAGAATTTCAATCCGGCGGGGATGTCGCCGGAAGAGATTGAGCACATGAAGATGGAAGACGGTGTGCGTCTGCACGAGAGCGTAAAGGTGGAACTGGAAACTTACGCCCGCGAAACAGGTAATGCCATCGTTAAGCCTTTCGTTCTCGTCATTGCACGCGATACGACTCATGCCGGAGCTTTGCTGGCGTTGATCAAGTCGGATAGTTTTTTCGAGGGACGCTATAAGGACAAGGTCATTCAGGTGGATTCGAGCCGGAGCGGCGCAGAAGAAGAGGAAATGATCGAACGTTTGCTCAAGGTAGAGCACACCGATGAACCGACCGAGATCGTCATCCACGTCAACATGCTGAAAGAAGGCTGGGACGTGACCAACCTCTACACCATTGTACCGTTGCGTGCGGCCAATGCGCGCATCCTGATCGAGCAGTCTATCGGGCGCGGCTTGCGTCTGCCTTATGGCAAGCGTACTGGCGTGACGGCGGTGGATAGGCTGAATATCATCGCGCATGACAAATTTCAGGAAATTATCAATGAGGCGAATCGCCCCGATTCCGCCATCCACTTGAAGGCAGTGGTGTTGGATGACGATGATTTTGGTCAGAAGATGGCGACGATAGTTTCTCAGACGCAGCTTGCTACTCAGTTGGGAATGAGGCCAGCAGATGCGACGGATAGTACGAAGATGGCAGGGCAAGATGTGCAGCCTGTCTTCACCAAGCCGGAAGATCAAAGGGTGGCAAAGATTGCCTACGAAGTAATTCGTAAGTTGGAGAATCAGCCAATGACCGTGCCGACACTGGCGCACCTAAAAAATCCAGAAGTTCAGGCGGCTATCGTCAAGGCGGTGCAAGAACAACATCGTCCCGCGCAGATGGAATTGGAAGGCGTGATCGAACTGCCTGACTTCGCCGCTGTAGTGGCTAGAACGGTCGAGTTGGTAACACAACAGACAATAGATATTCCGCGCATCTTGGTTGTGCCGAAAGGAGAGGTGAAAGCCGGATTCAAACCGTTTACCTTGAATCTGGATGCGCTGAACTATCCGGCTGTATCAGAGGAACTCTGGATACAACTTCTGCGCACCAACGAACGTGAATTGGTCGCGCTGGGGCATGGCGGCATTGAAGAAAATCGGATGGAGGATTACGTCGTCAGTGGGCTTGTGGACATCGACGATATTTCTTACGACGATCAGGCTGATCTGCTGTATGACCTAGCCGCGCAAACCGTTAAACATTTTTGCTCTTACTTGTCCGAGGAAGATGCGGGGAAGGTGTTGCGCTGCTACCAGCGACCGATTGCAAAATTCATCTTTGCGCAAATGCAGGAGCACAGTTGGGAAGAGGCCGTTGATTACGAAGTCGTGGTAAGTAAAGGGTTTATGGAACTCAAGCCCAGTGCCTACACCTATTCAGTGAATGAACCCGCAGCTAACTACCTTGTTTCCCCCGCAGACAAGAGCAATATGTCGAAGTATGTATTTGGTGGATTCAATCGTTGCTTGTATCCGGTGCAAAAATTCGACTCGGAAGCGGAGCGTGTATTGGCAGCAATCCTTGAGCGAGATACGGAGAAGTGGTTCAAGCCTGCCAAGGGACAGTTTCAGATTTTCTATAAACAGGGTGCAAACCATCTGGAGTATCAGCCCGATTTTGTAGCCGAGACGAAAGATATGAAATACATGCTGGAGCCCAAGGCCAGCAACCAGATGACTGATCCCGTCGTATTGACCAAGAAGGAAGCCGCAATCAAATTTTGTAAGAATGCCTCAGACTATGCCTCCGCAAATGGTGGTAAGCCTTGGCGCTATGTGTTGATTCCGCACAATGCCATTGCGGTGAACATGACGCTGGATGGATTGGCACGGCAGTTTGAAGACAGATAATTTATGATGAGCAGGCGGGAATAAATTATCCCGTACTTCAGCGTGGATATGGAAGCTTACGGCGGCTTGAAGCTCACCGAACAAGCGCGCCCGGTACTGTGCGGTGAACAGGAGGTATGGTTGCGCCGCGAAGCATTCGCCGGAGCCAACGAAGACCCGCTCTGGCTGGCGCTCAAAGCCAAACGTACCGCACTTGCCCGCGAACAAGGCGTGCCGCCTTATGTTATTTTTCACGATAGCACTTTGCTGGAAATTCTCAATCGCAAACCGCAAACCTTGCACGAAATGGGGCAAATCAGCGGAGTAGGGCAAGCCATGCTGGCGAAGTATGGCGATGAGTTTTTGCAGGTGGTCGAAGATGTGGCGAACGGGGTGTAAGTCGCTGGCAAACGCTCCGACGACACAATGGGGGGGTAGGGGCTCTTCCCTCGTGGATAAATCCCCTCTCCCTCGGGGATAACCAGCGACTTGCACGGCAACATCGTGCTTAGTCGAATGGCTAGTTGTCCAATCAGAGGGCTAGGGTGAGGGAAAAAATGTGGCACTGCAAAACATTTAGTTACAGCGCGCAAGACACTCCCTCACCCCCAGCCCCTCTCCCCGAGGGAGAGGGTATACTTGATTGAGCGTGTGCGCTATTTTATTTGCCACACGGGAAAATGTCGGTTAAAATTCAAGCCGTGGGAAAAAAGCCCACGTTAATATTTGGGATTGTGGGAGAAATTATGAGTTCGCAGACGCAAGATAAAGTGATGAACGATAAGAAGGGTGCAGCACCAAAATCTCATTCTAAAGACTATGGCTGGGCAGTATTCTTGCTGGTCATTGTCGCGCTTTTGATTGCGGGTTACGTCGCCGTTTCTCCCCAGAAGCTTTATAAGCCGGGGGATGATTTTGGTTACAACCTCGGTTTGGTGGGGGGGATTATGCTTCTCGCCTTGTTGCTTTACCCTTTGCGGAAGCGGGTAAGCTTTTTTCGTTCGCTGGGTGTATTGCCGGGTTGGTTTAGATGGCATATGGTGTTGGGTATTCTGGCGCCAACAGTGATTCTATTCCATTCAACTTTTCATATCTCATCGATCAACGCTGGCGTGGCATTGGTTTGCATGTTGCTGGTTTCGGGTAGTGGCACGTTCGGGCGATTCTTCTATACTAAAATTCACCATGGACTTTATGGGCGGCAAGCCACGGTCAATGAATTAAAAGCTGAACTGGACCAGTCCGGCGATGTTAAATCTACTTTCAGCTTCGCGCCGGAGATAGAGCGAAAATTGGAAGATTTTCGCGTGCAGTCCGAGGCAAATGCACAGGCAGGCAAGCTGGGTCTGTTTAAATTTGTTTCAATAGGAATTCAAACCGAGTTGTTGTCAAAATCGCTTAAAAAAGAATTGCATGCCATTATGCAAGCGCAGGCGCGTGAAAAAAACTTCACGACCCCGCAATTGAAAACGATGGAAGGTATGTTTGTCGAATATATTGAACAGATAAATTCTTATTTGAAAGCCGTACGCGATGCTTCGCAATTTCATACCTACGAAAGACTGTTCTCGTATTGGCATATTTTTCATATCCCGCTGGTGTATATGATGGTGTTTAGCGGCTTCTATCATGTATATGCGGTTCACGCTTATTGATTTAACGGGTTAATAAATGTCACTATTCCTTCGCACTTTATTGCTTCTTTGTTTTTTTCTTCCGGCTACCGAACGGGCATTCGGGAGTGTGGTTTCGCCCGGTGATGTTATTAAGGCTCACGCCAAAGAAGAAGAAAATTGCGATAAGTGTCATAAGAAATTTGACAAGACGGCTCAGTCCGGTCTGTGCCGGGAGTGTCACAAAGACATAGGTAAAGATGTCAGCGAGAAGCGCGGTTTTCATGGCCGTATCAAAGAGGACAAGCAGTGCAAAGAATGCCATACCGACCATAAAGGCCGCGATGCCAAGGTCGTGGTTTTTGATACGGGCAAGTTCGATCATACGCAGACCGACTTCATATTAAAGGGCGGCCATCTCAACGAGAAGGTGAAGTGCAAGAGCTGTCATATTGAAGGTAAAAAATATAGTGAGGCTGCTTCTACTTGTATTGGTTGCCATAAGAAAGATGACAAGCATAAAGGCGGCTTGGGTACCGACTGCGCCAAGTGCCACGTCGAGAAAGATTGGAAGACTACCAACTTTGATCACAGCAAGACCAATTTCAAGCTGTTGGGCAAGCACTTTGATGTGAAGTGCGACAAGTGTCACATCGACGGCAAGTACAAAGATACGCCCAAGACTTGTGTGTCCTGTCATAAAAAGGACGACGAAAAGGCGCATAAAGGCAAGCTGGGAACAGACTGCTCGAAATGCCATAGCGAGAAAGACTGGAAGACGACGAAGTTTGATCACGACAAGACTAACTTCAAGTTGTTGGGCAAGCACGATGATGTGAAGTGCGATAAATGCCACATCGACAAGAAGTACAAGGACACGCCGAAATTCTGTAGTTCTTGTCACAAGAAAGATGACGAGAAGGCGCATAAAGGGCATTTCGGCAGCAAGTGTGAAACTTGCCATACCGAACGCGATTGGAAAGAGGTTCTTTTCGATCACGAAAAGAAAACCAAATTCCCCTTGCTGGGCAAACATCGTGCACCTTTAAAATGTGCCAGCTGTCACAAAGGCGATTTGTACAAAGACAAGTTACTGATGACTTGTGTGTCTTGCCACAAGAAGGATGATGACAAGGTACATAAGGGTAATTTTGGACCGAAATGCGAGAGCTGTCACGCCGAGCGCGATTGGAAAGAGATACTGTTTGATCACACCAAGCAAACCAAGTATCCGCTGTTGGGTAAACACAAACCCGCGAAGTGCGCTAGCTGCCATAAAGGCGACTTGTACAAAGACAAGTTACAAACGACCTGCGTGTCGTGCCACAAAAAGGATGACGACAAGATTCACAAAGGTAACTTTGGCACGAAGTGTGAAAGCTGCCACGTTGAACGCGATTGGAAAGAGGTTTTATTTGATCACGAAAAAACCAAATTCCCGTTGCTGGGCAAACATCGTCCTCCGGTGAAATGCGTGGCTTGTCACAAGGGTGATTTGTACAAGGACAAGTTGCAAACCACGTGCTTTGCTTGTCACGAAAAAGATGACAAGCACAAAGGACAGGAAGGCAAGAAGTGCGAAAGCTGCCATAACGAACAGGACTGGAAGAAGACTGCTTTCAAGCACAACACCATGTCCAAATTCATGCTGCTGGGGAACCACTCACTGGTGGAGTGCAAGAAATGTCATCTTGCGGTGACCTTCAAAGATGCCAAGTCGGAGTGTTTTTCATGTCATGCGAAAGACGATGATAAAGTTCACAAGCGGCGTTTGGGTACCGAGTGTCAGGAATGCCATAACACCCGCAGTTGGAAGTCATGGGATTTCGATCACGACAAGACTTCCTTTAAATTGGCCGGCCCGCACCAGAATATTTCGGATTGTTACAAGTGCCACCTGCGTCCGATGGAAGGAAAAGTAAAAACTTCCAAAACTTGCGGTAGTTGCCATGACAGAGATGACGTGCACAACGGCGATTTCGGTCCGCAATGCGACCGTTGCCACGAAGGTAACAAGTGGCGCGATGTAAAACTCGGTGTAGGTAACTAAGAGTTGGACGGAAGTAGGAATGATTTGCAGGTGAGTATTCGTTCCGTTGTTGGGATTATGATTAAGGAGAAGAAATGAAACAGCTCGCATTGGACAAAATATTTTTTATTCCCAAGTCGCTGATGACCGCGTTGGTAATACTGTCGCTTTCTCTCTCGCTCTCTGCATTTGCTGCGCAATCTGATGCCACCGCTACGGGTGAACAATCACAGACAGAGCGTTTCAATCACATGAGCACCGGATTTGTGCTGACAGGGGCTCATGCCATTGCAGAATGCGGAAGTTGCCATGTGGGCGGGGTATTCAAGGGAACTCCCCGTAATTGTTCAGGATGCCACACGAAAGGTCAACGTGTTGTCGCATTATCCATGCCGTCAACGCATCTTGTGACTACGGAGCCTTGTGAGGTATGTCATACCAATACGGTAACTTTCTTCGGAGCGCGTTATAACCATGGGAAAGCCACTCCCGGCCAATGTGCAAGCTGTCACAACCGTCTTACTGCAACAGGAAGGCCCGCGAGTCATACTTCTTTAAATAAAGCGACCAAGTCTTGCGACAACTGCCACCGCACTAGTGCTTGGCTCCCTTCTTCCTGGAATCATAATGGGGTGGTTTCGGGCTGTGTTACTTGTCATTGCCCTACAGTAACAGCATGTGATGGGTCGGCTTATTTTAAAAACAATATTGGCGGAACCACACCTGAGGGATTTGCTCATGGCGCTCAAAACAGCTCGATAGCTTGTGAATCATGCCATCACAGTTATACAACTTGGTTAGTTGCGATGTATGACCATGCTTCTGCCGGTACGCCATGTTCCAATTGTCACAATGGTAACCGTGCAACAGGAACGGCCCAATTTTCCGGACATACCTCCATTGGAACGAGCGATTGCAATACTTGCCACACTACCACGACAACTTGGCTAGGCGCACTTGGAGGCATGCCAGCTAACCACGTTGCCACATCGTACTTTCAGCCATCAACCATAGCTTGCAGCGCCTGTCATCCGACTGCATCTACGTGGATAACCGGCGCTTCTTTGCATGGTTATCTCGTTTCCTCACCCTGCGCACCCTGCCATCGAACCGGAGCAAATGTATTGGGTGCGCAAACACATAATCACAATCAATCCAAGGATTGCGGAGCAAGTGGATGTCACAGTTCATATACCACTTGGAATAGATGATTTACTGAGTTGGGTGAGAATTTTGTTTCAGGGAGTTGCAAATGGATTTCAACCTGTGCCGGAGAAGACAGGTATTTGCTTAACTTATATTGCTAGTCAGGAGATAAAGTGAAATATCGGCTTTTATTTAAGCGTTATTTATCGGTAAGTTATTTTTCGCTGGTTGCCATTACAGTCAGTGCTGTTGCTGCTCCGCTGGAGGATATTAGCCTGCAACAACGGGGTGATGATGCGCAGGCAACGATCACGCTCACCACACCGGTACACTTTTTGCGCTACGTGCCCGGTGAAAAGTCTCGCGTTGTGGAAATTTATTATGAGCGTGTGCCGAGTTCGGATCAGACTGAAACCTGGGCGGATCAAGAAGTGCGCAATTCGCCAGCAACTTCATTGACCCCGGCATTTACCGTGACGACGCGCGATCAGGCAACACAGCCAAAGCTGGTGGTCGAGTTTGCCAGAGAAGTTAACTTTTCCGTGAGCGCCGGTAGTGATAGCCGCAGTTTCGTGATTACTATCAAGTCAGATAAATCGGCTGCGCCGGAGATAAGCAATTTATCTTTGCCGTACTTGCCAGCAGTACAGCCGCCTGTTCAACAGAAAGCTACACCTGCCGCAGGTAGCCCGGAAGCGATGCAGGCTGAAAACAACCAGCAGGCCTATAAGCTCATGCTGGCCGGGCGCGATGCACTTTCCGCGAAAAATTATTCTGCGGCGACGGAAGCGTTTAACAAGCTGTTGATGTTGCCTCCCAACATGTATTCGCAGGATGCGCAGGAATGGGTGGGCGTGGCGCGCGAGCGCGGCGGTCAACAGGCCAAGGCCAAAGTGGAATATGAGCTCTATTTGAAGCTCTATACCACCGAGGGCGACCCCGGTGTGCAGCGGGTCAAGCAGCGTCTGGCCAGATTAGGCTCGTCTGAACCATCGGCCAAAGCCGAGTCGCCAGCGAGAAAAATCGAACCCCGCAGTTTTGTTCAGGGCGGTATTTCTTCGCAATATTATTTTGGACAAAGCAATTTGCAGTCCACCTATCAATTTAACGGTACTACCCAGACAGATACTTATTCCATGAAGGATCAGTCTTCGCTGATCAGCAATGTCGATGCCATCGGGCGCTATGTCAGCGAGAATTATGATAACCGTGTGGTTTATCGCGATGTGCAGATGCAAAATTTTTTACCGGCGCAAACTAACTCCACTCAATCAACCAACACCAATCGCACTTATGCCGCCTATTTTGAGCTGAAGAATCGTACTGCGGATTATTCCACCCGAGTGGGACGCCAGACTACCGGTGGTGCCGGAGTGATGGGACGTTTCGATGGCGTTTATGCAGGTGTTGGCTCGGCACAAAATATACGTGTTAATGGGGTGGCCGGGCAATTGGTTGACTTTACTTCCAGTAATCAGCCAACTTTCTATGGCTTCAGTGTAGATAAGGGGCCCGTGTCGGTATATTTTCAGAATCAAACTATCGAAGGTATTCTGGACCGTCGTGCGGTGGGCGCTGAAGTTAGATACTTCGAAGGCAAAAAGACAGCCTATTCCGCAATTGATTACGACATTTATTACAATGCGCTGAACACGCTTATGTTCACCGGAACGTATGGGATGGAGACGGGAACCACCTTCAATTTCATTGCCGATTATCGGAAAAATTTAAGCACTCGAAACGCATTGAATGGTGCATCGACAACTTCAGTGCAGGATCTGCTGGCAATGCCGACTATGAATGAGGCGCTGTTGAAGCAACTGGCACAAGATCGTACTGTCAGTACGGCCTATTCACAGATTGGTGTCATGCAAAAATTGAGTGCAAATTGGCAAGCTGGTGTGGATATGAAATTGGCTAATACTTCCGGCTTGTCAGCCAGTGGCAGCTTGAATATAGATGGCACCCAGACGGTAGCCGGATATATGACTGCGACACCTGCAACAGGATTAGAAAAGACAGTGACCGCCCAATTGATAGCGAGCAATCTTTATTCAAATGCAGATATAACAACATTTGGCACTAGCTACGTGACCAGTGACTACGTTCAAAATGGAGAAACCCTATTTATATACAACCGAATGTCCTTCGGTCGTGAGTTCTCGCTCGACTCTTCGTGGAATTTCTATCAGCAAACCGATAATTACGGTGCAAGCCTGTCACGCAATATGCCTATGGTGCATGCCACGTACCAAGTGGTACAAGACATTAGCATTAATGCGGACTTGGGTGCCGAGCTAACCACCACCACCGGCCCCATTCAAACCTCAACGAATACCAGAATATTTACTTCGCTGGGCTTCCGTTGGAATTTTTAACAACATGACCGTTTGAGTTTAGTCTGCCCCGCGGCCAAAGTGGACGAGGTAGAATAGCGACAAATCCACATATCGATAAAACTCCCGCTCCTTGGAGGGGAGTTTTTTTCTGATCTAAATTCCGGAATGAAATGACTAAACGCTACGATGTAATTGTTTTTGATTGGGACGGTACAGTAATGGATTCGACAGCGGTAATTTCGAGCTCGATCCAAGCCGCTTGTCGTGATTTAAATCTCCCTGTGCCAAGCGATGAAGCAGCACGCCATGTTATTGGTATGGGGCTGATAGAGGCTCTGCGTCATGCAGTACCGGATGCACCAGATTCCATGTATGGGCCATTGGCGCTACGCTATCGCCAACATTTTATGTCTCAGGATGCTGCAATCCAGCTATTTGCCGGGGCTCGCGAGACGATCACCGAACTGCATGAGCAAGGTTATCTTTTGGCGGTGGCTACGGGCAAGAATCGCAATGGACTGAATCGTGTGCTGGCTTCGAGCGAATTGGGTGAATATTTTCACGCAACACGTACTGCCGATCAGACCTTTTCCAAACCGCATCCGGCCATGTTGCTGGAAATAATTGACGAACTGGGTGTGTCCGCAGAGCGGGTGTTGATGGTGGGGGATACCACGCACGATTTGCAAATGGCGCTCAATGCCGGAGTCGATGCGGTAGGTGTGACGCACGGTGCGCATCCTGCGGAGCAATTGCGCGAACTGAAGCCATTGGCGCTGGTAGGGGATTTTTACGAATTGCGCGCTTGGTTCAAAGCTTATGCCTGATATACTTGCACGATATTTCATGGAACGTTTAAGGAACAATAGCGAATATGTCTGAGCAAAATAACTGGGAACGTAGCGTGCTGGAAAAGCTGGCGCTGTCATCGATACAGGAGCAGCGTCGTGCGCGGCGCTGGAGCATCTTTTATAAAGCGCTGACGTTCGCCTATTTGTTTATTGTGCTATTCCTATTTATGGGATGGTTCAATAAATCTGAAAGCGGATTGTCCGGTGGCAAGCACACGGCTTTGATTGATTTGCATGGCGTGATTGCAGCGGATAGTGCCGCAAGTGCCGACAACCTGATTGGTAGTCTGCAAGATGCCTTTAAGGATAAAAACACGCAGGGGGTTATCCTGCGTATCAACAGCCCTGGCGGTAGCCCGGTGCAGGCCGGTTACGTCAATGACGAGATCCGCCGTCTGCGCGCGCTGTATCCCAATATCCCACTGTATGTGGTGGTCGAAGATATATGCGCTTCCGGTGGTTACTACATCGCGGCTGCCGCAGATAAGATTTATGTCAACAAGGCAAGTATCGTCGGCTCAATCGGCGTGCTGATGGATGGTTTCGGTTTTACCGGCACGATGGAAAAATTGGGCGTGGAGCGTCGCCTGATGACGGCAGGCGAGAACAAAGGATTTATGGATCCATTTTCTCCGCTCAATCCCAAGCATGCCGAGTTCACTAAAAAGATGCTGGAAGAGATACACCAGCAATTCATCGACGTGGTGAAACAAGGGCGCGGCAAGCGTTTGAAAGAAACTCCCGAAATGTTCAGCGGTTTATTCTGGACTGGCGATCAGAGTATCAAGATGGGGTTGGCCGATGAAATTGGCACTGTGTATTCAGTGGCTCGTGATGTTATCAAAGCGGAAGACATTGTTGACTTCACCACGCACGAAGGTATCGCGGATCGTTTGGCCAAAAAATTCGGCGCGGGCGTGGCGAGTGCCTTCCCCGGATTCGGTGCGTAGGTAAACGGCATTACTTTGAGATAAATCAGGCGAGCTTGGTTTACAGCAACGGTTTCAACACCCGCTCTACATTGCGCAGTATCTGCGCTTGTGCTTTCGCATTGGGATGCAGATTGTCGGCTTGAAACTGTTCCGCTGGAATACCTTCCAGCATAAAGGGAACCAGTGCCACCTTGTAGCGTTTCGCCAGCATAGGATAGAGCATGCGGAATTGTCTGGCGTAATCCAGACCGTAGTTGGGCGGAATCTGGATGCCAAGAAGAACAATCTTGGCATTTGCCTTGCGCGATTGTTCAATGATCGCGCCAAGATTCTTTTCAGTATCGCCGATGGTCGAACCGCGTAATCCATCGTTCGCCCCGAGCTCGATGATGACGATCTTCGGTTGATGTTCCTGCAACGCTTTGCCGATGCGCCGCAGCCCGCCTGATGTGGTCTCGCCGCTGATGCTGGCATTCATCACCGCATACGGTGAATTATTTTGCCGTAATTCCTGCTGCAGCAAGCTGACCCACGCAGCATCGCGTGCAATTCCGTAGCCGGCTGATAAACTATCGCCAAACACCAGAATGTTTTTCGCGGCGAGAGCAGGGTAGGGCAGCAGCAGCGTGGCGAGCAACAAAAAAATTTTGAGGGGTAAGGATTTCATGGCTTCAATTGTGCAGGCAGAAGGGCTCACCAAGCAAGTATTAAGCGGCGATCAACCGCTCGTTATCCTGCATGATGTCACTTTCGCGGTGGAGGCTGGCGAGAGCCTCGCCATTGTCGGTGCGTCCGGCTCCGGAAAATCCACTTTGCTGGGTCTATTGGCCGGGCTGGATTTGCCCAGCAGCGGCAGCGTGCTGCTGAATGGCACCAACCTGTCTGCATTGGATGAAGATGGACGGGCAAGATTACGCGGCGAACTGGCGGGCTTCGTATTCCAGTCATTCCAATTACTTCCCGCGCTAAATGCGCTGGAAAACGTCATGCTGCCACTGGAGCTGCGCGGCGTTGCCGATGCTCGCCAACGCGCCGCCGAGTCGTTGCATCTGGTTGGACTGAGTGCACGCGCGCATCACTTACCCAAGCATCTATCCGGCGGCGAGCAACAGCGCGTCGCACTTGCCCGCGCCTTCGTTACCCAACCAAAAATACTCTTCGCCGACGAACCCACCGGTAACCTCGATGCTGCCACCGGCAAGCAAGTCATCGAACTTATGCTGGAACTAAATTTAGCACAAGGGACGACATTGATTTTGGTGACACACGACGAGGCGTTGGCGCAACGCTGCGGAAAACAGATACGGCTAGCGGCGGGATGTGTCGTGTAATACGCCACTTTCCCGTTTTGCATTCGTGCCTTTCCCCGTACAATACTTGCCACCCATGAACATCCAAACCTTCCCTAATAGTCCCTACCGCCTGCACCTGCCGTTTGAACCGGCGGGGGATCAGCCTACGGCCATCGCGCAACTGGTGGAGGGGATTGAAGATGGGCTTTCGTATCAGACGCTGCTCGGCGTGACCGGCTCCGGCAAGACGTTTACCATGGCCA
>PLYB01000295.1 GCA_003151655.1 Gallionellaceae bacterium | reverse complement strand
TGCTCACGCGGAGCATCGACATTACATATTGAGCCATGGCAGTTAATTCGGGTGTTATTAAAGATACGTAAGTTTAACCTAAATAATCCCTTAGAGCCGAGTGCCATCCCCTCAAGATAGTATATTGGACGGATTGGCATTATGTAGGATGGGTTGAGCGTAGCGATACCCATCAATTATCAGGGTATGGCGATGGGTATCGCTACGCTCAACCCATCCTACATACTTTGAAAAAGGGGCGGTAGCTGGCGTTTTCATACACCCGCGTATTAACCATCGAACTCAATTACAATCCCAGCCTAGAACTTCCTCAAAGGAGAACTCGAATGAGTCAGATCGAAAACCATCACGAAGAAGTCTCCAGTATAGAAACCCAAATAATGCGGCACATGATCGCGCTCGGTCTGGATTGGCACAACGAGACGGCCATGAAAAAACTGGCTGCCGAGTGCAAAGCCTTCGGCCCCAGTCATGCCAATGCCGCGTATGCCTCTCACGACCGCATGCAAACAGCCAAAGCCGAACTTTTTGCCTTGGCCTCTTTGATGCTCAAAACGATGGAGAATGCCGCCGGGCATGATCGCTTCGTGCATGCCGGTGAGGTGTGGAAAGCGTTCGGCAAACATTTATACGACGACTACCCTTTGCCGAAAGCCTAGCGGGCATCTCTACTGTTTCTTGCTATTCAGGCTAATGATCAGCACTCCGCCCAACACCAGTATCGACCCGGCAATCTGCAACAGCGAGATGTGTTCATTTAAAAACACATACGTTATGTAGATCGTGCTGACCGGTCCGACCGTACCGATAAGCGAGGCGCTGCCCGAGCCGATGCGGTGAATGGCGAAGGAAAGTAAAAACACCGGCAACACGGTGGAAAAAATCGCCATCGCGATGGAAAGCTCGTACACGCGCATCGGCAATTCCAGCACACTCAACGGACGCATCACCACGAACTGCAACAGGCTTGCAACACTCGCCACCACCATCGCGTAAGCGGTGAAGCGCATGCTGCCGATACGCGCGATGGCATGCCCTGCCCCTACCAGATAGATCGAGTACGACAAGGTGCTGGCGAACACCAGCAAAGCTCCCAGCACGATACTGCCCTCTTTCGTGCCGACATCATGCAAAAACACCAGAGCGATTCCCGCGTAGCACAACGCTAACGCCGCGAGCACTTTTCTGCCGATGGCGCGCTTGTATAACACCGCCGTAAGCAGCACAGTCATGGTCGGATAGAGGAACAGGATCAAGCGTTCTAATCCGGCGGAGATATATTCCAAGCCGAGAAAATCGAGGAAGCTGGAACAGTAGTAGCCGATCAAGCCCAGCCCCAAAACCAGCAAACGGTCATGCGTGTTGAGCGGCTCGGCATGATGTTGCTTTGCCCACAGCGCGACACCGATAAAGAACGGCACCGAGAACACCATGCGCAGCGCCAGCAGGGTCACCGCATCCACGCTATCGAGATAGGCCAGCTTCACAAGAATCGCCTTGGCTGAAAAGCCAACCGCTGCCAGCAGCGCAAAGACAACGCCGAGAAACACATCCCGATTAGCGAAAAGACTGCGAGTGTTATTTGCCATGATGTTAAGACCCCAGGTGTTGAGCTATGCGGGTCTTGGGCGGAGATGAAGCAACGCGGGATGACCCGCAGTTGCCCGGTTATAAAAACGAAATTAAAACAGGAACGAGCTGCGGCAGTGGGCTAGAGAGGCTAGCCACAGTCGTTTGCTCATCATTGACGCTGAAGAAATTGGTGTATACATGGAGATGGAATATACGAGGTCTGGCGGAAGTCGTCAATTATTCAATTAACAAATAGTGCCGACACCCAAGCCTGCCGCTGCATTTAGAACGTTAAACGATTCGCCGCACAACGTCCATGCACGGCGGTTATTTCATACAGCCTTTCGGAATGACGGGGCGCTACCTGATCCCATCTGAAGCGCCACTCCCAATAGCCCTCGGCTTTGCCCGGAAGGTTCATGCGATGCTCGGAATCCAAGCCCAAAACATCCTGAAACGAGTGAATGGCAATATCCGCAATTGATTGAGAGGCGGCATGAATCATGTCCCAATTGATTTCCGCGCCATCAATGCCAAGATATTTGCACACAAACGCGCGCTCATGCGGCGAGGCGGTATTGAACCAGCCGACTGCGGTATCGTTGTCATGCGTGCCGCCATAAACGACCGTGTTGGTTTTGAAATTGTGCGGCAGGTAAATATTATCCGGGCCGCCGCCGAAGGCGAATTGCAGGATGCGCATACCGGGCAAATTGAACTGTTCCAGCAGTGCCACCACATCCGGCGTAACAAGACCGAGATCTTCCGCGATGATGGGCAGCGTGCCCAATGTCGCCTGAATGGCATTGAACAATTTTTCTCCGGGGCCGGGCATCCATCTGCCGTTGATTGCCGTTTGTTCGGCAGCCGGAATTTCCCAGTACCCGGCAAAGCCGCGAAAATGATCGATACGGACGATGTCCACCAGTTCGATTGTTTTGCGTATGCGCTCTATCCACCACGCATACCCTTCTTTTTCGTGCGCCGGCCAACGGTATAACGGGTTACCCCAACGCTGTCCGGTGGAGCTGAAATAATCGGGAGGAACCCCGGCGATCACGGTAGGCTGAAGATCTTCCCCCAACTCAAACAAGTCCTGACGCGCCCACACTTCTGCGCTTTGATAAGCGATAAAAATCGGAATGTCGCCGATGATTTGAACTCCGCGCTGGTTGGCATACTGTTTTAATTTTCGCCACTGGCGAAAGAAACACCACTGACAAAAACACCAGAACTCGATTTCCTGCTCTTGCTCAACCATGGCTTTAGCCAAAGCTTTTTTCTCGCGCTTGGCCAGGCTAGGCTCCCATTGCGCCCAGTCTCGCCATTCGAATTTTTCCGCCAAGGCCATGAACAGCGCGTAGTCGTCCAACCAGGATTGTTCGGATGCACAAAATGCAACGAATTCGGCATGCTGCTGCCTGTCGGCAAAAAAACGCTTGGCCGCGATGCGCAGTTTTTCCATGCGGTATTGATAGACTACGGAATAGTCAATCCGCTGCGCGGCAAATCCCTCGTGTACAGTTAAATCGTCAGCCTCAAGCCAGCCTTGTGCATGTAAATCATTCAGGTCGATCAGCAGAACATTCCCGGCGAAAGCCGAGCTGCTCATGTATGGAGAGTTTCCCGGGCCGATCCCGCCCAGCGGCAATATTTGCCACATCTTTTGCCCGGCAGCGACCAGCCAGTCCACAAAATTATATGCGTCCGCACCAAAATCACCCGAACCATATGCGCCGGGTAACGAAGTAGGATGAAGCAAAATACCACTACTACGAGGGAAATGCATGAACCAACCTTTCAAACTTGGGAGTGTCGCTCCCGAAATTATTTCAAATGCACTAAACCCCTCCCAGCCTCCCCTTGT
>PLYB01000055.1 GCA_003151655.1 Gallionellaceae bacterium | reverse complement strand
AGGTCATTGCGCGCATCGACCAGCGCGTCAAGGTACTGGTCGAGGCAAATCCAGATCGCAAACAACATGTCACGCACTTGCGCACGATTTACGGCGTCGGCCCGGTTGTCAGCGCCGCACTGGTTAACGTTTTGGAGCGTGTGCCCTTGAAGAACGCAGATGCCTTTGTTGCGTTCACAGGGCTAGATCCCCGACCAGATGACTCGGGACAGCATCGTGGCAAACGGCGCCTCTCCAAGCGCGGCCCGTCCGAACTGCGACGTTTACTCTTCCTTGCTGCATTGTCGGCTGCAAAAACGAAGGCTTGGCATCCACTCTATGAGCACTATCGGGAAAAGGGTTTGTCCAGCACTGCGGTTCTGGTCATACTGGCTCGGCGCATTGCCCGCACCGCTTGGTCGATCTACACCCATAAGACTGAATTTGACCCGAAGCGACTAATAAGTGCCTTGACATAAATCATAGAATCTTTCTTCCATCGAGATCGCTGGTCGCTATAACTGGTATGTGCCAGAAACAGACATTCGCTTATAGCGGAATAATCTCGTTTCAATATCAAAACATGCCCGGACGAAACTGTTATATGAATAACTGCTAGTCATAAGTAAGGAGACAACATGCAGGAAAGCTTCTTGTTGGAAGTATTAACGCCAGCCGCTGTCAGTGCCACGCTTACGGCCATCCTGCTTTGGCTTACGAAATCTTGGATTGGGGAGCGGCTAAAAAATGCGATCAAAACGGAGTACGATGAGAAGCTTGAAACACACAAAGCAAAATTGAAAAGTGCTTCAGATGTAGAAGTAGAGCGACTGAGGTCTCAACTTAGTATTACTGCAAGCGAACGGAACATTTTGTTCTCGAACCTTCAGGAAAGACGAGCCGATGTAATCGCTGAAACATATTCTTTACTCAGAACGCTTTATGAAGTAACGGAATACGTGAAGCCGTTTGTGCCAGCGGGAGACAAATCAAAGGAAGAAAAATACAAGGACATCATAAATGCATTTAATGCTTTTCGTTTGTATTACCCGAAGAGGCAAATATTCATCCCAAAATTGACAGCTGCTCAAATCAACGCTATTGATCTGGAACTTGTGAGGGCGATAAATATGTTCGTATTTACCGTCGAGCAGAATAAATCAAACGACAATTTTAACAATTGGATTGAGATTCACGAAAAACTAAACGGGCCGACGACGGCCGCATTGTCAGAGCTTGAAGATGAGCTTCGCACATTGCTTGGTGACAAGAGCTAGAATGATTTCGCCCTAAGAGACTAAGGAGGCAACATTGAATAAACTAACATTGATGATGTTACTGGCGGTTGTGAGCAACAGTGCGGTGTCCAATCCGCTTGCCGAACATTCAGTTCCCATGCCGAAGTTTGCAACACAACCCAGCGCAGCAGTGATTTATTGCAAGGGTGTGCTGAACAACACCCTGCAAGGTTTTAACGACGACAAGAAGGCACCTCCAAATGTAACTGGAAAAATAGAAAACTATGCTGATGCTCGTCTTAGGCTTAGTTTTAATTCAGCCGAGGTAATGGTTGCAACCACAACATTTTTCGATGGCAAGAAAAATTTATATGTTGACTTCCCTTATAAGATTATTGATGACGATCTAGTGCATTTCTTCGCAATGCAGAATAGAACGAAGGATGATATGTTGCAGACGATTGCGATTGACCGAGTAACAGGAACGTTAATTTGGACTACACTTTACGCTTCATTCCCGAACATGCCTGCACATCCATATGCGTCGTCAAGGTTTTATGTCTGTAGCCCGACTGATGATTGATAGAGAAGGTTAGCTGCTATGACCGCTTCGGGTCGATTGTGATGGTTGGCGAACGACCGGTATCAGGCAGCGCTAATTCATAGCTGACTGTCTTTTCCTGATTAGAAAAAGGCCCTGCTCGTTTTCTGGCAGGGCCTCACATTTTCAACTCTTTTTACTAGCGGCTTGCAAAATATGCCGGGGCTTTTTCTGCTGAACTGCAGCAATTACTTTCTTGATAACTGCCTCACCACACTCACCAGTCGATCAATCTCTTCGTGCGTGTTGTAAAACGCCAGCGAGGGACGTACGGTGGCTTCGAGCCCGAAGCGGCGCAGGATGGGCTGGGCGCAGTGGTGGCCGGTACGTACGGCGATGCCTTCCTTGTTAAGTGCTTCGCCGACTTCGGTGGTTTGATAGTCATCCAGCACGAATGACAACACGCTGGTCTTGTCTGGCGCAGTGCCGATGAGACGCAGGCCGGGTATGCTGCCAAGCGCTTTCATCGCGTACACCAGCAACTCGTGTTCATAGCGGTTGATGTTGTCGATGCCGAGTTTCTGCATATAGTCGATGGCCGCGCCGAGGCCGACTGCATCGGCGATGTTGCCGGTGCCTGCTTCGAACTTTGCCGGAGCGGGGTGGTAGCGCGTATTCTCAAAGGTGACGTCTTCGATCATGTTGCCGCCGCCTTGCCATGCGGGCATATCCGCCAGCACTTCCGATTTGCCGTACAGCGCGCCGATGCCGGTGGGGCCGAACACTTTGTGGCCGGAAAATACGAAGAAGTCGCAATCGAGAGTTTGCACATCGGCACGCATGTGCGAGACAGACTGTGCGCCATCCAGCAGCACACGCGCGCCAACGCGATGCGCCATCTCGATCATCTGCCTGGCGGGCGTCACCGTGCCGAGTGCGTTCGAGACTTGCGTGAACGACACCAGTTTAGTGCGCGAGTTGAGCAAGTGCTCGTACTCTTCCAGCAGCACCTGACCGTTGTCATCCACCGGCACTACGCGCAGTTTTGCCCCCGTCTCGGCACACAGCATTTGCCAAGGCACGATGTTGGCGTGATGCTCCAGCCAGGTGATGACGATCTCGTCGTCCTTGCCGATGTTCTTGCGTCCCCAGCTTTGCGCCACCAGATTGATCGCTTCCGTGGTGCCGCGCACGAACACGATCTCGCTGCTGGAGCTTGCATTAATGAAGTTGGCGATCTTGTCGCGCGCCCCTTCATAGGCATCGGTGGCACGAGCCGCGAGTTCATGTGCCGCGCGGTGGATATTGGAGTTCTCGTGCTGATAGAAATACGAAAGCCTGTCGATCACGGACTGCGGTTTCTGCGTCGTCGCGGCATTGTCCAGCCATGCCAGCGGACGACCATTCACCAATTCTTTCAGAATCGGGAAGTCGCGGCGTACTGAGAGCACGTCGAATGGTGGATGGGCGGATGCCGCGATCTGACTTGCTGCGGGTGTTTGATTAAACCCATCCCCGCTCCAACTCTCTCTTTGAAGGGGAGAGGGCGAACGTGAAAAGCCTGGCTTCGCCCGTGCAGCCTCGTCCAGAAAATACAGCGTCGCACCGGTCATCTTCGGATGCTCCCTAGCATTTTTTTTCAGCAAATCGCGCAGCACGTCTTCACCCGGATAACTTGTTTCCAGATTGGGAGCCACTGCGAAATCTGCACCGGGAGCCCAGTCATTAGTCACGGGCAATTGCGGAGTTGAGGCACGATGCGTGTCCAAATGCAAATCAAGAGGATCGCCACCCGTCAGCGGGAAAGCCAGATCATTGGTGCGCGGCGGCGCAGCAGAACCCAGCGATGGCGAGAATCCAGACAGCCCGCCCGGCACGGCGGCGAACAACTCGTTTGCCAGGCGTTCGATCAGTGCCGTGTCCGGCACTTGCCCTCCCGCCAGCGCGGCAATGTCTCCGTACGCAGGAATGCTGGCCGAGCCGATGTCCAGATCGGGCAGATTACTTGTACTCATGATA
>PLYB01000157.1 GCA_003151655.1 Gallionellaceae bacterium | reverse complement strand
TATGTCACCATGCTGGAAGTGCCCACGCATCTGGATCGCGCCGATGGTGATGTGCATGCCGCCGGTAATCCGCATATCCAACTTGATGCACCGGGCTATCCGGCGATTGCACGCGCGTTGTCGGAACGCATGAGTGAGTTGGATGCCGCCAATGGCGCGTTCTACGCTGCACGTTTGCAAACCTTCACGCAGAAATGGCAAGCCGCATTGCAGCGTTGGCAGCAACAAGCCGCCCCGCTGAAGGGCGCTAATATTGTGGTGCAACATAAAGCATTTCCCTATCTGACATCATGGCTGGGACTGAATGAAGTCACCTCACTCGAACCCAAACCCGGCATGGAACCCAGCGCATCACACCTGACACAGGTGCTCGCGACCTTGCGCCAACATCCTGCGCAAATGGTGATCCGCGCAGCTTATCAAAATCCAAAACCCTCCGAATGGATCGCCGAGCGCGCACATATCGCCGCAGTGGTGTTGCCGTTTAGCGTGGGCGGCACGGATGGCGCAAAGGATTTGTTCGGTTTGTTTGACGATACGGTGGCAAGGCTGTTGGCGGGGCAAAAGCAATAAGGGACGAGGATTAACCCAAACAATCAATTAAGCTAAACATTCCCTCCCCCATGCAGGGGGAGGGCTAGGGAGGGGGTAGACACTTTGCGGCTCCAATACTTTTACCCCCATCCTAGCCTTCCCCCTTAAAAGGGGAAGGGACAAAGCGCCATTGGCAAGGAAAAATTATGGACTCAATCGACTTCAGTATTCTCATCCCCGCCCTCATCGCGGGCTTACTCGTGCTGGCGACCCATGTGTCGCTCGGTATGACGGTCTTGCGGCGCGGCATCATCTTTGCCGATCTGGCCGTGGCGCAGATCGCCGGTCTCGGCGTCATCATCGCAGGGCTATTGGATCTGACGGGTTACCCCATTGCAGTACAGGGTATCGCGGCGCTGAGTGCTTTGCTGGGGGCTGCTTTGCTGGCCTACACCGAACGACGTATGCCCGAAACGCAAGAGGCTGTCATCGGACTTTTGTTCGTGCTGGCAGCCACTGGCGGCATTTTGCTGATGAGCCGCGATGTACATGCGGGTGAGCATCTGAAAGATTTACTGGTAGGGCAAATCTTGTGGGTGAGCAATAGCCAGCTCGTCATCACCGCACTTGTCACCGCTGTGTTGTTGGTATTGTTACGCGTATTCAATCAGCGGCTGGCGGGGCTGGGTTTTTACGCGTTGTTCGCACTCGCCGTGACGGCCTCGGTGCAACTGGTCGGCATCTACCTCGTGTTCGCCAGTCTCATCGTTCCCGCGCTGGCGACGCACAAACTCAAACAGCAGCGCATGCCGGTGGCCTATGTGATCGGAGTTGCCGGATATGTTTTGGGATTATTGCTTTCGGTGTGGTTCGACTTGCCTGCGGGGGCGGCTATCGTATGGATGATGGTATTGGTCGGCGCGCCAGTGCTGTTTAAGCGGCAGGCTGATTGAGAAATTTTAGAATTAAACAAGCTCTTGAGTAACCCCGCAAAGCTGCTGATATAATTTAGCCAGTTGAAGGCCGAAATAGTTCTAGTGGTAAAACAGGGCACTCGTAACGCTCAGTCCTGAGTTCGATTCTCAGTTTCGGCACCATCGAATAGTCGTATTATTTCTTCAGCGAACAGTCAGGAGCAACAATGGCTCTCCCTCAGTCCGGTAAAGTTTCTCACCATTATGTGAAGTTTGTGGTCATCGCAATTGTGGCTGTTGCAGTGATTGTGGGCATCATTTATTTAAATCGCAGCAAGCCGTTGCCGGTGATTTTGAAAACTGTGGACAAGGGCAACGTTGAGGCTTCGGTTAGCAATACGCGCGCCGGTACAGTCAAAGCATGTCGCCGCGCCAAGTTGTCGGCTCCGGCAGGCGGGCAGATTTCAAAGCTACTGGTGAAAAAAGGCGACCGTGTTGTTGAAGGGCAGGTTCTGCTCGAACTTTGGGATAAGGATATGCACGCGCAGGAAAGGTTGTCGCGTGACCAGTTGAAGACTTCAGAATTACGGGTGAGTGAAGTGTGCAGTATGGCCGAGGCATCGCAGCGCGATGCCGAACGATCCAAAGAGCTAAAAGAAAAAGGTTTTATTTCATCGCAACAACTTGATCGGGCGCTGACCGATGCCCAATCGCGCCAAGCTGCATGTGAAGGGGCGCGCAGTGATATTGAGCAATCAAAAGCGCGCATTGAAGTGGCGCAGACCAGTTTGGAGCGCATGGTTTTGCGCGCGCCGTTTGCCGGTGTGGTGGCGGATATCAGCGGTGAATTGGGCGAATTCTCCACTCCTTCACCGCCGGGAATTCCGACGCTGCCGACCATTGATTTGATCGATGATAGTTGTATGTTCGTGAGTGCGCCGATTGATGAGGTGGATGCCGCCAAAGTGAAGGTAGGGCAGAACAGTCGTATCACGCTGGATGCGATCAAAGGCCGCACCTTTGCCGGAAAAGTGAAACGCATTGCGCCGTATGTGCTGGAGCTGGAGAAGCAAGCGCGTACGGTCGAAGTTGAAGTCGAATTTATCGAGCTGCCGAAGAGCGAAAATCTGTTGGTGGGTTACAGCGCCGATGTGGAGATCGTGAATGAACTGCATGCGAAAGTAATTCGTATTCCAACGCAGACGCTGATGGAAGGCAAGCGTGTGCTGCTTTACAAGAGTGACGGCAAGCTGGAGGAACGCGCCGTAACAACCGGACTGGCGAATTGGGAATATACCGAGATTGTTTCTGGTTTGAACGAAGGCGACCAGATCGTTTTCTCGCTGGATAGGGCAGGGGTTAAAGCGGGCGTGATCGTGCTGCCCGAAGTAAGCCAACCCGGCGTTGCCCCCGCAGCAAAATGATCGAACTACAAAACGTCAGCCGTACTTTCACTGTCGGCGACCAGCAAGTCTCCGCGTTGCTCGACATCAACATGCAATTGGGCGATGGCGAATACCTCTCCATCATGGGGCCGTCCGGTTCCGGCAAATCAACGCTGCTCAATCTGCTCGGTTTGCTCGATAGGGCGAGCGACGGTACTTATCTGCTGGATGGCGGCAATGTCACCGACTTGAGCGATGAGCAGCAAGCGCATGTGCGTAGCCAGAAAATCGGTTTTGTGTTTCAGTCTTTTCATTTGGTGCCGCGCCTTACGGCGGCGCAAAATATCGAATTGCCGATGATGCTGGCGGGAATTGCAGCCGAAGAACGCAAACAGCGTGTGGCTGAACTGATCGCCAGTTACGGCCTCAGCGAGCGTGCCGACCACCGCCCCGATCAGCTTTCCGGTGGACAGCGCCAGCGCGTGGCCATCGCGCGGGCAACCGTGATGAATCCCGCGATATTGTTGGCCGATGAGCCGACCGGCAATCTGGATCGCACCACCGGCTGGGAAGTGCTCAAACTATTGGAACAGTTAACCGAGCGCGGCATTACGTTGGTGATCGTCACCCACGATGCCGAGATTGGCGCGCGTGCACAACGGCAGATACACATGCTGGACGGGCGCATTCTTTCCGACGAAAGGCGTGCGCTATGAAACTCGCCGACACACTGCAATTCGCCTCCGGCAGCCTGCGCGGTAGTCCGACGCGCACGTTGTTGATGATGCTGGCGATGTCCATCGGCGTCGCGGCGGTAGTGGTGCTCACTGCTCTGGGCGAAGGCGCGCGCCGCTATGTCGTCAATCAGTTTTCCTCGCTCGGTACCAATCTGGTGATCCTGCTGCCGGGGCGTACTGAAACCTCCGGTATCGGTGCCAGCATGATGTCCGGGCAGACGCCGCGCGATATTACGGTGGACGATGCCGAGGCACTGTTGCGCAGCACCTCGATCAAGCGTGTCGCTCCGTTGACCATCGGCTCCGCCTCACTTTCTCTTGATGCGTTGAACCGCGAAGTGGTGGTACTGGGTTCCACCTCCGACTTGCTGGAAGTGCGCCACATGGAAGTGAGTATGGGGCGCTTTCTGCCGGTGGGCGACATTCATGAAGCCGCCTCGGTGTGCGTGCTGGGCACAAAAATCAAACAGGAATTATTCGGCAACGCGCAGGCGGTTGGGCAGTGGGTAAGGCTGGGCGACAGGCGCTTCCGCGTCATTGGTATCATGTCGTCGCAGGGGCAATCGATGGGCTTCAATACCGATGAAATCGTTATCGTGCCGGTGGAATCGGCGCACCAGTTATTTAACACCACCGGGCTGATTCGCGTACTGATCGAGGCTAAAAATCGCGATGTCATCGAGCAGGCCAGAAACGATGCCGAACAGATCATGTTTCAGCGTCACTCGGGCGAAAAAGATGTGACAGTGATTACTCAGGATGCGGTGTTGAAAACCTTTGACCGCATTCTCA
>PLYB01000023.1 GCA_003151655.1 Gallionellaceae bacterium | reverse complement strand
TTTGCCGGGGGTAACTTAATTTTTCGTACCTTGCGGTATCAACCTTTTGTTTAAATGTGTTTTTCTAATTGACGATTTTGACTGGCGGCTTCCATAATGAGTTCCATGTAAGAAGCCATATCTGTCTTGCTACCGATGTTGTATATGCCATCAGAATAATCACCAAGTAAATTCACTTGCTGGCTTGCATCACTCCCGGGTGATGCTCCGTACACAACATATCTTTTGGATGACCGCTTGAATTTTTTTCTTGCCTTGTCGAGCTTAATGGCGGCATCGGCTGCAATTCTACGCCTGTCGGCAGCAGAACCGCTCTCAGCCCTCAGGTCTGCGGTTTCTGTAATTCTGTAAACCCCATTTTTAAGCACAAAATCGGCATACAGTCCCTCGTCTGGGAATAATGGATAGTTGGGTATCACCAAATGCTTGGTAATATCTTTCGCGTCCTTACCTAAAATATTTTGCTTTTTGAATTGGTCTCGTAGAGAAATTGTGATTTTAGTATTAGCAACGATATGACGTGACCGAGATTTTGGTTCTACCAATGTAACCATTAGCCTTTTAATAGAAGCCTCATAGTCGCCGTCATTTTCAGACATAAACCATCCCAGTTCACTTAACGAAACAAATCCTATCTCTTTAAAAGCGCTGTACTTCGCTTCAACACTCTTCTTGGAAGAAAGGTAGTCTTTTAGAGATTCAGGCAATGCGGCGATCCGATGCAAATCAATGCTGCCGTCGATGGCAGCAACTTTATTGAGCGAGGCAATTAACCTTATATCAACCTTAGAGGACGTGAATACAGCAATGCCAATATTGACACACTCTCCGCGCCTGCTATCAGGGATTACCCGCAACACTGCATATTTATAAGAGCGTTCCATCTTTTAATCCTCCTCTAATAAATTCAATTCTCTCGAGCCTGTCTTTGCTTGGCCACCATTTTATTATTTTGTTCCGGCTAGGCTTGGGTAGCCACTCGGTAGGCATTTCAGTGTGAATATTCTGAATTGAGCCTACATTAAGTTCACTTAAACGATCCAGTACCACATCAGCGGCCTTCAGATTAAATTGGTGATGTTTTATTAAGTCACGGAAACAATCAACGGTATTACATGATGGATGTAAAGGTAAATCCGGCAATGGCCATCCGTGATGAAGCCATGCGCGACTAAAATCAAATGCTTTGACTGAATACCCATTCATGGCTTTTGTGAACATATAATTTCCAAAATGCCGATCATCGTTATGTACAAAAAGATCAAATGCATAAATCGCGGATAATCTTTCAGCTAGGATATTAGCCTTTTCTTGACCGGACAGAATATCCAAAATGAGCAGTGTATTTGTTTCGAAAGCACTGTCATATCGCGAGCCAAAAGCCGGTTTCATTTTAGGAATGTTAAGTATGGCATATTGGGGAACCACGATATTACATAATTCTGACAATCTGTGGCATAACCATTCTGAGGCAGGCACATTAGGAGTTTTTTCAACAGTCTTAATAACGTAATCAAAACCATCGTCTCCCATACCAACAAGTGCAGCATCAGCGCTACCCAAGTTTGCAGGATCAC
This sequence comes from Gallionellaceae bacterium, assembly GCA_003151655.1. Taxonomy (GTDB): domain Bacteria; phylum Pseudomonadota; class Gammaproteobacteria; order Burkholderiales; family Gallionellaceae; genus PALSA-1006. The sequence continues at coordinate 945 of PLYB01000023.1, read as the reverse complement.
ATGACCTAATATTTACATGAAATAGTCCAGCTTTTGGCATCAGTTAATTGTACTCACGTGCTCCAAGCGATGAATCGGGAACCAGCACTTTTGATTATACCTTCAAAGCTGGTTAGAAGTTAATTTGCAGGCCGTTGGTTTTTTTGCTGCAACGCGGCGACTTGCGCGGTCAGCACATCAAGGTGTCCAAAAAAGCGGGTGGGCGAATATCGTCCAGCCATTGATGACCAATGGGGTCATTCGTCTTCAACGGCCAAGGGTGCATTAAGATCAACGTCGGCATTATTTACCAGTGTCTTGATACGGTTGCGCAATCCGGCATCAATGCTGCTCAAGTGTTCGGGATGGGAGGCCAAGTTGCGAGCTAGGAAATTCAGGAATTACTCCAACACGGGATTGTCTTCGGTCAAGGTGGATTCGAGTTTGAGTGTCTGTGCCATGACGGCATCCTCTGATGAAGTGTCAAGACTCATGGTAATGCGAATGTATTGTCGGTTCAACAAGTTGTTCCGGACGCAAGGCCGATAGAGGAAATGCAAAAGCCCATTCACCCTTCGACAAGCTTTGGGGGAACGGGCTTTTTGCGTGTGTCTTAGTACTCTTCCGGCAACTCTTTCAACTGCGCCCAGGAATAAACCGGTCCTTTGGTGCAGACATAATCTTTACCGACATTGCAGCGACCGCATTTGCCGAGGCCGCATTTCATCTTGTTTTCGATGGTGGTGTAAATCTGTTCGTCCGCGAAGCCGAGTTGCTGCAGGTTCTGGATCACGAACTTGATCATGATCGGCGGNNGTTTCTTGTCCAGCACGTTGGCCGGGACGAAACCGCAGAACTCTTGCCAGCCGTCTTCCGCTTTGTCCACGGATAATTGAATGTCCGCGTCGCTGCGCATGCGTTCCAATTCGGCCTTGTACATAAGGTCGCGCGGAGAGCGTGCGCCGT
>PLYB01000212.1 GCA_003151655.1 Gallionellaceae bacterium | reverse complement strand
TTAGGCATTTCAGGCATTAAGTTTTAATCCCCTCCCCCATGCAGGGGAGGGTTAGTGTGTGGGTAGAATTTCGTCGCATCCCAAAGATTTCACCCCCATCCTAGCCTTCCCCTTCAAAAGGGGGAAGGGACTTACAAACAAGCTCTGCGAGCTGGTACAAGATAGGTATACAAAATGCTGCTTGATGTTGTGAACGTAAAAACCACGCCAGATTTTCAGCTAGAGCTGGCTTTCCAAAATGGTGAGAACCGACGTTTCGATATGCGCCCTTTGCTTACCTTGCGCCCTTGGAATCGCATTGCCTCTGAGCAGTTGTTTCATCGTGCGGTGGTTGCTTATGGAACAGTAATTTGGACGGGGGAAATCGACATTTCACCCGAAACGCTTTATGACGATTCTGTTCCGCTCTAGAAAACTCACGTAAGGCGTAATGTAGGGTGTCAATATCCCCGCAAGGGAGAGGCCGGGGGTACCCGGCGGCTTTGCCGCCACCCTTCCGCACAGCGAAGCGCATTGCACCGGATTTTTTCTGGAAATCTGGATTACATATTGGGGAACGGCGACAAAGTGCCATAGGCCGACCTTCATGCACGTGTTTTAATTATGCGCAGCCTTGGGAGTGGTGATGGAAAATATGAACATACCGCAAGACATGAAGGATGCTCTGAAAAAATATAAGCATGCGGCAAATGAAATATTCGAAGCATTCAAGAAAAGCTTGCAGTCGCGTAAAGAGCCGAAAATAATCTATCACTACACGAACGACGTTGGCTTGAGGGGAATATTGCAGACTGGTCAACTTTGGTCGACAAACATCTTTAATCTCAATGACCCTTCCGAATTGAGCCACGGTTGTTCCCTTGCGGCTAACATCTTGAACAAGATGGCAGAGAAACACTTACCAGAAACACAATTGTTTGCTAAGTTATTTTCACACTTTGTTCAAGATGGCTTACGAAGTACAGCGGATTACTTCGTCTGCGCTTTTAGTACGGACGATGATGACCTTGGACAATGGCGTGCATACGCTGACAACGGTCGAGGCTATGCACTGGGATTTGATGCCGATATCTTGGCAAATGGGTTTGCAAAAAAAGATGGAAATCAAATTCCAAACAACAGCACATTTCACATCACATACGATGATGTGGGGCTTGAAAAGCTGCATCGTCAAATTATTGAAAGCATGTTTGATTTGATCTCTCTCCCAAGAGGTCGAAAGTTGGATGAGACTTCCGTTAACGCCTTCACAATGGAGTTATCTGTTTTGCTATCAATAAATGTGCTGCAGGCTGCTCTGTACTTTAAACATAAGGCTTATGAGAACGAAAAAGAATTCCGTTTTTTACAGCTATATGGAACCGATGCTCCCTCTTTAGAAGTAAAACAAAGATTCCGCACAAATGAATTGGTTAGGTATAAAGAGTTTGATTGGAAACACCTGCAAGCTGGAGTGCTTAAGCAGATTGTTATTGGCCCCGGTGCTGATCGCAAAAAGGCGACTCAGTTTGTGACGGATTGTTTGACTGCATTCGAGATAGGAAATGTCGAAATACAGCACTCCAATATTCCATACCGTGCCATTTAATTTGTTTTGCGAGACGGTTGCTACATTGCTGACTTTCGCGAACATACGCAGTGTCAAATGCGGCACTTTGGTATTTGCCTCCAATTTTGTAAGTTTCGGTTAGAATACTCCAACCCTTTTGCGGGGGGCAAAATCTCAACCAACATAAATCCAAAGCACATGCGCACATCTAAGCTGCACAATCTGTTCGGAATTGTCATTGCCACCCTTTGCCTGAGTGCAATCCCTCATCAATCTCAAGCCAGCTCCAAAATCAAACACAACACCGCGCAATCCACAAAAGAACGATTGGTGCTGATGCCACTGCGTGTCCCAGATGAAGATAAGAAACTGACTGGTGCAATGGAGACAGCCCTAGTTAAGGGGCTTCAACAAAAATATGATGTTTATTCTGGTGAACAAGTTTCGCAAAAAGCGCATGAAATATTTATGAAGGAAAATCGCAATACTACCCATAAAGAATGCGACGAAACAAAATGTATGCAGAATATTGCTATGGCGTTTCAGGCAGAGTTAATTGCTACTGCCAATGTCACCAAGCAAGACGGTAATTATTTCTTGGCATTGAGCATTCAGAATATTTTTGACAATAAAGTGGTTCAATCCGAATCACAAACATGCGAAAAATGTACTGCGGTTCAAGTCGTCGATAAACTCAAAGAACTGAGCGGCACTGTAGCGCCAACAGTTGCAGCCACCACCACAGAACAGCTACAAGCCAAAGTAAACTTGTCTGACCCCGAAACGGCTTTATGGCAAGAGGCGAAGAAGGGGAATGCCGAAGAAGACTATCAAGCCTATTTGAACAAATATCCCAAAGGAAAATTCGCCCTACTGGCAAAAACAAAACTGACCCGACTAAAAGATGAAGCCCGCGCTGCCAGCGCACAACAAGACCAGGATGCATGGAACACAGTACAACAGAGTAACGACCAAGATGTCTATGCGGCTTACTTGGTAGCTTTCCCGAAAGGCCAATTTGCCGCCCTCGCACAAGGCCGTATAGACAAAATCAAGAGAGAGGCCGCCTCAGCCAAAGCCACGCAAAGGCGCGAAGAGGCTTTGGCGGAAGCGAAACAAAATCGAGAAGCAGGCAATGGGCCGTCCATGATCCGCATTCCCGGCAAGAACTATGAAATGGGCAAATGCGACGTAACGCAAAAAGAGTGGCGCGTGGTGATGGGCAGCAACCCCAGCAATTTCACCAGCTGCGGCGACAACTGCCCTGTAGAGCAAGTGAGTTGGTACGATATACAAGAATTCCGGCAAAAGCTGAATGCCAAAACTGGCAAACAATACCGCCTCCCTACTGAAGAAGAATGGGAATATGCCTGCTATGGCGGAAGCCAAACAGAATATTGCGGAGGGATCAACCTTGACAGCGACGCTTGGTATAAAGATAACAGCTATAACACCACGCATCCGGTAAGCCAAAAGCAAGCGAATGGTTATGGCTTGTTTGATATGAACGGAAACGTATGGCAATGGATGCAAAACGGATATAGTGGTGGGCGTGCGCTTCGTGGCGGCTCTTGGGGCAGCTTCACGGGCGACTTGCGCGCTGCCTTCCGCAACTACGGCGACCCTGCTAGCCGGAGCAACTATGTCGGTTTCCGGTTGGCGAGAACGCTCCCGTAGCAAAGCGGGAGGGAGCTTACGCTTTTCTCCCCTTTACTCCGATGAATTTATCGAGGCCGGTGAGAAGAAATAGGGAATGGGTTTTGAGATGAGGGTGAAGACCTATCGCAATATTTTCAATTACCGTTTTTCAGAAAATCGAACGGCGGCAACGTCGTTTGCAGTCCTTCGTTATATGAAATTGCTCGCCACAAAGCGGACGATCAAAAACCAAAGTCCGCAACGGTTAACAATGCTTTACACGAGGGCAAGGTATTGTTTGATTCTGTCTTAATAGTGACACGCCCCTCGTCGTTCAGTAAGATAGGCATCTTGCACGCTTTAGAGATTGCGATTTATTTTATGGGCAACGAGATTCGTTTAACACCGTTGCCAATGTTTCCCGTTTCTACGATAGCCAAGGCTGCGGGCATGCTGGCTAAGCGCGGATCGAAAAAGTCCGATGAAAAAGAGACTCGCGCGAAGATCGCAAAAACATTAAACGCGCGCGATGCGGCAACGCGAAAATGATCGCTCTCGATACTAATTCTGTCGCGCCTTCTTCTCAACGGCGATGCAGTAAAATTCTAATATGATAAAGGCGTACACCACCTGTAAAATATGCGGACAAGTGTGCGTTGCATACAAAGCCTCAGGCAAACCCAAGGTGTACCTATGATCTCCGAACAAACCATAAATCAGGCTGCAATACTATTGGGCGAAGCAGCCAAGCCCGCCAGAGTTATTCTGTTCGGTTCCTATGCGCGAGGAGATGCGGGGGAAAATTCCGATCTGGATTTCTTGGTAGTGGAGCCAACGCTGCAAGACAAATTTGGAGAGATGGTGCGGTTGCGGCAAGTACTGCGCCCGTTACGCGTGCCCGTTGATGTGTTGGTTTGTTCGCAAGCCGAAGTCAATCAGCAACAACACGCTTGTTCCACTGCGGTATATTGGGCATTGCGTGAAGGTAAAGTGTTATATGACTCTGCACATTGATATAGCGCGCCGCTTGCTGGCGCTTGCCCAACGTGACATAACCTCGTTTCGAGCACTGGCTACGCACCCGGAAGTAGATATTTCTGCCTCGGGATTTTTCGCCCAACAAGCGGTAGAGAAGTGTCTCAAGTCGGTTGCCGAATTTCATGGCATCGTATTTCGCAAAACACACGATGTCGATGAGCTTGTTGATTTGTTGTTGCAACACGATGTGCCCATGCCCTTTCCTGCCGAGCAGTTTAGCCAACTCAATCCGTTCGCAGTTATCTTGCGTTACGAAGAAACCCCGTTTATCCGTATGTCGCTGGATGAAATGCGCGAATTGGTCGATTTGGCATATCAATGGGCATTAAGTGTTGTGGGTAAATAATATAATAAATGCAGAGCTAGCGATTTTAGCTGCTGAAGTAATCTGCAATCTAACAAATATATAAGAATGGTGGGCAAACTTGTCCATCCTACGTAGAGGTTGAAATGAAGATTCTAGTTATCGGTAACGGCGGACGCGAGCACGCTATGGCATGGCGCTTGGCACAGGGTGCTAAAATACAAAAGGTGTACGTTGCGCCCGGCAATGCGGGCACATCACTGGAAGACGGTGTGGAAAATGTCGCTATCACCGCCATTCCCGACCTGATNNAATGTCGCCATCACCGCCATTCCCGATCTCATTGACTTCGTTAAGCGCGAGCATATCGAGATTACCGTGGTCGGCCCGGAAGCACCTCTGGCGGCTGGCATCGTTGATTCTTTCCGCGCTGCCGGTCTGAAAATATTCGGCCCGACTAAAGCGGCAGCGCAACTGGAGTCTTCCAAAGATTTCGCCAAACGCTTTATGACGCGCCATCACATCCCCACCGCCTTCTTCGAAACGTTCAGCGACATCGCCGGAGCAAAAGCGTATGTCACAAAACACGGCGCGCCTATCGTGATCAAAGCCGATGGCTTGGCTGCGGGCAAGGGCGTGGTCGTGGCCATGACGAAAGAAGAAGCATTCGATGCCATCGACATGATGTTGTCCGACAACAAACTCGGTGATGCGGGTGCGCGCGTGGTCGTCGAAGAATTTCTCGCGGGCGAAGAAGCCAGCTTCATCGTGATGGTCGATGGCAAAAACGTGTTGGCACTGGCAACCAGCCAGGATCACAAGCGCCTCTTGGACGGCGACAATGGCCCCAACACCGGAGGCATGGGCGCGTACTCGCCCGCCCCTGTGGTTACTCCGGAAATACATGCGCGCGTGTTGCGCGAGGTCATTCTGCCCGTGGTGCGAGGCATGGAAAGTGAGGGCATCACTTACACCGGATTTTTGTATGCAGGCTTGATGATCGATGCGCAAGGCGGCATCAAAGTGCTGGAGTTCAATTGCCGCATGGGCGACCCGGAGACCCAGCCCATCATGTTGCGTTTGAAGAGCGACTTTGCCAGCATCGTCGAGCATGCCATCAATGGCACGCTGGATACTGTGGAAGCGGAATGGGATAGACGCACAGCGCTGGGCGTGGTGATGGCGGCAGCGAATTATCCAGACGCGCCGCGCAAAGGCGATGTTATTACGGGACTACCGAAAAAACTGGAAGATGCACATGCATTCCATGCGGGCACAACGATGCAGGACGGGAAAGTCGTTACCAACGGCGGGCGCGTTTTGTGTGTCGTCGCGCTCGGAGATATGGTGAAGCATGCTCAGAATCATGCGTATGAAATCGCCGATACCATTCATTTCGATGGCAGCCAGATGCGGCGCGATATTGGCTGGCGCGCTATCGGCAAGAGAAAATAGCTTTATGTATTCAGCAGAAACCTACTTCCAACCGAATTGTGCCCAATAAACCTCATCGTAGGGTGCGCTCTGCGGTGTCAATTCCGCCCAACCTCCGGTTGGCTGCGGATTGCCTACCTTTGGCACACCATGGTGCATGAAATGCACCCTACAAGACCCATACCAAAATTGAGGTTCATGGACTTGTCGGACCAATCCGCTTGAGCCGCGCGAATGCAACCTCCCGGTCTATTTCCGCGCATCTCAAGCGTGGCGGCCTCATCGCTTATCCCACGGAATCCTGCTACGGCCTGGGTTGCGACCCCGACAATCGCCGGGCCGTGTTGCGCTTGCTCAAACTTAAACAACGTCCGCAACGCAAAGGTCTCATTCTCATCGCGGCGCATTTCCGGCAAGTCGCGCCTTACCTGCAACCGCTTACGCTGATCGAGCAAGCGAAGTTGCACAACGATGCTGAACAAGCCGTCACCTATTTAATGCCAACGCGACCATCCACGCCACGCTGGTTGCGCGGCGACCATGACACGCTGGCGGTACGTCTCACCGCGCATCCCCCGGCTAAACAGCTTTGCCGGATTGCCAATAGCGCGTTAGTTTCCACCAGTGCTAATCGTAGCGGACAAACGCCTGCTAAAACTTATGCCGAGTGCCAACGCTTATTCGGCAAAGAAGTATGGGTATTACGCGGCTCAGTGGGCAAGCGCAAACAACCTTCAACAATACGTTCATGGTTGGATGGTAGAATCTTTCGCTAATAACACCGAATTTAACCGGAGACAAAATGGATAGCGCTGCCGTTAAAGAATATCTGCTGCAATTGCAGGATTTGATCGTCACCCGTCTGGAACAAGTGGACGGTAAAAAGTTTCTGCGCGACAAATGGGAGCGCTCGACCGGCAGCGGCGGCATTGGTAAAGGCGAGGGTATCAGTTGCATCATTGAGGAAGGCAATGTGCTGGAGCGCGGCGGTGTGGCGTTCTCGCATGTGCAGGGCGACAAGATGCCCGCTTCCGCAACTGCGCATCGTCCCGAGTTGGCAGGTAGTAGTTGGGAGGCGATGGGTGTATCGCTGGTAATGCATCCGCGCAATCCCTACGCCCCGACCTCGCACGCAAACGTGCGCATGTTTATGGCGCACAAACCCAATGGCGAAAAAGTATTCTGGTTCGGCGGCGGCATGG
>PLYB01000090.1 GCA_003151655.1 Gallionellaceae bacterium | reverse complement strand
GCCAGATTGACCGCGCCCACCGCGATTGGGCTGATGCGCAGATTGGTTTCATTGCCAACATCGTGCGCCTGTATCGCGGCGAAACCCCGGACTACACCTTGGGCGGTGAAGATGCAAAAGCTAAGTTGGTGGAAGTGTTTGCCTCCTCCCCTGAAAAGGGGAGGCCGGGAGGGGTTTGCTATGCCGACATCCTCGGTCTGTGCAAAGCCGCTACTCTGGCAGAAATCGAGGTGCAAGGCTGGAGTCTCAACCCTGGTCGTTATATTGGTGTAGCTCCGGGCGAAGATGTTAGTGATGAAGACTTCAAGGAAAAGCTGGAAACACTGAATGAAGAACTGGAAGTGCTGAATGCTCAGGCGCGCGAACTTGAGCAGACCATTGCTCTAAATGTGGCTGAGATTCTGGAGGAATGATGATGGTTGACTGGCCAAAGGTAAATCTTGCTGGCTGCGTTGAGTTATTGGCTGGTTTCCCATTTAAGAGCGAGCATTACACTGACAACCCTGCTGATGTTGCACTTGTTAAAGGCGAAAATGTTAGCCAAGGCAGAATTCTTTGGGAAATTTCAAAGCGGTGGCGGGTAGCTGATTTCGCTCAGCTTCAAAAATTTGAGCTTGTTCCTGGTGATGTTGTCGTAGCGATGGATCGACCTTGGGTACCTGCTGGTTTGAAATGGGCATTTATTCGCGAGGGAGATTCCAAAGCACTTCTGGTGCAACGGTGTGCTCGTTTACGTTCCAAACACGAGTCCTTGGATCAAGACTTTCTTCGGTTCGTAATTGGAGGCTCTGACTTTGAGAGCTATGTAAAGCCAATAACAACAGGCGTAAATATTCCGCACATTAGCGGCAAGCAAATCCTCGATTATGAATTCACTCTCCCGCCGCTTCCAATCCAACGCCGCATCACGGACATCCTCTCGGCCTACGACGAACTGATCGAAAACAACCAGCGGCGCATCCGCATCTTGGAAGATATGGCGCGCAACCACTACCTAGAATGGTTCGTCCACTTTTGTTATCCCGGTCATGAATCCATTCCGCTCGTCGATTCGAGGCTTGGGCCGACCCCGCAGGGGTGGGAGGTAACAACGCTTCGAGCAGTCACGACCAAGATTGGCAGTGGAGCAACTCCGCGAGGCGGTAAAGGTGCTTACAAAACTGAGGGCATTCATCTCATCCGCAGCCAGAATATATATGACTACAGCTTTGAGTTTGATGGTCTCGCATTCATTGACGAGCAGCAAGCCGCAGAACTCGACAACGTGATGGTCGAGAAAAACGACATTCTCCTGAACATCACAGGTGCATCCGTCGCCCGCTGCGCGCTTGTGCCCTCGTATCTGCTTCCGGCGCGAGTCAACCAGCACGTCGCCATCGTCCGCGCCGACCCTGTGAAGGCCAGTCCCTTCTACATACTCGACGCTATTAATAGTATCCAGCGCAAACAACAATTGTTGACTCTTGCCCAAGGTGGTGCGACGCGCGAGGCGCTCACCAAAGATACCGTCAGCAACTTTGAGATTGTAGTGCCGCCGCGTTCGCTGATGAAACGCTACGACAGCATTGCTCGTGGTATTCACGAGCAGCGCGAAGTCTTGCTGCGCCAAACCTCTAATCTTCGCCGCACCCGCGACCTGCTGCTGCCGCGCCTGCTGGCGGGGCAAGTAAAAATTGAGGTGCAAAGATGACCCCGGAAGAACTTAAGCGATATGCAGACTGGATTCAGCATAAGGATATTCAAGCATTCTTGGCCTCACCGAATGTTCCGTATCCTTGGTTTGCGGCATACCGCAACAATCAAACCGACGAAGAAAGGACGACATGGTTTGCCGCGCTGATTCCGGTCGCACATGTGCAGGATTGCTTACGGGATAGCGGATGGAATATCGGCCTGACGGATGGCAAACCGTCTGTCTGGACGCATTACAGTAACGGTGAGGTGAGTAACACAGTTTACTGCCCCTTTGGGAATGAAGTCGGCATTGAGCCTTTAGTTATTTGTCGAGAATTTCACGGTATCCGTGAAGATTATTTTGAGCTTTCCCAAGAATTTCGTCTTTATAACAATCTTTACCCAGACCCCGCGCGGAAGCGATTCTTGCACTTCAATCGAGATGGTGATGAGTCTGAAGCGGCCCGATACACTGATGGTGTTTTTGAAATTCGTACCGATTTGTTGCTGCGATTTTGTGCGGTCAAGCAAATGGCTTTGGGCATTTTTGTGGATAGTTTCCGAAATAGCCCGCATACGCTTGAAGAACTTAGCTTGGATGAGACGCGGTTGCCCATATCGGGCGACAGTTTCATTTATAACTTAGCCATTGTTTCCGATACGTTCTCGCTCGAAAATAAATTCAAGACTGTTGGGGGCGTGATGGGGAAGAAATACATTTTGCCCAAGCCGATGTCGGCGGAGGATGGCGACGAGAATACCGAGGTGTATCAAGAGTTCGTTATTGGCAGCGATGCTCACGGGCAACTTTTTAAGCGCACATGCGACCCAGACAAATTGGCCGATTATTTTGGAAAAAATCCTGATGCCCCGAATTACCTTACGCCCGTTTTCTTTCGTGTCGAGGTTCTCTCGAAATACTACGCTGACCCGCAAAAATATTCTGTTGAAGATGGATACCTGAGGTGTGGCGGATTGTGGGGGATGAGAATGGACAACGATCATTCTGATTACGTGGTTGCTTGGCTTGGCGACCTCGGTCGCGATCTCTCGGAAACCGAGCGGAATTATTGGTTAAGCTTCAACGTTGCACCAGCCGGTCGAAAGATCAGTGAAACAGAGTTTAAGCGAGCTTTCTTAGCAGAACCATCCGACCCCAAAAAACCAGACTTGGTTTTTAAACATGAATACCCTCGTTTCTGTGGGCAGTTTAAGACGACGAATGGATGGGACTTCTTTCTTCCGCTTCACGATGACGACGAGCACTTTCTGACAGGGCTTCGGCTTCTTTCCAAGGATAACCAGTCAGAATTCGATTCCCAGCTAATCGCGCTAACGAAGTTGCTGGTGGACTCACTAAACGAGAAAGGAATCACAAAGGGACTGACTACTCTGGTGGAAGGCGACAAAGGCATCACAAAGCTGGAGAAGTTTTTTAATGAACGCGGAGCGATTGGCTATGAGGAGCATGTTAAGTTCCTCCGCGTGTTGCAGGACTTGCGTTCAAAATCAGCTGCACACCGGAAGGGTAGCAGTTACGACAAGCTTATCGCAGACCTTCAGATGAGTGATGAAGGGCAACAGAAAGTCTTTTTTAAGCTTCTTTCTGCTGGGGTGGCACTGATTCAGCATCTCAGTTCCACGCTTATTTTGAAACGTAACGATTGAAGCCTGCGATGTCCAACATCTACATCAAAGACCTGCTCGTCAAGCAACCCGCCATCCAGCTTTTTGCTGAGTCGCTGCCGCGCTTGCTGTCGGGTCAGGTCAATCTTGTAGAGGCGTGATCCATGAACGATGAACTCATTAACAGTGTCGAGTCATTGAAGGTGATGCTGGTCTCGCGCGCAACAGGTGGCGACGGCGATGATAAGGACTACAAACGCTTGCGCCGTGAGCTGTCTGCGTCGCCTCGAATCGAGAAATTGCTTCCTCAATGTGTTCGTGTGTGCCGTGATCTTTCGGAATTCTGGATATTTATAAAGCCCAAGTTTGATACGTATGCAAAGCGGAAGGAATACCTTCGAGTCGAGTTCGATCCGCTTTTGACAATGCTTGAGACGGGGTCTCGCACACCCAGCGATAAAGCCATTTCAGCTACAGTCCAAGCGGTCAACTCATCATTTATTCAGGAAGCTTGGCATAAAGCATTAGAGCGCAGAAGTACCGACCCTGAAGGCGCTATTACTGCTGCCCGCACGCTCCTTGAGTCGGTGTGCAAACATATTCTCGACGTTGCGGATGCGACGTATGACGATAGTGCTGACTTGCCCAAGCTATACAATCTGACAGCCAAGCAACTCACGCTTTCGCCAAGCCAACACACTGAGCAGTTGTTCAAGCAGATACTTGGCGGCTGCCAGACAGTCGTTGAGGGTTTGGGGTCTTTGAGAAATCGACATAGCGATGCGCATGGCAAGGGCGTCTCTGGAACGAAGCCCTTGCCGCGCCATGCGGAACTCGCTGTAAATCTTTCTGGCACGATGGCGACGTTCTTGCTGCAAACTTGGGAATCGAGGAAGAAAACGTGAAAACAGCGAATAAGAGCTGCAATAATTACCAAGTGCTGCCACACCTGTTGTTAGGACAGGATTTGTCGCAATGGTCTCTGAACTTGACGAGGTAACGCCATGAGTGAAATCTTCAATATTTATTGTGATGAATCATGCCATCTAGAAAATGATAGGCAGGCATCAATGGTGCTGGGGGCCGTGTGGTGTCCGCAGTCACAGCGTGCTTCGGTGGCACGCGCCATACGCGCGCTGAAAATAAAACATGGTTTAGCATCCGACTTTGAGATTAAGTGGACTAAGGTATCACCAGCCAAGTTGGATTTTTATCTTGCGCTAATTGATCTGTTTTTCGATGATGCGCGGTTATGTTTTCGAACTCTTGTTGTGCCGGATAAATCGAAGCTGAACCATTCCGCCTTTCAGCAGAATCACGATGATTTTTACTACAAGATGTATTTTCAGTTACTGAATGTCATTTTCGAATCTCCATCCCATTACCGTATTTATTTGGATATTAAAGACACACAAAGCCAGCACAAGGTAAATAAACTGCACGATTATCTGAGCAATGCACAGTATGATTTCAACAAGGAGATGATTGAACGCATCCAGCAGGTACATTCGCATGAAATTGAACAATTACAGCTGGCGGATTTACTGATTGGTGCGATTGGATATGTGCATCGTAATCTTGCTGGAAGTACTGCCAAGCAAGCGATTATTGAGAGAATCAGGCTGCGCTCAGGGTTTAACTTATCGCGAAGTACATTGCCAACAGAAAGAAAGTTCAATCTTTTTGTGTGGAAGCCACAGGGGGCATGATGAGCTTGCCTGAGTTGTTTCTATTTCACGGGGATTGGCCTACATACGAAGATGAGATTTATGAAGTCTTTGTTGATACCGTTGTGAAAGTGGGTTTGAAGTTCTGTGGATTGCCTATCAAAGTTCAATATGCACCACCTACCAATGGCAAGGGATTTCGTTTTTGGCATCTGATTGCCGAGGGCGAGCGTGAGGAAGATAGAACGCCAGACATGAGGCGTTGTGAGCGTATAGGTTGGATCGCATGGCTTATTGCGAACGCGGAAACGCATTCAAAATTAAGCTGGTGGGAAAACGAGCGTTTTAACAACACTCATGTTGTCATTTGGCACGAAGAAGAAAGCTTTGCAGTTGTGCTGGCAAAACGTAAGGGATATTACGTCCTCAAAACATGCTACTTGGTCAGGAGTAAGAGGGCGAAGGACTTTGAGCGTGAGAGGTCTGAATTTTGGAAAGCGCAAAAAGGCTAGAGCCGCCAAGCATTGCTGCTTGGCGGCTCCGAATGCTCCTTCTACACATGGTAGATGAGACAAGCACATTATCGGCAGGAATTGCTAAAAACTCAAGAGGTATTTGAGCGAGTTGTTTGATGCGAATAACTCCTTAAGTGGCGCAATGCAGTTAATTATATGATATTTAGATAAATATTTACTTGATGGGTATTTGATGCAATGAGTTTGAGTATCTTCTCCGAAGACCAGCTTGTCGAACAACCCGCCATTCAACTCTTTGCAGAGTTGGGTTGGGAAACTCTGTCTGCCTCAGAAGAGGTGACGGGGGCGAGTGGCACGCTTGGACGCGAGACGAAATCCGAGGTGGTGCTGGCCGTGTACTTGCGTAATGTGCTGGTGCGATTGAATCCATCGCTGCCAATCGAAGCAATCAACGCTGCTGTAGATGAATTATCCCGTGACCGTTCGGCGATGCCGCCTGCTGCCGGGAATCGTGAACTATGGTCTGTGATGCGTGACGGGGTGAAGGTGACTGTGCCCGATCTAGTAAAGGGCGGGTTGAAGACTGAACGCGTACGGGTTGTGGACTGGGAGAATTCCGCTGCCAACGATTTTCTGCTGGTAAGCCAGATGACCATCGTCGGCCAGCTCTACACTTGCCGCCCCGATTTAATTGGTTTCGTAAATGGTTTGCCGTGGGTGGTAATCGAGCTGAAGAAACCAGGTGTGCCTGCCAAGCAAGCATTCGAAGGCAATCTCACCAGCTACAAGCACGCGCAGAATGGAGTTCCTGCGCTGTTCTGGTCGAATGCTTTGCTCATTGCATCTAACGGAACAGATAGCCGCGTTGGTTCGCTTACTGCTGATTGGGAACGTTTCTTTGAATGGAAGCGTATCGAGAGCGAAGATGAACCACGCCGAGTATCGCTGGAGGTGATGCTGCGCGGATTGTGCGAACCATCGCGGTTACTTGATCTAACGGAAAACTACACGCTGTTCTCCGAGCACAAGAGCGGGCTGACAAAAATTATCGGGCAGAACCATCAGTTCATCGGTGTGAATAATGCCATCCGCGTCATGCTTAAAGCTCGCGAAGAAGGTCATGGTCGCGGTGGTGTGTTCTGGCAGACGCAGGGTTCCGGCAAAAGCTTTTCGATGGTGTTCTTTGCGCAGAAAGTGTTGCGCAAGGTTCCGGGCAACTGGACATTTGTAATCGTCACCGACCGAGTGGAGTTGGATGAACAGATTTCCAAGACCTTCGCGGCTTGCGGTGCAGTAAGCGATGCACAAGTCAGCCATGCACAAAGCGGAGCGCAATTACGCGAACTACTCTCAGGCAATAACCGCTATGTGTTTACGTTAATCCACAAGTTTCAGCCACCAACGGCTGAAACTTCCCTCACCCCCAGCCCCTCTGATAAAACTACTAGCCAATCGACTAAGCTGTAAAACACCACAGCCAAGTCGCTGGTTATGATCCCGCGCTGGCCTGGCCAGTTAGAGATTAGTTAGTAGTAATTAAAACCCGCTGTGGGAACGCAGCGGGTTTTTTCATATAGATCTCAAATCTGTCGTTTTAAACGACACTTTTCAGCACTACCTATCGCAGTGGATCAAGCTTGAAATACTCACCAGTCATTCTGCCTGCTTTCCAGCTTGCGATCAGTTCTTCTCTATGTATCTCAATCCAAGCATTCACCAATAGCTGCTTGTGATGTGGGATTTGTCCAAAAATAACTTGGTTCGAGACGACGTCGTAACCAGCTTCTGCCCCATGACACAGTGCAACAACAAAGGGCGAAATTTCTTTCTTGGTTTTGGTTGCAGCAAAGGCGATGATAATTCCGTAGTAAGCCGAAATCATTTTCAACTCAGACCGCAAAAGTCTTTTGGCGTATGGATTTTTGTATAGGTGGGAAAGGTCAAGGTTGAGTATTTCAAATTGCTCCATCGCCTCAAACAGGGGCTCGATTGGATACTGTTCGTTGCCATACTTGCGCCCTGCTGAAGGTGAAGTATGTCCTGTCAGTGCATCGTGAACAAAGGTGTAGGAGTGGAGGTTCTT
>PLYB01000059.1 GCA_003151655.1 Gallionellaceae bacterium | reverse complement strand
TCTGGAACAGGTCGATCTCATAGTTGGCATGCACATGCTGCAACACCGCTGAGATGCGCTCCAAGCCCATGCCGGTATCCACCGACGGCTTGGGCAGCGGATGCATTACACCCGCTTCGTCACGGTTAAACTGCATGAATACGTTGTTCCAGATTTCGATGAAACGGTCNNGCATAGCGCGCGCCCTTGTTGTCGCCGATGCGGATCACGCGCTCGGCAGGAACGCCGATCTCTTTCGTCCAGATGTCATAAGCTTCGTCGTCATCGGCGTACACGGTGACTGTGAGCTTATCTTTGGGCAGTTTGAATACTACCGTGAGCAGTTCCCATGCATAGTTGATCGCATCGCGCTTGAAGTAATCGCCAAAACTAAAGTTGCCCAGCATCTCGAAAAAAGTGTGGTGGCGCGCGGTATAGCCGACGTTCTCCAAGTCATTGTGCTTACCACCGGCGCGCACACATTTTTGCGATGTGGTAGCACGCGTGTAAGGACGCTTGTCGAAACCGAGGAATACATCCTTGAACTGGTTCATCCCCGCATTGGTAAACAACAGCGTCGGGTCTTCATGCGGAACCAGCGAACTGGAAGCAACTATCGTGTGGCCTTTAGAGGCAAAATAATCTAGAAATTTCTGACGGATTTCACTGCTTTTCATTGCACACCTTTAACGTGAAACTCGCGTAGCGACTCGTTCGCCCCCTCTCCCACCGGGGGAGGGTTGGGGCGGGGGAGAGCGTAGCGAGGGGGCGCGGGCATCACGAGTTTCATTATCTTGAAAGGCACAATTGCCACGCCCGTTAGTATCAAATATCTTTGAAGAACGGCGCGCATCATACCATGCAGTGCTTCGCCGCTCACGCGGCAAGGGTAAACAATTGAACTTCCAATATCAGGGCAATATCATACGAAACACGGCACCGCCTGCATTGCTAAGTTCGACAGCGCCATGTCGCCCCTCCAGACGGTGTAGCTCAGCGATATTTTTCGCCAAATACAGCGCCAGCCCTGCCCCACGTTTATTCGCTGGCGAAGGAGCCTTGATTCCTTCTGCCAGCAGACTGTCCGGATAACCTTGCCCATCATCGGCCACTTCCAACACCAGCATTTTATCCCGTTCATATGCAGATAATTTCACTTTGGAATGGGCGGCAAGACAGGCTCTGTACATCGCGTTAGCCATCACCATGCGTACCAGTGCATCATCAAAAAACGCGAGGCTCGGTGCCTTTTCATCGTTAACTTCGATAACCAGATTTGGAAACAGTTCGCGATGTTCGGCGGCCAGTATCGTCACGAAGTCTCCGGCATTTACCTGATCAGGGTTGACGCTCAACGCTTCATTTTGTTTCCGGTGCAGCAACAGCATTCCGGACAAGCGGCGGGTCGCATTCATCACCACACCCATCTCATGTTGAGCATCTCCTCGCGACCCCAAGCGCAAGGACAACTCGGCCAATTGATTGGCCACATCATGAACGATTACCGCATATAGATCATTCATCAATGAGCGTGCCTTTTCATTATTTTAGTTGTTTGAGTTGAGCGTCTATCTGGGCAATTTTGGGATGGTTGGGCGCTTTCTTGATGAACCCTTCGCGGTAATGCATACATCTGCGCAACCTTTCCGGATTGTTGCCATTTCGTACCAGATCGAGCGCGATTACCAACGCTGCATTTCCCACGATTTGCTCATTGTTCGGCAAGCGATCCGCAGCTTGACACAACAAGGTGATGGCCTCTTCAAGCTGCCCTGCTTCAGCTTTGCGCACACCTTCATTGTTCAATTGAATCACTTCTCGAGTGCTCGTCTCAATCATCTCGTTGGCTTCGGCAGCATCCTTGCCGGCAGCGGTCAAGACATCGTGCACCCGGCTTCTGATCGCCGCATCTTCTTGATTGTTCTGTATTGCATGGCGCAAAAGATTCGTCGCCTCGGCTTCTTTACCGGATGCAAAACACGCATCGGCAAGTGCAATCACAGTGCTTGCCGGCAACTTATTCATGTCGCCAAATGACATCGCTTTGGCTAACGCCGTCGCCGCCTTTTCAGTATTTCCTGCCGCCTTATGCGCTACACTTTCTATTGCCGACAGCACGATCGTACTGTGATCATCCTTAAAACTCTTTTGCGCATCCGCCACCACAGTCAATGCTTCGGTCGATTTCCCCTGATTGACCAAGGCCTTGGATAACACGGCGTAATCATTCGCCTGGCGAACCGGAGAGTGCTTGTGCTTCTGCAATGCCTGACGCATCACCTCCTCGGCCATTTCCGGCTTGCCTGCGCTAACGGCCAAATTACTCATTTCACGAACCCGACTCATGGTTCCGGGAGAAACTTCACGCGCTTTTTGCAACACATCCAGCGCCGCATTCTTATCACCCGAGGTAGCCAATATCTTGCCGAGAAAATCGTAGGCGGCCATAAACTGAGGAGTTTCCTGCATGATCTCCTTGGCCAGTCTCGTTGCTTCTTCCGTTTTATTGAGCTGCTGCAACGCTCTTGCCAAGCCTAACTTGGCCCAGCCGATAGGGCGTAGCAGAAGAATCTCGTTATACAAATCCGCCGCATCTTGCTGACGATTGGCACGCATCAGCGCAGAACACTTAATCTTGCACAGATCAATAAAATTCTTATCTTTGAAAGCTAGTCTCTTATCGCATTCGACAATCACTCGCCCCCAGTTTTTAGTGTCAGTCGCTTTATCGATAACCGAAAAATATTCCTGCCGTTCCAGCAGTTTTTCCAGCCGCAAGTTGAATTCGGCTGCGGTGAAGGGCTTGAGCACATAATCGTCGGGAGCGCACTCGGAAGCGGCGACTACTTTTTTGTAGCCCTGCTCGGCGGTAATCATTACGAAAATAGTATTGCGGGTAATCAGATCATTGGTGCGCAAATATTCCAGAAACTGCTGCCCGTCAGTTCCGTCGCCCAACGCATAATCACACAAGATCACATCGTAGCGATTGCTTTTCATGCGTTCCAACGCATCCTTGATACTGCTCACCACATGCAGCTTGGCAAAGCCCGCGCTAGACAAAGACATGCGCAACTGCGAGCGCATACCTTCCAAGTCGTCGATAACCATCACCCATTTTTCAGCAATATCGCTATTGAAAGCCAAATCTTTCCCCTCATTCACACAACCAGAACCTAAATCATCGCGACTTATCGCACACTCTCCATGCTGAATGAGCGATTGGCGACGAGTCAATGCGCGAGTTTAACCTAGAAAATCCATAAGCACCGCCATTTACATCTAATGAAACAGCTAGAAACCCAACTTACTCGACAAAAATTATGATTATCAAATAGCCAAGTTAACGGCTTGTCAGCTAGTTTCACCGATGTCAGGTTTGGGGTATAGCGGATATTTTGTTTAACTTTGCCACCTGTTTTATTATACATAGATGGGGGCTATTTTGATTCTTTGATCAGCCTCGTAGCGAAATCGCCCCCTCGGAGACTATCTCAATTTTGTTTGTAAAATAGGTCAAATGGCATATTGACAATTCCGAATAATGCACAACCCCTATGATTAATGCGGCTTTGCAGGCTGCAGGCCATGCCAACTCATCGCAACTTACGACAATACGTTGTTTTTTAAGATGAATTTAAAAGCATAAAAATTAAGCAACTGCGTTAAAACCGTTATAGCGCCTATGTGTTTGGCTAGTTCAAAAACAATTACCCACAAAGTTATCCACAGTTTTTGTGCATAAATAAAAAACCTCTTATGCAGCGAGAGGTTAGCAAAAACTCCGTCAGAATTGAGGATGAATCTTGCTCAATCCCGGACGACAAGATACAGTTCGCTCTTCGGAATTTTTAGATATTTGGAGAAGTTGCGTGATCACTATTATCGAAGCAGCAGGTTGGCCCATCTATTTTCTGCTCATCGCATCCCTCGTTTCACTTTCTCTAATTGTGGAACGCCTGCTGTTTCTGCGTAAAAAAAATATTGCTCCGCCCGACTTGCTGGAGGAAACAGTAAAAGCGCTCAGGCAAAATGGGGTAAATCCACAAATGCTGCAAAAACTGAGCGAAGAATCACCGCTGGGGCGCGTGTATGCAGCGGGGCTAAGAAATATCAAGAGCTCGCCCAATATCATGAAAGAAGCTATCGAAGAGGCGGGTCGTGCCTCCAGTCATGAAATGGAGCGTTTCCTTACCACGCTGGGAACCATTGCTTCAATCAGCCCGCTGCTTGGACTATTTGGCACAGTGGTCGGCATGATCGAGATTTTCGGCGCACAAAATGCGGGGGGCAGCAATCCGGCTGAATTGGCACACGGCATCTCAGTCGCCCTTTACAACACTGCGTTCGGTTTGATCGTTGCGGTACCCAGTATGATCTTTTATCGCCATTTCCGTGCAAAAGTAGACAGTCTCACTCTCGAAATGGAGCAACTGGCAATCAAAATGGTTGAAGTCATTCACGGCGAACGCAAATGAAACTTTCAGCATATTTCGAAAGCAGGACACACTGCGTCATCGAGTGCTTGCGCTTCCGTCCGCACCATGAATACACAAGGACTTTGATATGAATTTCCAACGCGGACGTACTCGTGAAGAGCCGGAAATCAATTTGATTCCGATGATTGATGTATTGCTGGTCATCCTGATCTTTCTGATGGTCACCACCAGTTACGCGAAATTCTCGGAATTGCAAATTAACTTGCCACAAGCCGCTGGTGAACAAGCCAGCGCCACCCCCAATAAACAAATCTATGTGGCGGTAGACTCTTCCGGGCAATATGCGATCAATAATGCTCATACGGCATTTTCCGGTCTGGATAATTTCGCCCAATCATTGCGCAAAGCTGCCGCAGGCGAAGCCGAGCCGACTATCATCATCAGCGCCGATGCCAAAGCGACTCATCAGTCCGTGATAAACATCATGGAAGCGGCGCGGATAGCCGGATACGGACGCATCACGTTCACTACACAGAATCCGTCCAAGTAACTCGCCCGACAGCACGATGAACGGGCTGGAAAAATACTGGTATCGCATTGCACCGCTGCATATATTGCTGTGGCCGGCGAGTCTGATCTTCAGCGTGCTGAGTTCACTTCGCCGCCAGCTCTATCGTAGCGGCGTGTTGCACAGCAGCAAGCTCCCTGTTCCCGTCATCATCATCGGCAATATCAGTGTCGGCGGCACCGGCAAAACGCCCTTCACTTTATGGCTCGCACAACAACTGATTGATGCGGGCTGGCACCCGGCCATTATCAGTCGTGGCTATACGAAATCGAAGCAACAACGTCCCGATATTCCCCATGCCGTCGATATAAATGATTCGCCCGATGTGGTCGGTGATGAACCATTGCTGATGGTGCAACGGGACTTATGTCCGGTGTGGATAGGACGCAACCGCGTTGCCGTGGCTAAGGCGATGTTGCAAGCCCACCCAGAATGCAATGTAATCTTGAGCGACGATGGCTTACAGCATTACCGCTTGCAACGCGACATCGAGATCGTGCTGGTGGACGGTAACCGGCGCTTCGGCAACGGACTGCAGCTTCCGGCGGGGCCATTGCGCGAACCGGTATCGCGCCTGAAATCAGTAGATATAGTGGTGGTCAACGGCGGCACTGCGAAAGCCGATGAATATACGATGCAGCTCAGCGGTTCGTCGTTCTACAACCTGCTTAATCCGAATACCTCACTCCCGGCTGCCGCCTTCGCTGGTCAGCGCGTGCATGCCATCGCCGGCATCGGTCATCCGCAACGATTCTTCGCATATCTGAAACAACTGGGGCTAAGCACTCAAACTCACGCCTTTCCCGATCATCACTGCTACACTGTTTCCGATATTGAGTTCAACAATGCCGAAGCCATACTCATGACGGAAAAAGATGCGGTAAAATGCGCTTCGTTCGCAACCGAGCAATGCTGGGTTTTGCGTGTGGATGCACAAATCGATCCGGCTCTTGCCCAACTCATCATAGAAAAGATCAAAAAATAATGGATGCCAAACTACTCGAAATTCTGGTTTGCCCACTGTGCAAATCACCGCTGATTTATCGCAAAGCCGAACAGGAACTAATCTGCAAAGCGGATCAACTGGCGTACGCCATCAAGGACGACATCCCGGTAATGCTGGCCGACGAAGCCCGCAAGTTAACTTCGGAAGAAATCGAGAAGCTTTGATGCTGGCTTTTCACGTCGTCATCCCTGCACGCATTTCATCCACCCGCCTGCCCGGCAAGCCTTTACTGGAAATCGGCGGTAAGCCAATGGTGGTGCGCGTGGCCGAACAAGCGACACTCAGCGGCGCGCAGCAGGTCATCATCGCCACCGACCATGAGCCTATTCTCGTCGCTGCGCAGCAACACGGTTTCAATGCCTGTTTGACGCGCGTCGATCACAGCAGCGGCACTGACCGTATTGCCGAAGTAGTCGCGCAACAAGGCTGGACGGATGACACCATCGTAGTGAATGTGCAGGGCGACGAGCCGCTG
>PLYB01000279.1 GCA_003151655.1 Gallionellaceae bacterium | reverse complement strand
ATGCTGCCCGGCATGGAAAGCATGGCGACCATGATGATGAAGCAAAAACTCAAGAAGCATGGTGTCGCTTCGCTGGAAGAGTTGCGCGAGCTGTGTCTGGAAGCGGATGTGAAATTTATCGCCTGCCAGATGACCGTTGATCTGTTCGAGTTCGACAAGAGCGAGTTCATCGACCAAGTGGAATACGGTGGTGCGGCCACTTTCCTGGGCTTCGCCGGAGATACCGACATNNGAACGGGAAACACTCACCACGAACGGACTTAATCGATGCTTCCCTAATATATCAAGTTGTTTTGATTTTGCTGTAGAACTAACTGCTTCACTAAAATAATTAATCAGGGAGAATTGCAATGAATGTAAAAAAACTAGTTGCATCGATGTTCGCTGTCAGTGTGGTAGCTTCGCCATTGGCTTACGCTACCAATGGATCTGAAATGATGGCTTCAGGTTCAGAAAACAATGCGTTGGGCGGCACTGGGGTAGCTCACTACGTTGGTGCTGAAAGCGCATTTGCAAATCCCGCTATGCTGGGGAAGTCAACAGGCTCAGAAGTTACGGGTGGTTTTGTCTACCTTAAGCCGACAGTGAGCAATAACGGCAATGGTGGAGTTGACACTGCTAGCGGTGCTAATCCGAGTTACATTCCCGATGTTTCTTATTCCAGCCGGATAAATGATAACTTTACTTACGGTGTGGCTATGGCGGGAATAGCCGGGATGGGGGTTGACTACACAGGGGCTGCAGCTTCATTGTTTTATGCTAAAACTTCACTCAGCATTGCCAGAATTATTCCAACCATTTCCTATAACACGGAGAGCTACGGGCTAGGTTTTTCGCCTGTAGTTCAATACGGCACTTTAATGGTCGCTTATAACAGTGTCCCGGCATACGGTGCTCAGGGTTTAAATTACAACTCTGCGAATAGTTCTGATAGCTACACAAACTATGGTTTTAATTTGGGCGGGTATTTCAATGCAACGAAGTCGCTAACGCTGGCTCTGGCTTATCAATCTCAAATTGACATGAAGTATGGCACGCAATTGTCTGGTGCAGCCGCAGGTTTCGGATTGTTTACAGGAACAGGTTCTAAAGGTGCTGGATTTAGTGATACGTTGAGCCAGCCAGCCGAGGCTAAAGTGGGCTTGTCCTATGCAATCAATGATAAATATACTCTGACCACTGATTACAAGTTGATCCAATGGTCAAGTGCTACAGGTTACAAGGACTTTAACTGGAGTGACCAAAATGTCGTGGCTGTAGGTGGAAAATATGCCGGCGATGGTTATTGGCTCGGTCTTGGCTATAACTATGCAAATGACCCGATTGGTACTTATGCAGCATCAACATATAGAAATGCCGTGATTAACTTTTTTAACAATGAGATGTTTCCCGCTATTGTGACAAGTTCTTACACTTTGGGTGGTGGATATGGAATTTCCAAATCATTGGGGATTGACTTCTCTGCTGTGATTACACCGCAAGTGACAAAGACTGTTGACATTAGCCAGATGGGGGGCGCAACAACTAACACGACTTCTCATTCGCAACAGGCCGTGTCGCTATCATTGCGTTACAAATTTTGATCAAATTATTTAGTGAGAGCATCAGAAATTACAAAGAATATACTGTAGGTATGCCGCAACAAAAAGCCCGCGAATTTTGCGGGCTTTTTGTTGGCTAATTCGGCCTCATACAACAGTTTTATAATGGACAATCCGGAGTTTTAGAAAGCGAAATGAAATGAAACCTGAAGCACGCAAAGACTTTGACAAAGAAGCCGCACAATGGGATGCGAATCCGGGCAGGGTTAAGCTGGCGAGCGATGTTGCCGCCGCAATGATCCGCGAACTTGCGCTTACAAAAAACATGGAGGTGATTGATTTCGGCTGCGGTACCGGATTGCTGACACTCAAGTTGCAACCCTTCGTAAAAACGATCACCGGTGTGGACAACTCGCAAGGCATGCTGGACATGTTGCAGAACAAGGTCGCAGTCCAAGGGCTTGGCAATGTCCGCACCCAACACGTTGACCTTGAAAAAGGCGGACGCGTGGAAGGTGTCTACGACCTTATCGTAAGCAGCATGGTTCTGCACCATGTGCCCGACACAGTTGCGCTGTTCAAAGAGTGGTTCAAACTGCTGCGTCCCAACGGACAAATATGTTTTGCCGACCTCGAAACAGAAGATGGTTCTTTCCACGGCGACAATACGGGTGTACACCACCTCGGCTTTGACCGCGAGAAAATAAAGCAGCTATTGCGTGAAACCGGTTATAGCGACATCCGTGATACAACGGCGACCACCGTGATTCGGGAAGCACAAGGACAAGCAACACTGGAATTCCCTATACTCATGATTGTCGCAACACGGGGTTAGTCATTGGCTATCAAGAAATTGCAAGCCGCACAACTTGAATCCGTCACGACTATCCCAATATTCGGGTAGTGCCAATAACTGGAGTTCACCATGCCTACCTTGCTACATGTTGTCTGCCCTCATTGCCACGCCGTGAATCGTGTTCCCGAGGATCGGCTTACAGACGGAGGTACTTGCGGTAAGTGCCATGCTCCGTTGTTTACGGCTCATCCTGTCGAGCTGGACGATGCCAGTTTTGACAAACACATTACCGGTTCCGACTTGCCCATTGTGGTGGATTTCTGGGCACCATGGTGCGGGCCATGCCGGAGTATGGCACCGGCTTTTGCCGAAGCGGCGCGTCAATTGGAACCGCGCTATCGTCTGGTCAAAGTAGACACCGAGCAGTCACAAAATCTTGCCGCCCGTTTTAATATCCGCAGCATTCCTACCCTTGCCATATTTAAAAATGGCAGCGAAGTTGCGCGGCAGGCGGGAGCAGTGGATACCGGCAGCATCGTGCGCTGGGTTAAGAGCAACAGCTAGACGTGCGACTGATATGATGACACCGGCTTGAAACGGGGCAGCCCATCCACCAATCTGCGCAGCCTCACCCAGTCCACGCTCTATCCCGGTGTTGCTCTGGTGGAATGCGTAAATGTAAGCGTCTGGCGCGGCACCGATATCTCCTTCAAACTGCTTGGTGTGCCGTGGATACACAGCAAGGAACTGACGAATTAACTGATTCCACCTGCTTGCAGAGTTTGGTCATTCTGTTATCGTAAAACCAAAGCGGAGTGATGCGCCAAACCTATTGTTATTCACTTATAAAATAGTGACGGAGGATATTATGGCTACAACAATCGGAACTTCTAACCATAGGGCAGCATATAAGCCACAGGTCTCGTTAAGTGGCAACTCGCAATTGTCATCTCAACAGAGGCTAAACAACCTGTTTCAACAAATAGATACGACTGGAAAAGGACATATCACCAAGGCACAATTCGAACAGGCATTCAATAAATTAAGTCTGCCTGCCGCTGTTAAAGATTTGGGGCCGGAGGTGGTATTAAACAAACTTGATCCCAATGGAGCTGGCATCATAACGAAGCCTGAATTCATGCAAAGAATGGAACCGCTGATGAATCAGAAAGCCGCTCCAGCCAAAGAGGAAGCAGTAGAAGTTAAATCCACTTCAGAGTCTGGTCAAACGAATACTGATGAAATGTCTCCACTTGATGGCTTTGCTCTCGGTAATATTATTGATATTAAGGCTTAATAGGAGTGGCTCATCCACTGAACGACAGATTCAGGCGGCTTCACATCTTCGTTGAATAAAATCACGCCATGAGTTCAATCGACCAATTAACCATCAATGCATATTTGGAGACCGATTATATTGTCTCAGGTGGGTTTGTGATGCGAGTCGGAATTGCCAATGAGTCGTTACGAATGCTCTACAAAAAATACCAGACGAGCAACGGCACGTTCATCACGGCTTATAATCCGTTTGGAAAAGAGAACAGTGAGGCTGCTAACGCCGCTAATCAGGCCGAATTAAAAATGGACTTGAGCAAGCGCAATCTGACCTTCTTCGATGGTGTCGGAAAACATCCTTATGGAAATTGGCCTGCGGAGCCAAGCTTTTTCGTATTGGGTCTATCGCTTGAGGCTGCTAAACAGCTCGGTAAAAAATACAATCAGAATGCGATAGTCTGGTGCGGGGCTGATGCCATACCGGAATTGCTTCTGCTTAGATGATCCATCTAGAACCCAACTTGGCCTGACGCAACGGTAATGACCAGACAGTGCAGTAAAATGCACGCTCTTTACGATAAAAAAATTGAACTCATTAGGTAATACGCTACGGCGCTGGCATATGCGTCGAATACTGCGACGCAATCAGATTCCCCATCATATATGGCGCAGAGTGACGCGACATATTGTGGTGTTGCAGGGGCTGGATGCAGCGCAAATGGCGCATCTACGCGAACTGGCAACGTGGTTCCTGCATAGCAAGTCGATTAACGGGGCTGGAGGCTTGCAGGTGACGTTGTCAATGCGCGTGGCGGTGGCGGCTCAGGCGTGTTTGTTGATTTTGAATCTGGATATTGATT
>PLYB01000009.1 GCA_003151655.1 Gallionellaceae bacterium | reverse complement strand
TGGACAATTCCAGAAGTATGCCCATTTAACAAAGGATGAGTCCCCTCTTCCCGGTCGGCTACCGCTCCAACAGTACGATGGACTTCCTTTTTTGAACATGGATGCCGAACTATGGGCCATGGCTGAGAAAAGGTTTCCACAAACTTGGGCAGCATGGAAGCGTGGTGAACGCGTGTGCGCCGTCGCCCGGCTTGAGCATTCTTCCGAGCCTCGATTTCCGGGTGCCAGGCAGCCAAAAGGCTGGACGGTAGTTGGTGTGGCAATTCAGGGTTTATCCGACACATTTATTCCCGTCGAATCCAGCTATGAAAAACAGGTAGCCGATCTTTTGGTGGCGCAGGACCGCGTGTTTGAGAAACCTCTTCGCTATGACACAGACCTTGATGAAGTTTTTCCGGACTTTTTGCTGCTGGACACAGACATTCCGCTTTACCCCATGGAAGTATTCGGACGTACCGATGAAAAGTACGAAAAACGAGCGGTCGAAAAACAAAACTACTATCGACAGCACTTCGAAAATAACTGGTGGTGCTGGAAGGCATCAACTGATACGGTCATTCCGGAGTTGCCGAATGCTGCAGCGCGACGTGAGTCTTAATTAATATCGGGTATCCGTTTGTTCACAGGCGATTTCAAGGAATACATCCTTGCGTTTTTAATTTATGGGTGGGACGGATTCAAATTAGACCAAATTACTGCGTCTGTAAATGTTGCGATTTTTCCGATCGACGGTCACGATGGGTTGAAAATTGCTCAAAACCTTCTATCCATCAAGTTGTTTCACCAGTATAAGCAGTTGAAGTATTGAGGGGCGGAAAAGAGCCATGGTTGACATGGGCTGCGGTATTGTATATTGTTCCTACGCAATGTTCCTACACTAATTCCATGGAGTAATAGATTATGCACGCTGTTCAAGTTAGGGAGCTAAAAAACAACCCCTCGCAAGCCCTGCGCAAAGCAGAGCTTGAAATGGTTGTGGTAATGAATCGTGATAGTCCGACTGCGCTTTTGCTGAATTTTGATGAATCTATGTTGAATAAGGCGGGTGTTTCCGTCGCACTGGCCACAGCACTTTTTCGGGATGGGGGCCTATCCTTGGCGCGTGCCGCTAAAGTCGCGGGGTTGCCCATGGTGAACTTCATGCAACACCTTTCAAGGTCAGGCATACCTATTGTGCAAGGCACGGCGGCAGACGCTGAGAAAGACATGGAAACCCTCGAAACATGGCTCAAATAGTTATAGCCGATGCCAGTCCCATCATTATCCTTGCGCAAATCGGCGGCCTCGATTGGCTTGTACCATTATTTGGCAAAGTGTGGCTTACCGAAATTGTCCGCGATGAGATATTGCCCGGCGGCAAGCCGGGGGAAAAAGCCATATTGGAGGCGCTTGCCAGTAGCGTGTTGGTCGTCATAGACAAGGACTGGCCAAAGCCGCAATTTCCTGAACTAGACGAGGGTGAAGCAAGCACGATCAGGGCGGCGCTAAACCTCCCGGAAAAATGTCTGCTTCTCATGGATGAGCGGCTAGGGAGAATGGTCGCACAAGAGAATGGACTTTCTGTTGCCGGAGTCGCCGGACTCATTGGGATGTCGAAAAAGCGCGGCCTGATTCCGTCCGCTTCTGTGGTATTTGAGCAACTGCTGCAAACAGATTTTCGCATTTCGCCGGATTTGATCCGCAGTGTTTTACTCAAAGTTGGCGAATAAATTCTTGCAGCTGATCGAGCTTCATGGGTTGATGATATGCGTCTGTTTCACCCGGTATCCGAACTGCTTGATCCGAAGCTGTATTCAGGGTTGATTGCCATGAATGAACAAAAACGTGGCGAACGTGGAGCGCACTATTTTTGATATTGTTGATTGATCCACCCTGTTTTTTTGTATTTTCACCAGCAATTGAGATAGTTCCGAAATTAATTGCGATACAACTTTATTTGGTATCAACACCAAACCTTTAAAATTGGCTACAACAGATTACTCCATCAGTTCAAAATTGCGGCTCATCTCGGATCGGTGAATTTTTCCATCTTTGCGCTCACTTCGTTTTTTGCAATTACGCTCAATCCTTTTATTTTTTTCACCACAAAAATAACCTGAGTATGATAATTGTGCCACCTTGTCCCTACCATAAGCTGATTTTCAACTTTCGCTTTGTACTTTAATTTTTCTTCGTCAAACGCCCCCAATATCAACACAACTTCAACAATTATGTGTCTGCTAAAGATTTTCTTGACAATGAAACTGATACTTTCCGATCAAAGATGTCATCAATATGCCTAAATGCAGGCGCTATGCGGTCAATTTCACTGTCTTCAACGCCATATTCTTCAAAATGTGTTTTCCATTCGCGTACCGTTGCCCATATTCGGTCAATCTCTTCATGGGCATCATGAAGAGTTAAACCAAAACGTGAATACCCAGATAGTGCATTATTTACTGTAGCTAATCTGCCTTTGTCCCCTACTCCTAAATGTAAATTGCGCTCGAACGATAAGGATGGACGGGGCACCACGTCATATAACGGAGATAATTTCCAACCTTTTAAAGTACCGTCCCAAATGAATGAATGATTTCGCAAGTGGTCATCGTCATTACTTACTAAAATATTAAAAACCATTCGTCCAAACAGTTCCTTTTGGTCATGTTTTACTTGGCTAATTGGAGTCAGTTTCTTAATGCTATCGGCAATATTCCAATAGCTTTTATTGATAGACTCTGATTCATGGCAGCCTAGAATTGTTAGGGCACTAACTACGTGATGGCGGCGTTGAACCCCATCAATTAATTCCCGATCAAAGCGACGTATCAACATTACATTGCGCTTGCCTATCATCTCGGTTTTAACTGGCGGTACATTTAGTCCGGCTGCGTTTGCCAAACGCATTGTTCCAGTTTCAATTGAGGGGATATTAAGATGCTCGCCTCGGCATGGAAACTTTGCAAGCCAAACGATTCCGTTAGCGTCTTCTACCGTTGCTTTGGGACGCATTCCCCCTGTGCCTGCTCCTGCTTCAAAAATATCTTCCAATCCAGACGGGATAGGCAATCCTTGCTCTATCCTATCTGCGGCTTCCAGTAAATATTCAAGACGCACCATTGACGTTTTCTGCCTTGAATTTGCAAGCGCGTTTATTGACAGCCTAACGTCTAGCGCCCCGGTACGATCTCCGCCTGCTTCCAACAAATAAACAGATTCCGCAAGACTATTGGGAGGCGCTTTTAGCCTCGCCTCAATAACGCGCCTCCCCCATCCATCGGGAGCCGCATCGCGAATCCCACCAAACAAAGGCAAGCCATTTACCGGTGTCATCGCAACTGGATTATTCCCCAGAGGAAGACTTGTTGGATCAATTTCAATTCGATTAGGACGTTCAAGATACCTTGCGCCATAAATAAAACTAGACGCAACGGTTCTGTTTTGATCCTCGGTTAACATAAGTAGCCCGGATGGAACAAACACCCCATCTACGTGAGCAAACACAGCAAGTTCATTTATGGGCATATTAAAAATCCAGTTTTTTTAATTCATTTTCGGTTAACGCGCGTGCACGGACTCTTTTTTCCCTGATTTCCAACGCAATCAAGGAAGGATCGTTGCCTTTTAATAAGTCCAACAAGGTCAAACCACTGGCAATTGCATCAAGATAACGAAGTGTCTGCCCAATTGAAACACTGGGAGACCCGCTTTCAATAGCTCCGGCCGTTCTACGTGAAATTCCAGCGCGAATAGCCGCGTCAGATTGCGTTACGCGCCTGGCCATGCGAAGTCGCGCCAATTGACGCCCCATCCCAATTAATTCGGCAGACAGGTTTTCATTAAGAGTATTTGCTTGTTGGATTTTCATACGACCATCTTATCCTACCTTGCTTAAATTATCAATAATATGTGCGTTATATTGCCCCATATCATCTTTGTGAGCACTTTATTGCGCATGTAAACGGCTTTTGAACT
>PLYB01000044.1 GCA_003151655.1 Gallionellaceae bacterium | reverse complement strand
GCAACACCGGTATTGCGCTGGCGTTTGTGGCGGCGGCGCGCGGCATTCCACTCACCCTGACTATGCCGGAAACGATGAGTATAGAACGTCGAAAATTGCTGGTTGCCTACGGTGCCAAGCTGGTGCTGACGGAAGGCGCAAAAGGTATGAGCGGCGCAGTTGCCAAAGCCAAAGAAATCGCCGCCTCGGATTCTAAATACGTGTTGCTGCAGCAATTCGAAAATCCCGCCAATGCGGCTATTCATGAAGCGACCACAGGCCCAGAGATATGGAATGATACCGATGGCAAGATTGACATCTTTGTCTCAGGTGTGGGAACCGGCGGTACCATCACGGGGGTGTCGCGCTATATCAAAAACACACGAGGCAAGGCCATCAGGTCGGTCGCGGTGGAACCATCGGCCAGTCCGATTCTGACTCAAAAGCGTGCAGGGCAGGAACTCAAACCGGCTCCGCACAAAATACAAGGCATCGGGGCCGGTTTTGTACCCGGTGTTCTGGACTTGTCGCTGGTGGACGATATCGAACTAGTAAGCAATGAAGATGCAGTGTTATATGCGCGTCGTTTGGCTAGCGAGGAGGGCATTCTCTCAGGCATCTCATGCGGAGCTGCTGTGGCAGTTGCCGCCCGTCTGGCACAAAAACCGGAGAACGCGGGTAAAACGATTGTGGTGATATTGCCCGATTCAGGAGAGCGTTATTTGAGCTCTATTTTGTTTGAGGGTGTGTTTGATGCCAGTGGATTGGCGGTATAGAAATATTGTAGAGGGCAGAAATGCCCCTACAATACCCTGTCAGATTAAGCGATATGCCGATTGCGATAGATATTGATCAGATTATTGGTCGACGAGTCGTGCGTATTGACGGTTCCTTTGCTGCGTAATTCCGGCAATAGTTTGTTGGCCAGTTGTTTGCCAAATTCCACACCCCATTGATCGAAAGCGTTGATGTTCCAAATCACGCTTTGCACAAATATTTTTTGTTCGTAAAGAGCTATCAATCTGCCCAAGGTATAGGGATCAAGTTTTTCGAACAGCAGGGTATTGCTGGGGCGGTTGCCGGGAAATATTTTGTAAGGCAACAGGGCTTCGAGTGCGTTGCCAGTCAGGCCTTGCGCGACTAATTCCGCACGCGCTTCTGATTCTGTCTTGCCGAGCATCAGGGCTTCGGTTTGTGCGAAGCAATTTGACAGCAACATGGCATGGTGTTCACCAATCGGATTGTGACTGGTTAACGGCGCTAAAAAATCAGCGGGAACCATGCGCGTGCCTTGGTGTATCAACTGATAAAAAGAGTGCTGCCCATTGGTGCCAGGTGCGCCCCAAACGACGAAATGCGTGTCGTAATCCACCGGTTTGCCTTCGCGATCAACTCGCTTGCCGTTGCTCTCCATTTCAAGCTGTTGCAGGTAGGCAGGAAAATGCTGCATATACTGGTCATAAGGCAGGATGGCGTACGAGCCGGTGCCAAAGAAGTTGCCGTACCATATACCGAGCAACGCCAAAATGACCGGCATGTTTTTTTCCAGCGGCGCATTGCGGAAATGCTCATCCATGGCATGTCCTCCCGCCAGCAGACGTTCGAAATTTTCCATGCCGATGTAAAGCGCGATAGGCAGGCCGATAGCCGACCATAGGGAATAACGGCCACCGACCCAGTCCCAGAACTCAAATACATTTTCCGGGTTGATGCCGAATTTGGAGGTCTCGGACAAGTTGGTCGACACGGCCGCAAAATGTTTTGCCACGGCCTGTTCTGTACCCAAATGATCAACCAGCCAGGCGCGCGCAGTGTGTGCATTAGCCAGGGTTTCTTGCGTGGTAAATGTTTTGGAGCTGATGATGAACAGCGTGGTTTCCGCATCGAGCTTTTTCAGCGTTTCGGCAATGTCGGTGGCATCGACATTGGAAACAAAGTGGGCGGTAAGATCATCGCTGCCAAAAGGTTTGAGCGCTTCACAAGCCATGAGCGGACCCAGTGCCGAGCCGCCGATGCCAATGTTCACGATGTGACGAATTTTCTTGCCGGTATGCCCCAGAGTAGCACCTGATCGGATAGCATCGGAATAACGGCGTATATGCTCGAGTACGCGATGCACATCAGGAATAACGTTTTTGCCATCTACCAGCACGCTGCAATCACGAGGACTACGCAATGCCGTATGCAGAACGGCACGTGCTTCGCTGGTGTTGATTTTTTCGCCATTGAATTGGCGTTCGATCCAATCGCTTAAATTGGATTGCCGGGCCAAATTTATCAGCAGCGCCAGCGTTTCTTCGGTAATCAGATTCTTGGAAAAATCAAACAGCAGCCCGTCTTCCCGCAGCGAAAATTTATCGAAGCGATTTGCATCATTGGCAAACAGATTACGCATAGTCTGCTCGCGTATTTCAATTTGATGAGCGGATAAGGCTTGCCAGACAGAAGAGCGGGTGAGGTTCGACATTTGATGACTCAAATTAGTATTATTGACGTTGGCTCTCAACAGCCGATTGGACCAAGGTTGTTACATGGTCAATCGAGTGAATGCAGGTTTAACGCTTAAGTCTTTTAGGGCTTAAGTTGTGCGTCAATTTGGTGCTCGGCGGTAATCCAGTCTTGCATTTCGTAACCACCCGCGAATCCCCGCCCTTGGGCTAAAAAGTAAGCTGCGGTTGCGATCATGTGATAGCGGTGTTCAGGGGAAACGGCAACGACTTTTTTCGTTGGCGCGGTTTCTTTGACTACTTCGACCGCAGCTTTTTTGGCTGGTTTGACTTCAGCCGTAGCAGCCTTGGCTGTTGCCACTTTCTTTACCGCCACTTTGGCAACCACAGGCTTGGCAACAGTCTTTTTAACGGCTGTCGCAGCAGGAACTTTGGCTGTTGTTTTAGTTACGGCAACTGCTTTTTTTGCAGTCGTTTTGGTTGCAGGGGTAGTCATGGTGCTCTTGCTTGAAGCGGGTGTTTTTTTAGTTGCGGTAGCCATGATATTTCCTTTTATGAGTGGAGCAATAATGGATTGTTGCAAATGCAGATGGCACTAATATTACACTGTCCTACAAATACGAAGCTAGACTGGCATTAACATAATGCTGGCAAGAGGTGGAATCTCAATTTCGGCTGAGTAAGGTTGCCCCATCCAAGGGGTTTTCTCGGCGCGGATACCACTGCCATTACCATGGTTGCTGCCACCATAATACTCTGAATCGCTGTTAAAAAACTCTCGATACGTGCAATCGTAAGGCAAGCCGATACGATAACGATTACGCGCTACCGGGGTGAAATTGAAGGCCGCGATCACTGTCTCGCCATTGCGTCCGCGCCGGATGAATGAAAGTAGCGTGTGTTCCACGTCCTGGCAATCTATCCACGAAAAGCCGGCTTGTTCAAAATCGAGTTCGTGCAATGCCGGCAGATCGCGATACAGGCGGTTCATATCGCGAACCATATTGAATACGCCTTGATGCAGTGCCGTATCGAGTTGCCACCAATCAATTTCCCATGCAGAACGCCATTCAGCACCTTGGGCGAGTTCATTGCCCATGAAGTTTAGTTTTTTGCCCGGACTGCTCATTTGATACGCGATCAGCAAACGCAAGTTGGCAAACTTTTGCCATGCATCCCCCGGCATTTTGCTTAACAATGAACCCTTGCCATGCACCACTTCATCGTGAGAAAAAGGCAGCACAAAATTCTCGGTGTAGGCATAGAGCTGGCTAAACGTGAGCTGGTTCAAATGATAGCGGCGATGAACCGGATCTTGTTGCATGAACTTGAGTGTGTCGTTCATCCAGCC
>PLYB01000117.1 GCA_003151655.1 Gallionellaceae bacterium | reverse complement strand
CGGCGAAGGCCGGTATCCAGATGAAAAAAAATTTCCCACGCAGTGGGGCAACACCATGGGTGTCCGCTACGCGGAGTGTTTGTTTTAACTGGATTCCGGCCTTCGCCGGAATGACGGCATAATGGATTTTTTGAAATGAGTATACGTCTGCCATTTTTGAAACGTGCCCCGACCTTTGAGCATGGCATCCATCCGGCTTATCACAAAGAGACCGGAAGTTTGCCGATTCAACGCTTGCCGTTTGCGCCGCGTTTGATCGTGCCGCTGTCGCAGCATATCGGCAAACCGGCGCTCTGTTGCGTGCTGGTCGGGCAGGAAGTATTGCGCGGCCAAGTCATTGCCACGGCGGACGGCTTTGTTTCGCTGCCGGTGCATTCACCTGCCACTGGCGTGGTGGAAGCCATTGGTTTGATGCCTTCCGCCAACGGCAAGATGGTGGATTCGGTCACCATCCGCGTGTACCAGGCCGACGGTCAGGCAGTGCAGGTGCGCGAGCCGCTCGATGTCGATGCGCTGGATAAAAAAGATTTGTTGGCAGCGATTCAACGCACCGGTATTTCCGGTCTGGGTGGCGCTACTTTCCCTGCCCATGTCAAACTCAGCGTGCCACCGGAAACGGTGATCGATACCCTGGTGGTGAACGGCGCGGAATGCGAACCTTTCCTTACCTGCGACCATCGCATCATGGTGGAGCGCACGCAGGATCTGTTGCGCGGCATCCGCTACGCCATGAAAGCCAGCGGTGCGCCGCGCGCGGTGATCGGTGTCGAAGATAACAAGCCGGATGCCATCGCCGCGATACAGGCCGTGCTACCAGCAGACGGTTCGATCACGGTGCAGGCGCTGGAAACCAAATATCCGCAAGGCGCGGAAGAAACTATTATCTACGCACTGCTCGGACGCGAAGTGCCTGCCGGGCAACGTCCCGCAGCCGTTGGCGTGCTGATGAACAACGTGATGACGCTGGCCTATCTTGGACGTTTGCTGCCAGCGGGGGAGGGCATGATCGAGCGTGTTCTCACTGTGGCTGGTCCTGCGGTGGAACGCCCCGGCAATTACATCGTGCCGATTGGTACACCGTTGCGCTTCCTGTTGGAACAGGTCGGCGCACACAGCAATGCCAGCGAGATCATTCTCGGCGGGCCGATGATGGGCATGACTATTTCGTCGCTGGATGTGCCGGTCACCAAAGGGACTTCCGGTGTGCTCGCGTTCGGCAAAGGGCAACTGCCTGCTGCAGCTACGGGCAGTTACGCCTGCATCAAGTGCGGCGAATGTCTCAAGGTTTGTCCCAAGTTTCTCAATCCCTCGCAGATGGGATTGTTGGCGGCAAAGCGCGAGTACGAGGCAATGGCAGAACGCTATAATCTGGACCGTTGCTTCGAGTGCGGCTGTTGCAGTTATGTTTGCCCCGCGCATATTCCGTTGGTTCAACAATTTCGTATCGCCAAGGCGGTCAATCGGGAAAAGGCTGCCTCATGAGCATGGAACTACGTACTTCTCCCCATCAGCACAGCGGGCGCGACGTGCCCGTCATCATGCGCAACGTGGTGTATGCCATGTTGCCGATCTGTGCGTTTTCAATTTGGCAATACGGGCTGTCGGCAGCTGCATTGATACTGGTTGTCACCGTATCCTGTCTGCTGGCGGAACGCATTAATAATCAAATCACCTGCACTGTTAATACGCTGTCGGATTGGAGCGCTACCATTACCGGCGTGATCCTGGCACTTACCTTGCCGCCGTCCTTCCCGCTGTGGATGGGTGCTGTGGCAGGGTTTGCATCGATCTGGCTGGGCAAGTCACTGTTCGGCGGCTTGGGGCAAAACCCGTTTAACCCGGCATTGATCGGACGCGCGTTCGTGCAGGCCGCTTTCCCGACCGCGATCAGCACTTGGGCTCCGGCATTTTCCGCGCACCGTTTCAGCGAATTTATTCCTTCATCGCTTACGGCGCCCTTCATGACACCGCCGGATATCGCACTATGGGCCAAGCAGCAGGGCATCGATGCTTTTACCGGCGCGACCCCGTTGGCGCGCTGGAAATTTGAAAATATTTCAGCCTCGGCTATGGATTTTCTGACCGGACATGTCACCGCCAGTGCGGGCGAGACCTCGGCTATTTTGATTCTGTTGTGCGGACTCTATCTGGCAGCCAGGAAATTTCTCGACTGGCGTATTCCCGTCTCGGTATTGGGTAGTGCGATGTTATTGGCGTGGGTGTTTCACTTGGTTCAGCCTGAACGTTATCCCAGCCCGACCTTTGTGTTGCTTTCCGGCGGCTTGATGCTGGGGGCGTGGTTCATGGCGACCGACATGGCGACCTCGCCCGTCACCCCGCGCGGCATCTGGTTGTACGGCGCATTGATCGGAATATTGACGGTTGTGATCCGTTATTTCGGCGGGCTGACTGAAGGCGTGATGTATGCGATTTTGATTGCCAATGCAGCCGGGCCGTTGCTTGATCAGTTTAATCAGCCCCGCATTCTTGGCGGCAAGCGAGGTAAATCATGAGTGACGCACCAGAAATCAGTACGCCAAGTTTTGCCATGGTGCGCACGCTGGGGCTGGTGTCGGTCATCTGCGGCATCATCATTGTCGGTATTTATCAGGTTACGCTGCCAGCGGTGAACGCCAACAAGAAACTCGCGCTGGAGCGGCAAGTGTTTAAAGTCATTCCGAGTGCGAAAAAAGTCGTCACCTATTTCGCTACGCCTACAGGCATTATCGCCGCCGAAGGGCAGGATCAACCGCCCGCGCAAGGGACGATTTTCTATGCCGTTTACGACGAAGCTAACAAGCTGGCAGGCATCGCGGCGGAAGCTTCCTCCTCCGGCTATGCCGATCAGGTGCGCGTGCTGTATGCCTACGATGTGGAAAAGCAGGCCATCACCGGCATCGGTGTGATCTCCATGCGCGAGACACCGGGTATCGGCGACAAGATACTTACCGATCAGGCGTTCCTGAAAAACTTTGAAGCGCTGGATGTGCATCTGGCCGACGATATGAAGGCTCTCGCCAATGCGGTGAAGACCGTCAAGCACGGTACCAAGACCAATCCATGGCAGATCGATGCCATTGCCGGAGCCACCGTAACCTCCAAGGCGGTAGGGCGCGGCATCAACGAATCGGCGCAGACATTGTTGCCAAAACTGGTGCCGCATCTGGAACAACTTAAAAATAAGGAGTCTCCGCATGACCCCAACTAAAACCCCTCCCTCCAGTTTCGATGAGTTTCTGGACGGTATCTGGAAACAGAATCCGATCTTTGTCATGGTGCTGGGCATGTGTCCGACGCTTGCCGTTACCGTGTCGGCAGTGAACGCGATCTCCATGGGACTCGCCACCACTTTTGTGCTGGGTATGTCCTGCATGCTGGTTTCTATGTTGCGTAGCGCCATTCCCAAGCAGGTGCGTATCGCCAGTTACATCGTCATCATTGCCACCTTCGTAACCGTGGTGGACTACGCGATTCAGGCCATCAGTCTGGATTTGTATGAGGCACTGGGGGCGTATATCAAACTGATTGTGGCCAATTGTGTTTTGCTCGGTCGTGCCGAAGCGCATGCCGCCAAAAATCCGCCGTTGCCAGCTACTTTCAACGCGCTTGGCATGGGGCTCGGATTTACACTGGGCTTGTTTATGATCGGTTGTGTGCGCGAGATTCTGGGCGCGGGCAAATTGTTCGGCGTAGCCTTGTTTGGCGACCACTTCCAGCCTTGGGTGGTGATGGTGTTGCCGCCCGGCGGATTCTTCGTATTGGCATTCTGGCTGATCGTGTTCGCCGCCTTCCGTCACTTTGGCAATAAACGCAACGCACAGTTGCAAGGAGCGCAGCCATGAATAACGATACCGTCGCCAATATCCTGTTGACCACCATTCTGCCGGGCAATTTCGTGCTGGCGATGTTTCTCGGCATGTGCCCGTTTCTGGGCGTATCGCAAAAACTCAGCACCGCAGTACCGATGGGGATAGCCACTGCATTCGTGATTCTGGTAGCCTCAGTTTCGGCCTACTTTCTGAACATGCTGCTGGTGCATTTTCATCTGGAATTCCTCAGCGTGATCACCTTCATCACGGTTATCGCCTGCGCGGTGCAGTTGGTGGAAATGTTCGTGAAAAAGACTTTTCCCGAGTTGTTCCGCCAACTGGGCATCTACCTGCCGCTGATTACCACCAATTGCGCCGTACTCGGCGTGGCCTTGTTTCAAACCGCGCGCAACTATAATTTTGCCCAATCGCTGGCCTACAGCATCGGCGGCGGACTGGGATTTACCCTAGCACTGATATTGATGGCCGGCTTGCGCGAACGCATGCAGCTTTCCAACGTGCCGACGCTGGTACAAGGTGCGGCGATCAGCGTGGCACTCGGCGGCTTGCTTTCGCTGTCGTTTATGGGCTTCTCCGGAATAGGGGGCGGCGAATGACTTATTTAATCACCATTGGGCTGGTGCTGGCATTTATGCTGGGCTGGGTAGTGGTAGAGAACCTTGCACACCGCTTCGCCCATCGACACCCCGAATTCGGCCCGCCGCGAAAAATGGGCTGCGGCGGTTGCGGTAATAATTGCGAAGGCCATTGCAAGAACGAACATTAAAGTTTTAAAAGAGTCACAATATTGTTGCTGTTGAATATTAGTGAATGAAGCAAAAAACAATTTGCCACAGAGAACACAGAGATCACCGAGAAAAACAAATGGCTGGAATGCGAGGTTTATCCTCACTTATGGGTAAACCAACGAAACATGAAATATGCCGGTTTCTCTCTGTGTTCTCTGTGGCATGAGTTTCGATTTTTGGATAATTATTAATTACAGGAGAAGGCAATGCAACCTTACGTAATTCCATTCCAGTCTTTGGGCATCGCCGACATTCCCGAGGTGGGCGGCAAGAATGCTTCTCTTGGAGAAATGATTTCCAACCTGAGTTCCTCCGGTGTTAGCGTGCCGGATGGATTCGCCACCACGGCGCAGGCTTACCGGGATTTTCTGGCTGAAGATGGCTTGGCAAAACGCATCGAGGATGCGCTGAAAACATTGAATGTGGACGACGTTGTCGCTCTCGCCGAAGCCGGGCGTCAAATACGCGGTTGGATCGTCGATGCGCCTTTACCCAAGCGTCTGGAAACCGAAATTCGCGAGCACTACACCAAGATGTCCGCAGCGGGTGAGGGCAGCTTTGCCGTGCGCTCCTCGGCTACGGCAGAAGACTTGCCGGATGCCTCGTTTGCCGGACAGCAGGAAACATTTCTAAATATTCACGGTATCGATCATATTCTGCACGCGATACGCGAAGTGTTCGCATCGCTGTATAACGACCGCGCTATTTCATATCGCGTACACAAAGATTTCACCCATGCCGATGTGGCACTTTCGGCGGGTGTGCAGCGCATGGTGCGCTCCGATCTGGGAGCCTCGGGTGTAATGTTTACGCTGGATACCGAATCCGGTTTCCGCGATGCCGTGTTCATCACCTCGTCTTACGGTCTGGGCGAAATGGTGGTGCAGGGCGCGGTCAATCCGGATGAATTTTATGTCCACAAGCAGCAGCTGGCAGCGGGTTTCCCGGCTGTCGTGCGCCGCAGCCTTGGTTCCAAACAACAACGCATGGTGTTTGACGTGCAGCGTTCTGCCGGACGCTCCACGCGCATCGAGCCGGTGCCTGCCGAAGAGCAATCACGCTTTTCGCTGAATGATGAAGACGTGTTGCAGTTGGCACGTTATGCCGTATCCATCGAACAACATTACGGCCGTCCGATGGACATCGAATGGGGTAAGGATGGCATCGACGGCAAGATATACATCCTGCAAGCGCGTCCCGAAACAGTGAAGTCGAATGCATCCAACGGCGCTACTGAGAAATACCGATTGCAGCAACGCGGCGTGGTGCTGGTTGAAGGTCGCGCCATCGGCCAGAAGATAGGTACTGGTCGTGTGCGTATTGTTGCCAGCACCGCCG
The DNA here is from genome assembly GCA_003151655.1 of Gallionellaceae bacterium. Classification (GTDB taxonomy): domain Bacteria; phylum Pseudomonadota; class Gammaproteobacteria; order Burkholderiales; family Gallionellaceae; genus PALSA-1006. The sequence goes on along the minus strand of PLYB01000117.1, from coordinate 22,128 downwards.
AAATGGACAAGGTGCAGGCAGGCGATGTGCTGGTTACCGATATGACCGATCCGAACTGGGAGCCGGTGATGAAGCGGGCTGCGGCCATCATCACCAATCGCGGCGGACGTACCTGTCACGCCGCCATCATCGCGCGCGAGTTGGGCATTCCCGCCATCGTGGGTTGCGGTCATGCCACTTCGGCATTGCAAGAGGGCGAAACCGTCACCGCATCTTGTGCGGAAGGCGATACCGGCTATGTGTACCACGGCCAATTGCCGTTCGAAGTCGCCGTCAGCAGCGAAGATGCTTTGCCGCCGATACCGGTCAAGCTGATGTTGAACGTCGGCAATCCCACGCTGGCATTCGAGTTCGCGCAACTGCCGTCGGCAGGAGTGGGTTTGGCGCGTCTTGAATTCATCATCAATAATCTGATCGGCATCCATCCCAAGGCTGTGTTGGAATACAACAAGCTGCCAAGCAAGTTGCATGAGGCCGTGTCGCGTCGCGCCGCCGGGTATGCCGACCCGGTCGAGTTCTATGTGGAAAAGATTGTCGAAGGCGTGTCCACCCTTGCCGCTGCATTCTGGCCCAAGCCGGTCATCGTGCGCTTGTCGGACTTCAAGTCAAACGAATACCGCAAACTGTTAGGCGGTGAAATCTACGAGCCGATGGAAGAGAATCCCATGATCGGCTTCCGTGGTGCCGGACGTTATGTCGCGGCGAATTTCAGTGATTGTTTCGAATTGGAATGCCGCGCGATGAAACGCGTGCGTGAAAAACTGGGTTACTCCAACGTCGAACTGATGATCCCGTTCGTGCGTACCGTGCAAGAAGCGCGCGAAGTCGTCGCCACGCTGGAAAAGAACGGCCTGAAACGCGGCGAAAACGGCTTGCGTCTCATCATGATGTGCGAGATTCCGTCCAACGCGTTGCTGGCCGAAGACTTCCTGCAATTCTTCGACGGCTTCTCCATCGGCTCCAACGATTTGACGCAACTGACGCTTGGCTTGGATCGCGATTCCAGCTTGGTGGCGGATCGTTTCGACGAGCGCGATCCTGCGGTCAAGGCCTTATTGTCAATGGCGATTACCACCTGCAACCGTCTAAATAAATACGTTGGCATTTGCGGGCAGGGGCCATCAGATCATTTTGACTTCGCGCAGTGGCTGATGGAAATCGGTATCCAAACCATGTCACTCAATCCGGATACGCTGGTAGAAACTTGGCGTAAGCTGGCACAGAGCGGGAAGTAGAACACTGGTTGATGTATTCATTATGTCGTGGTGGCGTCTGGCATACGCCCTTAAAGGCGTAGCCGTTTGAAGACGCAGCACGCACTTTGGGCGTATCGAAGCATGTCCCGAACTTAATCGAGGGGGATTGCAATCATTCAACTGCGGTTTTCCAGCAAGCTCATTCCATTTCCATTTCAAAAGTGAAATTGAATATATCGTAGGGTGCGCTCTGCGCACCATGGTGCATGGAATGCACCCTACGCAATGATTGCCTTATTGAAATAGAAACGGAATTACGGAATTTTTGGTATCTACTTGCCCAAAAAAACGGGCATCCACGATGGATGCCAAAATCAGAGGGAGAGAACATGAAAGTAGTTAGCTTCCACGTGTGCATGGTAGCCAGCCGTCGCCAAATCCAGAACCAATATATTCTTTGAAGCTTAGCAGGATTACATATTAATCCGGTTCCAGAGCCTCACTACTTTCGTCGCCATATCAATAATCACGCAAAGGTTATGAAAATTACTTGGTTAGATAAATGCGTTGCTGACCATAGACTTCTTTTCGGACATTACCTTTATCTCAAGTTTGATTTCTGCATCTCGTCGGAGATGGAACTGGCACACTTAAATGAGCAAACCTGCACATGAATTGCGGATAGTGGCAAGCGAAGCACACGACTGGTCGCTCGCGCAGATCGTAGCGGAACTACGCGATGTGCGCCGCCGCTGGCGCGAGTCCTGCGCGCGCAACCACGAGTGCGGCGGGCGCGAGTTACCGGCACCGGAACAGATACGTGACATCGTGGATGGTTTGCGCGGCGCATTGTTCCCCATGCGCCTCGGCCCGCCAGACTTGCGGCAAGAGAGCGAAGACTTCTTTGTAGCGCACACGCTGGATAGCGCGCTGCATGCGCTGCATCAACAGGTATTACTGGAGCTGCATTACAGCGCGCGTCAATCGGGCCATGAGCTTGATGCTAATAACGATGTGAAAGCCGTGAATATCGTGCGCACTTTCGCAGCAACGTTGCCGCAAGTACGCAGCCTGCTGGATACCGACGTGCGCGCCGCCTACAACGGCGACCCGGCAGCACACAGCGTGGACGAAATTCTGCTGTGTTATCCCGGCGCGCAGGCCGTTATCCATCACCGTTTGGCGCATGTGCTACATAAACTTGGCGCATCGATGATCGCACGCATCATCGCCGAACTGGCGCATTCCGAAACGGGCATCGACATTCATCCAGGCGCTCAGATCGGCTCCGGTTTCTTCATCGATCACGGTACGGGTGTGGTAATCGGCGAGACCGCTGTCATCGGCGAACGCGTGCGAATTTATCAGGCGGTAACTTTGGGTGCCAAGCGCTTTAATGTCGGCGAAGATGGCGTATTGGAAAAAGGTGCGCCGCGCCATCCGATACTTGAAGACGATGTTGTGGTCTACGCGGGTGCGACGATTCTAGGGCGTATCACCATCGGCAAGGGCTCCAGCATCGGCGGCAACGTGTGGCTCACACGCAGTGTGCCGCCGGGCAGCGTGATCACCCAAGCCAGTTCACAACATGAACTCGCCGGGAGCAAGCCATGACTATCGAACAGTTCGCACAAATACTTCGGCAATTGCGAGAAGAGCGAGGCTGGTCGCAAGAGCAGTTGGCTGAGCGTGCCGATCTTAATCGCTCATATCTGGGGGAGGTGGAACGGGGGCGTGCCGTGCCTTCAATCATCACAGTTTCAAAATTGGCCAGTGCGCTGGAAATACAACTGTCTTCCTTGATTGCGCGCTGCGAACATATTTGATTTTGCGAAACCGTGGGCACGTGATACCGGCGAAGGCCGGTATCACGATGATTAAATTATTACTGCGTAGCAGACAACATTAAGCTTTTGTCCGCTGCGCGGGATTGTTTTCTTTGCTGGATACCGGCCTTCGCCGGTATGACCAAATAGATTTTGGTGGCTATAGCAGGTTGAACCCGTTCTCAATTTGCCCGAACATCGCTTAGCTTTTTTTCGTATAACTTTATCTGTTTTTTTCATAAGGAGTTGACCATGGCTGTAGATAGCAAAGACCAATTGGCATTAAGCGATGTCGCCGCGCGCACGCTAGCCAATGCCACCAAGACCGTTCCGCAACTTTCGATCATCACGCCGCGTTGGTTGCCGCAGTTGTTGAGCTGGGTTCCGCTGGAAGCAGGTATCTACCGCGTCAACAAAGTTAAAGATGCATCACGAGTAACCGTTGCCTGCTCGCAACGCGATGAGCGCGAATTGCCGCAAACTTTCGTGGACTATGAAGAGTGGGGGCGCGAATACATGCTGAGCGCCGTCAATACCGTGGTGGATGTACACACCCGCGTCTCCGACCTGTACAGCAGCCCGCACAATCAGATCAAAGAACAGTTGCGCCTGACTATTGAAACCGTCAAAGAGCGCCAAGAAAGTGAACTGATCAACAATAAAGAATATGGCCTACTGACTAATGTTGCCGAGAGCCAACGTATCAAGACTCGCACCGGCGCACCGACACCGGACGATTTGGATGAATTGATCTCTAAAGTTTGGAAAGAACCCGGTTTCTTCCTGGCTCATCCTTTGGCTATTGCCGCCTTCGGTCGTGAATGCACCCGTCGTGGCGTACCACCTCCAACCGTGACTATCTCCGGCTCTCCGTTCCTGACATGGCGTGGCATTCCGTTGATTCCATCGGACAAAATTCCGGTAGTCAAAGGCAAGTCCAGTATCATTCTGTTGCGCACCGGCGAAAGCCGCCAAGGCGTGGTTGGTTTGTATCAACCGAATCTGCCGGGCGAACAAAGCATGGGCCTGTCCGTACGTTTTATGGGCATCGACCGCAAAGCTATCGCGTCTTACCTGATCTCGCTGTATTGCTCACTCGCTATTTTGACCGACGACGCGCTCGCCGTGCTCGATGATGTCGAAGTGGGTAAATACCATGAGTACAAGTAATCTAAATATTCCCGACATCAGTTCGGCCAACATCCCCGCTCACAGTGATGCTGCCGCGCTGGCGGGCGGGCAAGGCTTCGTGCCGGATATCGCAATGATCGAGCGTATTGCAAACGAATTGTTCGCTGGTGTGCCGGGACAGTTGTCGGCTTATGCGCCATCATTGGGTTCGGCGACACCGCCGCGCAGCAACGATTTGGCTTTTCCGCTGACCGGGGGCGACCCGCTTGATCTGCATTTAGACAAGCCGCGCACTCACACGCCGCAATTGCCCGTCACCAACGACTGGGCACCGGGCGCTGATTTCTCGGTTGCACCAAATCTCGCTTCCAGTTATCCGGGTGAGGATGTGCTGCGCGACTTGCTGAAAGACAACGCCAAAGAACATCCGAAAATGACGGGTGCGACATTGTATTTTCTGGATGAAGCTGCCCGCTTCAATCAGAGTCCGGCGCAAACCAATACTCCGCAAACTGGTTCTACTGGTCATGCCTTTGCAGGGCAAGTTCCAACCTCGGGGCATCCGCCGTTCGATGTGCTTTCCGTACGCCGCGATTTCCCCATCTTGAAAGAGCTGGTAAATGGTCGTCCGCTGGCATGGCTGGACAATGCCGCGACCACGCAAAAGCCGCAGTCGGTGATTGATCGTTTATCGTATTTCTATGAGCACGAAAACTCGAATATCCATCGCGCAGCACACGAAATTGCAGCACGTGCCACCGATGCGTATGAAGGTGCGCGTGACAAGATCGCCGACTTCCTCAATGCCAGTTCCAGCAAAGAAATCATTTTCGTACGCGGCACCACGGAAGCGATCAATCTGGTGGCAAAGAGTTGGGGTAAAAAACATATCGGCAAAGATGACGAGATTCTGATCTCACATCTGGAACATCACGCCAACATCGTGCCTTGGCAAATGCTGTGTGCCGAAACCGGCGCGAAGTTGCGCGTGGCTCCCGTGGATGACGACGGCCAAGTATTGCTGGAAGAATACGAACGCTTGCTCAACTCGCGCACCAAGCTGGTGTCATTCACGCAAGTCTCGAACGCACTTGGCACAGTAACACCGGCCAAGCAGATGATCGAGATGGCACATCGTTACGGAGCGAAGGTGTTGCTGGATGGCGCACAATCAGTTTCGCACATGCGTGCCGACGTGCAATATCTGGATTGCGATTTCTTCGTGTTCTCCGGCCACAAAGTGTTCGGGCCCACCGGCATCGGCGCACTCTACGGCAAACCGGAAGTGCTGGAAGATATGCCCGCATGGCAAGGCGGCGGCAACATGATCGAGGATGTCACTTTCGAGAAAACACGCTACCACCCTGCCCCGTCGAAATTCGAAGCGGGCACCGGCAACATCGCCGATGCAGTCGGACTCGGCGCGGCCATCGACTACGTGCAAAAACTCGGTATCGACAACATCAACCGTTACGAGCACGAGTTGCTGGTGTACGCGATGGGCGCACTGAGAAGCATTCCCGGCCTTAAGTTGATTGGTACCGCAAAAGAAAAAACCAGTGTATTGTCGTTCGTGCTGGATGGCTACCAAACTTCCGAAGTCGGTGAAGCACTCAACAAGGAAGGTATCGCCGTGCGCACTGGGCATCACTGCGCACAACCTATCCTGCGCCGCTTCGAACTCGAAGCTACGGTACGTCCGTCACTGGCGTTCTACAACACCCACGAAGAGATAGATCGTTTGGTGGGAGTGGTTAGGCAGTTGGCAAGAAAGTAATCTTGTAGCTTCGCAACGCAGCAAAAAACCCCGGCAGATTTTGTCGGGGCTTTTACTTTAGAAATCCAGAAAAATTAGCTATTGCCTGTTGGCAATATATTGCTAGAATGCCATATATGAAAACGCAGCTCGTCATTAAGGACAGGGTACGAAAGGGCAACGCGTTGATCGAGCGGGTAGTCTGGTTTGTTGCCACGCCCGTACAGGGCTGTTCGCATCACTTCAAGTACCGGCTTTACTGCGGGATAGATGGTGTAACTGTGGTGCGCTATGACAACGAGTCAGGCAAGGGCGATCATCGGCATCTGGGCAAAGATGAACAGCAGCAACCCTATGCATTCACCACTCAGGAACAACTTTTAATTGATTTCGAGGCGGATATTATCCGACTGACAGGAGGTAAAAATGAAAGCCATTATTGAACTGACGAGTTGGAAAACCTCCCAAGCGCGCGCCTTGCGCGCAGCTAAAAAAGCCGATTCTGGCAAACCTGCCTCCACAGATTACCACCTTGATTTTGATTCAATGGCGAGCCTCTTCTCGGACATCACTCCTGCGCGGATGCAAGTAATCGAAAGCTCCAAACAACTCGGCGCACTCAGCGTTTATGCTTTGGCGAAGGCGATGGGACGCAACTACTCCAACGTCCATCGCGACGTGCGCAAACTGCTGGAACTTGAACTTTTAGCGCGTGATGAAGAAGGAAGAGTTTATGTACCGTGGAAAGACGTGGTGCTAAATGTTTCGCTGACGGGGGATTCGTTGGCGGCGTGATGATACAACTATTGCGACTTAGCCAAATTTTCAGATTACTTGCGCATCATCATGATTGATAACCAGCGTTTTTGAGTATCCGCCGCTAAATTCTTCTTTTTTCAGAGCTATATGCCGATCTTCAGTAATCTCATTAAAGTCATCACCTCTTGATATTCGCTCACGTAGATTAGCTGCCGAGTCACCAATTGCTGCACGAAGAAGAACTTCGCATCCATCAAGAAAACGGCTTTCAGATGCACTGGAGTTTGAAGGAGCGTTTACGTTAAGTCTAAGTTTTAACCGTTTCGCAGCATGCTCATTACCTTCAACGTAGTAAGCTAAATTATCAGAAAATATTTCGTTATTTTTTAGCTCAAGCATCTTGGAATTTGCGAACCACTGTCCGTCACCTGCATGGTAATACTCGCCAACGGACAAACCAATGCTGGATACAAACTTTTTTGCGTTATATGGACACCATCCTTCCTGCGATGGAACCATTGGCGGATTCAATTCTCGAATAATTCTTTTCTTAATTTGTGTAATAGCATTTTTAATATCCGACCGAGTAGATGGCTGATTTATGGTTATGTCCCGCGCCCATCGACGCAATAAAGTGATATTCAGCTTAAAGTTAAAAATAGCCTGAAACTTTGCATATCTACGCAAATCTTTATCATCATTAAACAACCAGCTTAATCGTAGGAAGATGATTTCATAAGTCACATAAACGCTGAAAATGAAGATGAACGGCAAGAAAAGAAGCGAAAGCAATATTGGGACCAAAAATTCGCGCAGATTTGACAATGATACAAAATCGTCAAAATTCATCATCGCCTGATACAAGCCGTATCCGACGTATGTCAAACCGGCAATGATCAGAATCGCATTGCAGAATTTTGCTGCTGGCACATACTCAGGCTTCCCTTCTGCAACTGCTTTTACACATGTCACCAACGTCAACGCAGGAACTAAAATTAACTCAACTAAGAGACCGAAGCTATAACTTTCCGCAATGAAAGTAACAATGACTGTCGCTCCAATCGTATCCCTCACCGTCTTTGCAAAAAAAGTATTATCCTCGCTGATACGCTGAACATCGAACATTGTCACAAAGGCAAACGTAATACCCCAAACCAGTGTCGTCTTGAAATTACTCCATTGCCACAATCCACATTGAAACAATACCAATATGCAGACGCATATCCAAACTACAGCAAAAGTTAAAGATATAACAATCATCCGTTGAAAGAAGGCACAAATAACCGTTATTGCGGATTCGCGAATATTCGACTTCCCTGCCATCAAGACAATGAAAGCCATTGCCCACAGCAGTAATGCAATCTCTCTGTTGTTAAATTCGCCCATTGTTGTAAATGTATCTGTCTGCGTAAACTTTTCTCGAAATTAAATGAGAAGGAAGTGTCGCTTCTCCTTACGCCAGCATCACAAGCAACACCGCAAGCCATTTTTGCAAGTCAACCTCGCGCTTTACCAGACCCATTCCTCATCCCCTTCATCAACGGGTAACATTGCGAGTAGCTCACCATCGGCTTCCGGTTTGTAGCCCTCAAACCAACCAACACGGGGTGCTTTGAGCGGCTCGATCAGCAAGTTCCTGCCTTCCAAGCGAATGTCCACTTCGTCGCCCATTTCGCATGCCGCCAAGAGTGCGGCAGGAATGATGACAACGCGTGAGTTTCCAATTTTTCTTATAGTGGTGCGCATGAATTTTTTCTATTTGCGGGTGGCGACGAGGTTATAGCATTCGTCAGCGTCAATGCCAATAAAGATTTTGCTGGTTCTTGGATGGTACTACCTGAGCCGCGTTCATCAAATCCATTAGAAATGTCGCTTATTCCAAAAACAGCTAAGCAATTTAAGATTTCTTATTTTCATATACGAAATCGCATCTATAGACTACGCACTTATCCAATATTAGGAATAAGCAATGTCTCGTTTTCGTGCCCATAGCGTGCTGCCCAGCTTCAATCTGGCACTGGGTTTTACGCTGCTTTATCTCTCGCTGATCGTGCTGATCCCGCTGTCGGCGCTGTTCTTCAAAACGGCGACGCTGGGTTGGGGCGGCTTCTGGGATGTCATCACGGGTGACCGTGTGGTGGCATCGCTGCGGGTGACTTTTTTGACTTCATTCATCGCCGCTCTCATCAATGCTTTCTTCGGGCTGATCGTGGCTTGGGTGCTGGTGCGCTATACCTTCCCCGGTAAGCGCATCGTGGATGCTTTGGTCGACCTACCCTTCGCGCTGCCCACCGCCGTTGCAGGTATCACGCTGGCAGCACTGTATGCACCCAACGGTTGGATGGGGCAATACTTTGCCGCGCATGACATCAAGGTGGCCTACACGCCGACAGGTATCGTGGTCGCACTCACCTTCATCGGGCTGCCTTTCGTGGTACGTACGGTGCAGCCGGTACTGGCGGATGTCGAGGCGGAGGTTGAAGAGGCCGCTGCCAGTCTGGGAGCTGGGCGTTGGGCGGTATTTAGCCGCGTGATTTTTCCTGCCATTTATCCGGCTTTGCTGACAGGATTTGCGCTGGCTTTCGCGCGTGCCATCGGTGAGTACGGTTCGGTAATTTTCATCGCGGGCAACATGCCTTACATCTCCGAGATTGCGCCGCTGCTGATTGTCGCCAAGCTGGAACAATACGACTACGCGGGCGCAACGGCGATTGCGGTAGTGATGCTGCTGCTCTCATTTGCGTTATTGCTGGCACTGAATGCGTTGCAATGGTGGACTTCAAGAAGAGGAGCGCGCTGATGTCTACCCGATCTGTACAACGAAAAATCTCCACACACGAATCACTGGGCGTGACATTGCTGCTGATAGGCGTGGCGTTAAGCTATCTGCTGCTGTTCCTCGGACTGCCGCTGGCCACCGTATTCGTCGAGGCTTTCAAGAAAGGCTGGGAGCTTTATCTGTCGGCATTAATGGAACCGGATGCGTGGGCGGCGATCAAGCTGACGCTCATCGCTGCCGGCATCGCAGTTCCGGCAAATCTGGTGTTCGGCGTGGCAGCGGCTTGGGCCATCGCCAAGTTTGAATTCAAGGGCAAGAGCCTGCTCATCACGCTGATCGATTTGCCGTTCGCGGTCAGCCCGGTGGTATCCGGTTTGGTCTATGTGCTGTTGTTCGGCGCACAGGGCTGGTTCGGTCATTGGTTACAGGCGCACGATATCAGGCTCATTTTCGCCGTGCCCGGCATTGTGCTGGCCACCATCTTCGTCACCTTCCCGTTCATCGCGCGCGAACTGATTCCGCTGATGCAATCGCAGGGCAAAGAAGAGGAGGAAGCGGCGGTATCGCTCGGAGCTTCCGGCTGGCAAACCTTCTGGCGCGTGACACTGCCCAATATCAAGTGGGGTTTGCTGTATGGCGTGATCTTGTGCAATGCGCGCGCGATGGGCGAATTCGGCGCGGTATCGGTGGTGTCCGGTCACATTCGCGGCCTGACCAACACCATGCCACTGCACGTTGAAATTCTTTACAACGAATACAACTTTGTTGCGGCCTTCGCGGTGGCCTCGCTGCTGGCTTTGCTGGCATTGCTTACTTTGGTTATCAAGTCGCTGGTTGAATGGCAGGCAAAACGTAGCGGCGAACCTTTGCATTGAAAAACATGTAGGTCGGATTTCAATCCGACATGTCGGGCTGAAGCCCGACCTACAAAAACGGAGCGAATAATGAGCATCACTATCGAAAATCTGAACAAACAATTCGGCAGCTACAAGGCGCTGGACAACATCAATCTCGAAGTTAACAGCGGCGAGTTGCTCGCACTGCTCGGTCCGTCCGGTTGCGGCAAGACATCGCTGCTGCGCATCATCGGCGGATTGGAGTTAGCCGATTCCGGCAAGCTGCTGTTCCACGGCGAGGATGTCGAGCAGCGCGATGCGCGCGAACGCAACGTCGGCTTTGTATTTCAGCATTACGCGCTGTTCCGCCACATGTCAGTGTTTGAAAACGTGGCCTTCGGCCTGCGCGTCAAGCCCAAGAAAGAGCGCCATAACGAAGCCGAGATCAAACGCCGCGTGCATGAACTATTGAATCTGGTGCAACTCGACTGGTTGCATGATCGTTATCCCGCACAACTTTCCGGCGGACAACGCCAGCGTATCGCATTGGCACGCGCCCTTGCCGTCGAGCCGAAAATCTTGTTGCTGGATGAGCCGTTCGGCGCGCTTGACGCGCAGGTACGCAAGGAATTGCGCCGCTGGCTGCGTCGGTTGCACGACGAACTGCACATCACCAGTATCTTCGTCACGCACGATCAGGAAGAAGCGTTGGAAGTGGCCGACCGCGTGGTGGTAATGAACAAAGGCAAGATCGAGCAGATCGGTACACCGGACGAGGTGTATGCCGCACCCGCCACGCCATTCGTCTACCAGTTTATCGGCAACGTGAATCTGTTCCATTCGCGCGACCATGCGCCGTGGACGCAGCAACATGGTGATGCAGTGGCCTACGTGAGACCACACGACATCGAAATCAGCCAACTTGCGCAGGACAACACTTCCCTGCCGGTTGAGGTTAAACTGGTGCGCGCCATCGGTTCGATAGTGCGCGTGGAAGTCGCGGTAGACGGCAGCAGCGAATTCATCGAGATTGAACTCAGCCGCGAGCGCTTCGACACCGCTCCGCTGACGAATGGCGACAAGGCGTTTATCCGCCCGCGCCAGTTCCGCGTGTTTGAAACAGGAGTGCAAAATGAACTTTCAGCAGCTTAGAATTATCCGCGAAGCAGTGCGTTGCAACTTCAATCTGACCGAAGTGGGCAACGCGCTGTTCACCTCGCAATCCGGCGTTTCCAAACACATCAAAGATCTGGAAGACGAGCTAGGCGTGGAGTTATTCGTGCGCAAAGGCAAACGCCTGATGGGGCTGACCGAGCCGGGCCGCGACCTGATCCAGCACGTCAACCGCATTCTGCTGGACGCGAACAACATCAAGAGTCTGGCCGAGCAATACAGCAAGCGCGATGAAGGCCACTTGTCGGTGGTAACCACGCATACCCAGGCGTGCTATGCGCTGCCGCGCGTGATCACCGAATTCAAGAAAAGTTACCCCAAGGTTCACCTTAAATTAGATCAGGCCAGCCCGGACAAGATCGTGGCGATGCTGCTGGACGGCCAAGCCGATATCGGCGTGGCGACCGAAGCGCTGGCCACAGTGACCGGGCTGGATGTATTTCCGTACTACTCATGGAATCATGCTGTCGTTGTTTCGGCAGGCCACCCGCTGGAGAAAGTGCAGCCGCTGACGCTGGAAGCCATCGCCGAGTATCCCATCATCACCTACCACGATGGCTTGACCGGGCGCGCGCGCATCGACCAGTCATTTGCCGATGCCGGATTGGAACCCGACATCGTCATGTCCGCACTCGATGCCGACGTGATCAAAACTTATGTGGAGCTGGGTTTGGGTATCGGCATCATCGCATCGATGGCAGTCAATCCGGCGAAAGACACCAGCCTGCGCTTGCTGGACTGCGCGCACCTGTTCGGCAGCAACACAACCTACATCGCCCTGCGCCAAGGCCACTATCTGCGTAGCTTCGCTTATCGCTTTATCGAACTGTGCTCACCGGCACTGGATGAGGCAACGGTGAAAGCGGGTTTAAAAATACAACCAGTGGACGAGACCGATCTCTAAGGAAGCGTATTCGACAAGTCTTCAAGAAGTTGTTTGACTATTAATGCCGCAGCAAGCGAGAAAGTTCTGCACGCTATGCACATCGTTCAGCCTATCAAAGGAACAGAATACTCGTAGAGCGTTTCCGGTGCGATGTCGATATCGCCCGGCCAGGTAACAGTGCCGTAATCCACTCGCGCCATCGAAAAGTATCCCGGATTTTCAAGGCGACGAAACACGGGGTAGTGCAGATAGGGGCGCATATCAAAGCGCCGCTGCTCACCGCTATTGAAAGTAAGTAGCAGCTCAAAATCGGGAATCGCTTTAACAGAGTTGACCTCAATCATCGTCAGCTCCTCAACGCAACGGCTCAATCGGAAACACGGGCTCACCATTTACTGCCAGCGCCCAATCCGCCATCAATTCATCTTCGTGGATGGCTATCCACGCCTGCACCATGCGCAATTTTTTGGCTGGCAAATCGCCCTCTAGCAGATTCCCGTCCGGGATTGAGATTGATGCCTTTTGGCCTTGGTATTCCACATGAAGGTGCGGCAAGTGATGTTGTTGCGTATCCAGAAACAGCATCCGAATAATGATGCCGTAGAACATGCTGATGGTGGGCATGGCTTGCGCTCCGCGAATTAAACATGGTCAGTATATCAAATCTGCCACTTGACCCTTTACTTGTTGAATTGCGCGCACCTGTTCGGCAGAAACACGACCTACATTGCTTTGCGCCAAGGCCACTACCTGCGCAGCTTCGCTTATCGCTTTATCGAACTGTGCTCACCGGCACTGGATGAGGCAACGGTGAGAGCTGGATTAAAAACACAGCCAGCGGACGACGCTGATCTTTAATACTTCAGGAACGCGAAAAGCGGTAGCCGCTGCCGCGTACGGTTTGCACCAGATTATCCAAACCCGATGGCTCCAACGCCTGACGCAAGCGGCGGATATGCACGTCTACGGTGCGCTCTTCTACAAACACGTGGTCGCCCCATACCTGGTCGAGCAATTGCGCACGGCTGTAGACGCGTTCGATGTGCGTCATGAAGAAGTGCAATAGCCGGAATTCGGTCGGCCCCAAGTCGATGTGCGCCCCTTTTGCAGTGACGCGATGTGTCACGGGAGAAAGTTCCAGCCCTTCCACTCGCACTATTTCGTCCGTCATCTGCGGTGTGCGGCGACGCAATACGGCACGAATACGCGCCATCAGTTCGCGCGGGGAAAATGGCTTGGTGATGTAATCGTCCGCTCCCGACTCCAAGCCCATCACTTTATCTCGCTCATCAGTACGGGCGGTCAACATGATGATAGGAATATTCTGGGTACGCTGGTCGGCACGCAAGCGTCTTGCCAGCTCGACACCGGATATGCCCGGCAACATCCAGTCCAGCAGAATGAGATCCGGCAATGCGCGGTTTATCAGTGCCATTGCGCTATCCGCATCGCTGGCCTGAATGGCGCGATAGCCGCATTGCGTCACGTTAAAAGCAAGCAATTCTTGAATTGCCGGTTCGTCTTCCACGAGCAAAATATTCGCTACCATCTATATCTCCCGAACGGGCATGGCAATATGCCACCCTCATATGATGAAACTCGCGATGCCCGTTTCCCGCTCCCCGCCCATCCCCGGAAAGAGATGGAAGCAGGTCTCGTTGCGCGAGCCTCACGTCAAATAATATTTCACACAGGTTGCAATGTTATGGAAGAATTGTGACAACAAGATGACAACTTATTCGACATGATGAGTCTGGTGCCTGCGCGGCAGATAGTTTGGCAATAGCGAACCCACGATCATTCCGGTCATACTCATTAGCAATCCGACCAATTGCGGCGGCCAGATGCTGTCGGCATTTAACACTTCGAGCAGAATCCAGGTGGTCAAGCCCATGACGATGGCAACCAGCGCGCCCTGATTGTTGGCACGCTTCCAATACAGTCCGAATGCCAGCGGCACAAATGCCGCGACCAAGGTAATCTTGTAGGCATTCTCCACCATTTTGAAGATGCTCACTTCAGCATGCAGCGCCACGAACAGAACCAGCAAACCAAAACACACCAGCACGATACGCATCGCGCGCAAGAACTGGTGATCCGTCATGTGTTTCACCAGAAAATGCTTCAATATATTTTCGGTGAAGGTGACGGAAGGAGCCAGTAAAGTAGCGGAGGAGCAACTCATAATCGCCGACAGTAGCGCACCAAAAAAGATCACCTGCGCGAATACCGGCGTGTGCTTCAAAATCAAGGTCGGCAAGATAAGTTGCGGGTCAGAATCCAGCAGGCTGCTGAACACTTGCGGGTCGATCATGGTAGCCGAGTAGGCCAGAAACATCGGCACGAAAGCGAACACAAAATACAGCGAGCCGCCCAACACCGAGCCTTGCACGGCTATTTTTTCGGTTTTGGCAGAAGTGATGCGCTGGAACACATCCTGCTGCGGAATCGAACCCAGCATCATGGTAAGCCACGCGCCGATGAACGGCACCCACTGCGTGTAATCGCCATGCGGAAAAAAATCCAGCTTGCCCGCTGCCTGTGCATGCGCCACCACCGCGGCCACGCCACCCGTTTGATCGCTGATGAGGTAGCCGATGAACAACATCCCGGCCATGATGACCGTCATTTGCACGATGTCCAACAAGGCCACCGACCACATGCCTCCGAACATGGTGTAGGTCAACACGATAGCAGCACCGATCATCATGCCCGTTTCACGACTGACTTCGCCGCCCGTAACCACGTTGAAGACCAGCCCCAGCGCCATGATCTGCGCCGAGACCCAGCCCAGATAAGAGATCACGATACAGATACTGGTGATCAGCTCGACCGCGCGACCGTAGCGAGTCCGGTAGTAATCGCCAATGGTAAGCAGATTCATGCGGTACAATTTGTTGGCGAAAAACAATCCGGCCAGAATCAAACATAAGCTGGCACCGAAAGGATCGGCCACCACGCCATGCAAGCCGTCTTTCACAAACGTGGCGGAAATACCCAGCACCGTTTCTGCACCGAACCAGGTAGCAAACACGGTCGCCGTCACCATCGGCAAGGGCAAATGCCGCCCCGCCACGGCGAAGTCTTTGGCGTTATGCACCCGCGTGGATGCGTACAAACCGATTGCCACAGAGAACAACAGATAGATCACGATAAACCAGATCAACATGGTAGCGACTCGCCTGAAAAAATGTCACATAATTGTAAATCAAGTTAAGCAAAGTAATGCAAGCCCGGTATAGCCGAAAATGCACTATTTTGAAAACATGAATTGCAAACGCACAATAAATTGTGCATTTAATTGAAAATTATTGGCTTTCGGATAGTGCAACTGAGGGTTGACTTCGAGGAATACCCAATCGCGATGTATTCGCCTCCGGTACAACACCAATGCCACATATTCCGAAATTTCTGCCGAAGGGCGGCTTATACCGTTGGCGGACACCTGATAAAGCAAAGATGCCTGTTGATTCACTGTGCGGAAAATTGAGAAATCCTGATGCAGACTGAAATCCTGATTGTCGTTAAAAAAGGTCGCCCCACTGGATGAACGAAAAAGAACCTTATCGGTGAGGTGCTGATCCAAATCGAGCAAGCTACTCTCGCCCGCCCCGGTGGTGTTGAACCAAAATAGCGATTCAGTCAATTTCATCTGTACCGCCCCCAGTGGCAGGACATAGCTTGCACTTGAGCGTGCAAACGGATGTATCGAGTAGGTATAAAACTCCTGACCGTTATCTGCCTTAAGCCCTCCATCCGCACTTAATTGAAAAGGACTCCCTTCTTTGTTTTGGAAACGTAAAGCTGCGCCATAACTATTAGGCGTGGAGACCTCTTTAAACACGGAAGGTATAGACGATTGTTGTTGCTGTAGCTGTTGCCCCAGTGTTGCGCCTGGCAAATTTTGCGTTTGATCAGGATTGCTTTCCAAAATCAGGTGCAGACGTTTCTGCGCATTTGGCAAATGCAATTTGGCTTTATAGGTAAGTCCAATAGTTGGAATATTGTTCTGCTGTATCACTCGCGTAGCATCCACTTGAAGTACACTGTTATTCGTTTCTTGAAAGCTGCGATCATCGCCGAAAAAGCTATCAATAGTGTTGGCGAAACCAACGAACTTATCCGATACATAATCGCGCTGAAAATCTAAAAAACCGGGTTTCGGAGGCAAGTCTTCGGGCGGCTCTTCCGCAAACGATGTCAACGGGAAAAGCAATGCGCTCGCCAATACCAGGTTGCGCGGGCATTTAAAAATCATGACAACTATTCGTCCGAAGAATGTGGGCAATGGGTGATTGTAAAGCAAGTTAAATACTTAGCGAAGAAATGCACTCGTCCGAATACGGTCTATTACTTTGCAAACATGAATTCCAAACGCACGATAAATTGGGCATCCAATAAGAAATTAGTGGCTTTCGGATAATGCAACTGCGGACTTAATTCGAGGAATACCCAGTCTTGATGCACGCGTCGGCGATACAACATCAGGGCCACATATTCCGACACTTCTGCCGAGGGACGACTTACCCCGTTCGCGCTTAATTGATAAAGCAAGGATGTCTGTTGGTCCAGCGTTTGAAAAAAAGAAAAATCCTGATGCAGATCGAAATATTCCTTGTCGTATAGAAAGGTTGCGCTACTCGTGGAACGAAAAAGAATCTTATCGGTGTAATAGTGGTCCAGTTCGAGCAGAGTATTCTCGCCCGGCCCTGTTGTATTGAAGCTATATAGCGATTCAGTCAATTTCAGTTGCCCCCAATCCAGAGGCGTAATAAAAATTGCACTTGAGCGCGCAAACGGATGTATCGAAATATCAAGAAGACTAACGCCTCCGTCTGCCTTCATTCCCCCATCTACACTGAAGTGCCAATGACTGTTATCACTATTTTCAAAACGTAAAGCCGCCCCGTAACTATCGGGTGTAGATGCCTCTTTAAATAGGCTCGCTTGTTGTAGCGGTAGCGGCTGCTGCGCCAATGTTGCTCCCGGCAGATTTTGAGTTTGATCCGGATTGCTTTCCAACAAAAGATGGAAGCGTTTCTGCGCATTCGGCAAATCAAACTTGGCTTTAAACGTTAGTGCAATGACTGGGCTGCCGTTCCGCCCCATCATTTGTGCTGCGTCGAGTTGAAGTACGCTTTTGTCAGTCTCTTGAAAGTTGCGCTCAGTGCCAAAAAAGCTATCAATCCCGCGGGAAAGATCAAGGAATTTATCCGACACATAATCTCGCTGCAAGTCGATAAGACTGGGTTTGGGCGGTAAGTCTTTAGTCGCATCTTCCGCTAGCGATGCCAATGGAAATAGCAAGATGCCGCCCAATGCCAAGTTGCGCAGGCAGCTAAAAATCAGAGCATCATGTTTTTGTCGGAGAGAACCCATCTTATAAGGATATTGCAAAAAGGCGTTGCCATGTTGCAAACTGAAATCATCGCCAATGAAAAAGGCTCCAACAGGAGCCTTTTTCTCGCTGCAAAAAATATTTGCTTACAGCTCCTTGGAGTGTGAAGCCAAGTACTTCGCTACACCTTCGGTTGATGCCTTCATGCCGGCTTTGCCTTTGTTCCAACCGGCAGGACAAACTTCGCCGTGCTCTTCGGTAAATTGCAACGCATCGACCATACGCAGCATTTCGTCGATGTTGCGCCCCAGCGGCAGATTATTCACCACTTGATGTTGCACTATACCGGCACGGTCAATCAGGAACGAACCACGGTATGCCACACCACCACCGGCTTCAACGTCATATGCCTTACAGATTTCATGCTTCACGTCTGCTACCAAAGTGTAGCCCACGTTACCAATACCGCCTTTTTCGATTGGCGTATTTTTCCAGGCCAAGTGGCTGAATTGGGAATCGATAGAAACGCCGAGCACTTCGACATTACGCTTCTTGAACTCATCCAGACGATGATCGAATGCGATCAACTCGGACGGACACACGAAAGTAAAATCGAGCGGGTAGAAGAACACCACGGCGTACTTTCCCTCAGTGACTTTGGAAAAGGTGATGTTGCTAATTTCGTTATTGCCCAACACTGCATTCGCGGTGAAATCCGGGGCTGCTTTACCGACTAGAACTGCCATAATTTATCTCCTTGGGGGTTGAAATTTGGTTGACTGAATTGCTAGGGATTGAATTTAACCAGCCAAAGCGAGACTGTCAACTCAATTTCAGGATAATTTTTCTCTCTCCGCGTCATGCCATTCGAACTGAATGCGATGCAATTGCGCATACACGCCATTTTTTTCCAATAGCTCACGATGCGTACCCATCTCGGCAATCTGGCCTTTTTGCAGCACGACGATGCGATCCGCTTTTTCAATAGTGGAAAGTCGATGCGCGATGACCAGGGTGGTGCGCCCTTGCATCAGGGTTTCCAGTGCGGCTTGTACGTACCGCTCGGATTCACTATCCAAGGCTGAAGTTGCTTCATCCAGAATCAGCACCGGGGCATTTTTGAGGATGGCGCGGGCTATCGCTATACGTTGCCGCTGGCCTCCCGATAAACGCACGCCTTTTTCGCCCACCAGCGTATTCATCCCCTCCGGCATTTCGCGGATAAATTCCATCGCGTGTGCGGCCTGCGCGGCGGCGATTATTTCTTCTTCCGGCACTTCGCGCATTTGCCCGTAGCAGATATTGGCAGCGATGGTGTCGTTGAACAACACTACCTCCTGGCTCACCAACGCGATGTTGGCGCGCAGGCTAGCCAAAGTGAGATCGGCCAGATCATGTCCGTCCAAAGTAATGCGCCCGCTAGTCGGCAGATAAAAACGCGGCACCAGATTTGCCATCGTGCTCTTGCCGCTGCCGGAAGCGCCGACCAGCGCAACGGATTGTCCGGCAGGAATATCGAGGCAAATGTCATGCAAAGCCATGCGCTCGTCCGCCCGGTAGGAAAGACTCACATGCTCGAAAGCCAGATTGCCCTCGACGCGCGAAATTTCCTGAGTACCGGTATCGCTCTCACTCGGCGTATCAATCAATTCGAAAATACTTTCCGATGCCGCCAATCCGCGCTGCATATATTCGTTGATACTGGTAATACGTTTCAAAGGCGCGGTAAGCATCAGCATGGCCGTGACAAAGGAGAGAAACCCCCCCACCGTAGAGGTATCGCTTTGTGCGCGACCCATCGCCAGGTAAATAATGAGCGACAACGCTATTGCCGCCACCATTTGCACGATCGGCACATTGGCCAATGCCGCAACAGCCAGTTTCATGATGTGCCTGCGCACCCAGTTAATTTCCTTATGGAAGCGGTCTTGCTCATAACGCTGTCCGCCGAATAGTTTGACCACTTTGTGCGCGGTGACACTTTCTTCGATCACTTGCGTGATGCTCCCCATCGAGTTCTGCATGTCGCGACTGGAGGTGCGCAAGCGCCGGTTGATGATGTAAATAACCAGCGCCACGATGGGCGTAACGATTAATGAAATCAGCGTCAGTTTCCAGTCCAAATAGAATAGCCAGCCCAACAATCCAGCTATGATGATGGAGTCACGTATCGTGACTGTCACCACACTGGTAGCCGCTGCGGTCACGTTGGTGACATCGTAGGTAAGCTTCGAGATCAGCGTGCCCGTCGCATGATCATCAAAATAACGTGTGGGCAAAGATAATAATTTACTGAACATCTCGGCACGCAAGTCCATTACCAACTTGTTGCCCACCCAATAAATAGCGTACGAACCAAAGAAGCCGGCCACACCGCGCACAAAGAAAATTGCCAAAATGATCCCCGGTGCCCAGCGCATCACTACGTCATCTTTATGGACAAAAGTGCCGTCCAGAAATGGCTTTAGCATCGCCGGCAATAGGGGTTCGGTAGCCGCCGCTACCGCCATACCCAAAATGGACACAGCAAAAGCCTGCCAGTACGGTTTAACGTAGCCAAGCAACCGAGTATACAGTTGGAGACTGTTCATAGTTATAACGGATGCCTTATTAAGGCGAAATTAATGCTGGATGCAGCATAGAGCAAGATAGATAGGCATTCAGGCAACATGAGAACCGCTGTGAGCCTTGCCTTTCAGAAGAAGATAAATCATGTGGGCGGCAATCAACCAAGAGCGACTTTCAAATAATTTCATACGATTCCCTGTGCATTCCCGCGCATCGAAATAATGCGCAGACTTTAACAGAAAAGGACTGCGCATAAAAGTCGATTCGCCCGCGAAGGTCGTTGTTGCATGCTCTTTCGCGAAATACTTCGTATGTTCAAAAGAAGAATCCGAAGGACAATCTAGCACAACTGGACAGACCGTGCGCTCACTGCTAGTCTGCCCGCGCTTTCATTTTTCCACGCCTATCATGTTGCAAGAGCTGCGTTTGTTTCTCACCGCCATCCAATTTTTCACGCGCATCCCCGTGCCCGCGTGGGTTGGGCATTCCGCACAACAACTCGAACAGGCCGCACGCTACTTCCCGCTGGTCGGCATCTGCGTCGGCGCACTGAGCGCCGTCATGCTATGGCTGGGCGCACAAGTACTGCCACTATCGCTGGCGGTGGGGCTGAGCATGGCAGCCAGCATTCTCATCACCGGAGCCTTCCACGAAGACGGCCTGAGCGACTTTGCCGACGGCATGGGCGGCGGCCACACGCTGGAAAAAACGCTGGCGATCATGAAAGACTCGCGCGTCGGCGCTTACGGCGTAATCGCCCTCGTGCTGGTGCTGCTGCTGAAATATCAGGCATTGCTGGCGCTGGGCGACAAGCACGCTTTGCCGCTGCTTGCCGCCGCACTCATCGCCGCGCACAGCGTAAGCCGACTAATGGCCGCCAGCATCATGCTCACCCAACGCTACATCCGCGAAGACGACAGCGCACGCGCCAAACCAGCCGCGCAACAAATCAGTGCTACCAGCTTCGCCATCGCCCTGCTAACCGGCATCGCCGCAGTCGGCATATTGTTTGCTGCGGGTGTACATGTTGTAGCCATCTTCGCCGCTGTCGCTGCTGCGTTGCTGATGCGCAGCTACCTCGCATGGAGATTGAAGAAACGGCTGGGCGGCTACACCGGCGATTGTCTGGGTGCAGTGCAACAACTCAGCGAACTAGCATTTTATCTGGGCTTGCTGGCAGCGCTCTGATGCAAACCCTGTACCTAATCCGCCACACCACACCCGACATCGCCCCCGGCATCTGCTACGGACAACTCGACCTCGACGTGGCCGATAGCTTTGCGGAGGAAGCGAGCGATGTCCTGCGCTGGCTTCCCCCGTTGCAACTCGTCATCACCTCCCCCCTGTTGCGTACCCGCCGTTTGGCCGAATATGTGGCGCAAGCTCAACACTGCGAACTGCACAGCGATGCACGTCTGATGGAAAAACATTTCGGAGCATGGGAAGGTAAAGCGTGGAACGACATCGCGCGTAGTGAAATCGACACATGGGCGGCAGACGTGATGGGTTATGCTCCTGATGGTGGTGAATCGGCGCAACAGGTGATGCAGCGTGTGCAGACTTTTTTGCACGATCTGGCGCGACTGCCGCAGCAGCATATTGCGCTGGTGTCGCACGGCGGGAGCATACGAACCATGCTGGCGGTGATGGCAGGCGTGTCACTGGTTGATACGCTAAATTGGCAAATGGATTATGGAGCGGTGATTGGCGTGCGGCGTTGCCGGGAAAATTAACGTAGGGGCGTATGGCATACGCCCTTTTTAAAAATCAACATCGTCGGGGGTAGCCCGACAGCTAGTCACTATTCTTGTCTTGCCAAGAAAAGTAACCCAAAGAAATCGCCCCCGGTTTGCCGCCCATCGGGTTCCCTCGATCAGCCG
>PLYB01000142.1 GCA_003151655.1 Gallionellaceae bacterium | reverse complement strand
GGGGGATTACCTTATTTATTTAATTGTTTTTTAGTAACGCCTCGAATTGTTCAATTGGCACAGGTTTGCCAAACAGATATCCCTGATAGTGGGCACAACCTTTATTCTTTAGTAACTGTCGCTGCTCTTCTGTTTCCACCCCTTCGGCAATTACATTCAAATTTAAATTTTGTGCCATCGCAATGATAGTGCGCACAATAGCCTTATCGCTGCTATCAGACATCAGTCCGCGCACGAACGACTGATCAATTTTGAGCTGATCGAAAGGTAATTTTTTTAGATATTGCAACGATGAATAGCCGGTGCCAAAGTCGTCTAATGAGAACAGGATGCCTGTGTCTTTTAATATGCGCATGGTTTCAACGATGTGCTCCATATTGTCCAGCAATAGACTTTCGGTCAGTTCCAATTTGAGCAAGCGGGGATTGATGATGTGCCGGTGTAAGGCTTTGTTCACCTGAGCCACAAAATCAACTTGGCGAAATTGCTTGGCACTCACGTTCACTGCCAGAACAAGGTCGCGCGTTAGTTCGTCTTGCTGCCATGCATAAAGTTGGTCACATGCGGTCTCCAATACCCATTGACCAATGGGTAAAATCAACCCGGTTTCTTCTGCCAAAGGAATAAACTGGTCGGGAGAAACCAAGCCGCGTTCAGGGTGTACCCAGCGGAGCAACGCCTCTGCTCCCAACGGACGATGAGAACCGTCCACTTCAATACCCTCCACCTGAATTTGGTAAAACAGACGAAATTGCTGCTTCTCAAGTGCCAGATGTAAATCGCCTTCAAGCGCGGCACGAACATCGATTTTGTCCTGCATCAGCGGATCAAAAAAACGCAGCGTATTGCGCCCATCTTGTTTGGCCTGATACATGGCAATGTCGGCTTGCTTTAGCAATTCTTCCAATGGTTGTTCATGGGCATTAAACAGCGTGGCACCGATACTGGGCGAGTTATGGTGCTTGCGTTCGGTCAACTGGTAGGGTTTATTAAGCTCGGTTCGAATTTTCTGCCCGATTGCTTCAGTCTGTGCTGCCGCCTCCAGAAAATCCTTGCTCAGGTCTTCCAATACCAGCACAAATTCGTCACCACCGAAGCGCGCGACTGTGTCACCTTCACGCACACAGGACTCCAAACGCTGCGCAACCTGTTGCAGCAGCAAATCACCGCTATCATGACCATGTGTATCGTTTAGAGATTTGAAATTGTCGAGGTCAATAAAGAGAAGCGCGCCCTTATGGCCGTTGCGTGCGCTGGATGCTAATGCTTGTTGTAGCCGATCCTGCAAAAGCCGCCGGTTCGGCAGGTGCGTGAGGGAATCATAAAACGCAAGTGTATGAATCTCATCTGCCGCGAATTTTCGATCTGAAATATCCCGCGCGAAGGCCTGAATCAGAGGTTCGCCGTTTACGATAATCATACTTGATGACACTTCCATCGGAAAAAAACTACCGTCCTTGCGGTAGTTTTCCACATTGAAAGTCAAAGACTCTCCCGCAAGGATGCGCCGTACCCTTTCCGGTATAAGTCGACGGGATTCCGGCGTATCCAGAGCCCCTATATCCATGTCCTTCATTTCTTCAGGTGTGTACCCGTGCATCTGCGCGAAAGCGTTGTTGACCGCCACCAGTTTCCCTGTGGGTGAAATGATCAGTATTCCTTCGCTAGCACGATCGAACAAAGTCTGGAAGCGCTCCTCGCGCGCAAGCAACTCATCCTCGGCCTGCTTGCGCTCGGTGATGTCGATGGTTGTGCAAATCAAATAGAGCGGTTTGCCAGTATCATCATAAATTGGCTTTTTGAATATGTGCCCCAGACGATTTTGCTTGAGTGATGCATTCCAGAAAGTTTCTTCAAAGTCGAGCTGACATCTGCCCCGGAAAACCTCACGGTCTTTGGCGAGATAGCGTGCTATTGGTTCAGACGGAAAGAATTGACTGCCATCAGTACCTCTAAGTTCGGTAAAGCTCATTCCGAATTGTGCCTCGCAAGCCCTATTCATCAGCAGAAACTTGCTCTCCGCATCTTTTACAAAGGTAGCATTCGGCAGAAAATCGACCAGTTCGCGAATTGATTTTAAATTGTCAAATTTCTTGTATCGCACGATCATCCTTGTGCAGTTATTATCGCCATCTCAATGCAGAAGACGAACGGACACCTAACGAACTTTTGATTTAATCTGGTAAATTGATTGATTCTCAACATGAGAGGTAAATTCATCGAACGAACCTTAACAGAGCTATGTTTCAGCCTTGTTAAAAAATGCCGCTAAAGTATTTGCACAGGACTCCACGCATCCGAATTGAGATGAGCTCTTATGCGACGCAACAACCATTATTAAGCGGTCGGCAACACCGGAGCCTGATGAACCTCATTAATAGAGAACAATCCTGACACAAAAAAGGGAATCGTAGCCCGCAGCCCGCACATCGTAATTAATATCGCCGATCATTTTAAAGATCATGGAGCAGATCTCGTTATCTGATAAGTGAAGGTATTCGGGGGCTCATCCATGCGGTGGAAAGTTTCGAACATGTCGGCTACTTCCGTTTTGAACACACGCGCAGCACTGCCAACATCATTGGATGTTAAACATATGTGCGAAATGGGCGACATTCATCGCTCTTAATACGGAACCATTCGGACCGGACAAAACCAACGATATGCCGGTGGCACGGATAATATCTCGTAGAACGAGAAGCATCCCCAATGCCGAACTATCAATATGTTTTACCTTCTCAAGGTTAACAATGATCTGTTTAATCTGCTCATTGTTGGAAAGATTCTTGCACAAGCTTTCAAAATCGCTTTGATCCAAGAATGTGAACCGCCCCTCCAAATGAATTGTACCTGTCTCATTGGAAATGACAGCGGTCATAACCGCCCTGCTCTTATTTTTCATGATTAACGTTTAACACCCTTATGGTACGGTTTTATCAACCGCACTACCTTTCAATATTTCGTTGCGTCTTCTCAGACGAAGAAACACCCAGCATCTCCAAAATGGTCTGAAACACTGAGCACCCAACAATCCTAAAATTTGATTCGACTTGTTCCACATCCTCCTCTACCTCATCCAGCAAATGAAGCGATGTGATGAATTCCGGCTCAACAGAATAGAGCAGCCTGTGCGAATATGAATGCAGTTTTTTCACCGCCAGCCTCCGATCAATTTAGGATTTCAGATTGAATCCACATTTATAATGTATACCGTATTACCATTAAATAACATCATAATATTTTCTTAATTATTGCTTATTAACATGATTTAATTAAGGATTGATGTCACTTTTATTTCATCGCATAAAGCGGTGCCGTTGCTTTTTACTTCTCTCTAAACTCGTTATTCCATTTTTACTTCAAAAGGGAAATAGTCCGCAGGTCGGGTATGTGCGTATGCGTTTGCGTTTGCGTTTGCGTTT
>PLYB01000179.1 GCA_003151655.1 Gallionellaceae bacterium | reverse complement strand
ACGCGTATCTCCGGACAGGACTGTTCCCGAATATAAAAACGCCCCCGCTTTTAACGGGGGCGCAAAGGATCATGCTAATTATTAGCCTTACTGACAGGCTTCGCACTCCGGATTGTCGATCGAACAGAATTTCGCTTCCTCAACTACCGGTGCAGCAGCTACCTCGCCACCGCTGGAAACCGCATTTAACGAACCGGCGCGCGAAGTCGATTTCTCAGCCGAGGTTGCACCCAAGGTGCGCAGATAGTAGGTGGTTTTCAAACCACGCAGCCATGCCAGCTTGTAAGTCTCATCCAGCTTGCGACCGGATACGCCGGACATGTAGATATTGAGCGACTGCGCTTGGTCGATCCATTTTTGACGGCGTGCCGCTGCCTCGATCAACCATTTCGGTTCGACTTCGAACGCGGTGGCATAGAGGGCGCGTATCTCGGCGGGAATGCGGTCGATCTTTGCCAGGCTACCGTCAAAATATTTGAGGTCGGCGATCATTACTTCGTCCCACAACCCGATCGCCTTGAGGTCTTTCACCAAATGCTCGTTAATGATAGTGAACTCGCCCGACAGATTCGATTTCACAAAAATGTTCTGGTAGGTCGGCTCGATGCAGGCCGACACCCCGATGATATTGGAAATAGTTGCAGTCGGCGCAATCGCAACACAATTGGAGTTACGCATGCCGTGTTGCTTGATGTGGGCACGCAGTGCATCCCAGTCGAGCGTGGTGGAATCATCCAGTTCCACATAACCGCCGCGCGAAGTACGCAGCATCTCAACGGTATCTTGCGGCAAAATTCCTTTGTCCCACAAGCTGCCGCGATAGCTGGAGTAACGACCACGCTCTGCGGCCAATTCGCTTGAAGCCAAGTAGGCGTAGTAGCACACCACCTCCATCGAACGGTCGGCAAATTCGACTGCCACCTCGGAAGAATACGGCACGCGCAATTCATGCAGCGCATCCTGAAAGCCCATGATGCCCATGCCGACCGGACGGTGCTTCAGATTGGCATCGCGCGCTTTTTTTACCGCGTAGTAATTGATGTCGATCACGTTATCCAACATGCGCATCGCGGTACGTATTGTGCGCTGCAACTTTTCATGATCCAACTGGCCAAACTTCTCGTGGCCACGCGGATGCAAATGTGCCGCCAGATTAACGGAACCCAGATTACAAACTGCAATCTCGGAGTCGGAAGTGTTCAGGGTGATTTCTGTACACAAATTGGAGCTATGCACCACGCCCACATGTTGTTGCGGACTGCGAATGTTGCATGGGTCTTTGAAAGTGATCCACGGATGGCCGGTTTCAAACAGCATGGTGAGCATCTTGCGCCACAAACTGGCGGCCTGAACCGTGCGGAACAATTTGAGTTCGCCACGGGCGGCTTTCGCTTCATAAGCCACATAGGCTTGTTCGAATTCTGCACCAAACTTGTCATGCAGATCAGGGCAATTCGACGGCGAGAATAGCGTCCACTCCCCGCCTTCCATCACACGCTTCATGAACAAATCGGGAATCCAGTTGGAGGTATTCATGTCGTGCGTACGGCGACGGTCATCGCCGGTATTCTTGCGCAACTCCAGAAACTCTTCGATATCCAGATGCCATGTTTCCAGATAGGCGCATACCGCGCCCTTGCGCTTGCCGCCTTGGTTTACCGCTACCGCTGTATCGTTGACCACTTTCAGGAACGGAACCACGCCCTGCGATTTACCATTGGTGCCTTTGATGTGGCTGCCCAAGGCGCGCACATTGGTCCAGTCGTTGCCCAAGCCGCCCGCGAATTTTGACAACAAGGCATTTTCCTTCAGCGCCTCGTAAATGCCATCCAAATCATCGGCAACGGTGGTCAAGTAGCACGAAGACAATTGCGAACGACGCGTGCCGGAATTGAACAACGTCGGTGTTGAGCTCATGAAATTAAAGCTGGACAACAGGCGGTAAAATTCAATCGCACGGCCTTCGCGGTCAACTTCGTTGAGCGCAAGACCCATCGCAACACGCATGAAAAATGCCTGTGGTAATTCGAGACGCTCATCTTCGATATGCAGGAAATAGCGGTCATACAGCGTCTGCAAGCCCAGATAGTCGAATTGCAAATCGCGACTGGGATCGAGCTCCTTCGCCAAACGCGGCAGATCGAATTGTGCCAATTTTTCATCCAGCAATTCCGCCGCGATTGCGCGCTTGATATATTTCGGAAAATATTCCGCGTAGCGTGCTGCCATCTCTGCTTGCGGCACTTCTTCGCCCAGAATTTCACAACGAATATTATTCAACAACAGACGTGCCGTCACAAAGCCGTATGCCGGGTCTTGTTCAATCAAGGAGCGAGCCGACAGAATAGCGCACTTGCGCACCTCTTCAACCGGCACGCCGTCATACAGATCCTTCAAAGTATGTTTAAGTATTTTGTCCGCATCAACTGCGTCGCCCAAGCCGATGCAGGCAGATTCAATCTGGGCGGATAGACCCGCCACATCCAGCGGACGCAACACGCCATTTTCTTTTACTTGCAACACATGAGCAGTTTCATTTTTCTTGGCTTTGCTGCGTTCCTGCGTGCGTTGTTCGCGATATAACACATAAGAACGCGCCACATCATGCTCACCCGAACGCATCAAGGACAGCTCTACCTGATCTTGAATATCCTCGATATGGAAAGTGCCGCCGTGGGGTTGACGGCGCACCAGTGCATTGACCACACCGGCTGTCATTTGCTCTACCAGCTCGCGCACGCGCGCCGAAGCCGCGCCCTGTCCACCGTTAACGGCAAGAAATGCCTTGGTCATGGCAATAGATACTTTGCCCGGCTCGAACGAAACCACCGAGCCGTTGCGACGAATCACTTTGTATTGGTCCAGCGGCAGCGAGGAACTTGAGGAAACCGAGTTTTCAGATTCTTGACGCGGAGGGACTGAGAAAGAAGGCGACACGCCCTCTGAAGATAGCAACATACAACACCCCTTTGATGACAAATTACAAAATCTACCCGGTTAAAAACCAAATAGCGAATAAAACACAAAACCACTACATCTAGTAGTCCAACAGCAAATTTTCGCTAATTCTAGTGCATCGTTCGATTTATGCAAGCAGTATTTTGGCCTATATATTTTTCTATTTAGCAAACATAACGATGCGAAAAACATACTAAAAATGTAGATTTTTAGAGCGATTTCAGGTAACGCTCCCAGTCAAAAAATGGCCCCGGATCGGTCTTGCGCCCCGGAGCGACATCCGCATGCCCAACAATCTCGCTAAAACGGTAGGCACGCTGCAAGCGGCGGGTCAATTTTGACAGGCTGCGGTACTGTAATTCATCAAAAGGAAGGTAATCACTTCCTTCCATTTCTATGCCGATTGAAAAATCGTTGCAGCGCGTGCGCCCCTGCCAAAGTGATTGGCCCGCATGCCAGGCACGATGCAAACAAGAGACAAATTGAACGATTTCGCCGTTGCGACGGATGAAGAAATGGGAAGAGACTTTCAGTCCGCGCAGTTGTTCGAAATAGGGGTGATCCTCCGGATTTAAGGTGTTAGTGAATAAGCGTCGGACATCGTCTCCACCGAATTCTCCCAGCGGCAGACTGATGCTATGAATGATCAACAAGCGAATCGGCATGTGTGACGGACGCGTGTCATAATTGGGCGACACCACCCGCCGCACGCCGCTGAACCAGCCTTGCGCCCCCAGCTTCAATCTGCCTTGTCCTTATCAGTAATGGACAGCCTCTCCATACGATAACGCAAAGCACGGAAAGTAACGCCAAGAATCTTGGCTGCGGCGATACGATTAAAGTCCGTTTGGGCAAGCGCCTCCAGAATTACTTCACGCTCAATGCGATCCAGATTGTCAGCTCGAGGAAACTTGTTCAACGATTCCGGGCTATCTTTTCTGCCAAGCGTCTCCACGGCTACCAGTTGCAGATCGGACGGCATTATTTCCACTCCCGTACGCAAGGCCAAAGCGCGTTCGATAATATTTTCCAACTCGCGCACATTTCCGGGGAAATCATAATTGACCATCGCGCGCAATGCCTCTGCGGAGAACTTTACCGTGTCGTTACCGCTATGCAGTCGCTGCAAAACCTGATTGGCCATATCTCCAATATCGTCGCGCATCTCGCGCAACGCGGGCATCTGCAATGAAATCACGTTAAGCCTATAATAAAGATCATGGCGGAAATGGCCTTGTTGCACACGCTCGGCCAAATTGTGGTGTGTTGCACTGATGATACGCACATCAACAGGCTCTTCCTCCGTCGCGCCGACTTTGCGCACTTTTTTTTCCTGAATTGCGCGCAGCAGTTTTACCTGCATATTCAGCGGCAGATCAGCCACCTCATCCAGTAACAGCGTGCCGCCATTGGCGGCTTGAAAAAAGCCGTCCCTATCTCTGTCCGCACCGGTAAAAGCTCCTTTGCGGTAACCGAAAAACTCGCTTTCCATCAATGTTTCCTGAATCGCACCGCAATTCACCGCGACAAAAGGCTGATCATGGCGTGAGCTTTTTTCCACGATCAAGCGCGCGGCCAATTCTTTGCCGCTACCCGATTCGCCAGTTATATGGACAGGTGCCTGACTGCGCGCTACCCGTTCGATTAATTCCCGTACGCGTTGAATCGCGGGTGAGTAGCCCAGCAAAGCGCGCTCATTGGCATCTATTACTGCGTGAACCTGCGGCAATTTAAGCGCGGACTTCACCAAAGCACGCAGTTGATCCAAAGCCACGGGTTTGGATAAATAATCGAAAGCGCCCGCCTTAAGCGCCGCTACCGCATTTTCCGCGTTGCCATGTGCGGTGATTACTGCCACCGGCACATCGAGATTTCGCTCGAAGATATAGCGCACCAATTCCAAGCCCTCTCCGTCGGGCATGCGCATATCGGTCAGACACAGATCAATAGCTGCACTATCCAGCTGTTGGCGCGCCTCTGCTACATTGGAAGCACGTCGCACTTCCAGCCCCATGTGCAGCAGCGCCAATTCCAGCAATTCCAGAATATCCGGCTCATCATCTACCAACAGCACTGTGGGAACATGCGGCTTAGTCCGTGTATCAGAACCCATTATTCACTCCAAATACAATGCGAAAACAAGTCTTGCCATCATCCTGCGGCTTATATTCCAAAACCGCTCCATTTGCCTCACATAACTCCCGTCCGATAAACAATCCGAGACCCGTCCCTCCCGCATCCGTGGTAAAAAAAGGCTCGAACAGTTTGAGCGCCGTTTCCGCATCCACTCCGGGACCATCGTTCTTTATCTCCAAAATGATCTGGCCATTATCCGGCGAGAACGCAACCTGCAGTTGGACGCTAGCTATTTTGTTCTGACTATAGCGCAAAGCGTTCTGCCCCAGATTCCATAACACTTGATCCAGATGCCCCCGGTCAAAGCTTACTTTACATTCTAACGGGGCGACAATCTCAATTGTTGATTGCGGCAATCGCTTGGCATGACATAACTCTTCAGCAAATACGGGCAAGTGCTTGGCCAAATCGATCATTTCTGCATTTACGCGGTCACGCCGGTTCAATTGCATCACATCCTGCACGATGCGGTTCAAACGGGCCGTGTTATCCAAAATAATTTGAATGAGGCGCGCTTGCGCCGGATCGTGTTGCGCCTCCTGCAATAACTCAGCCGCATAACTGATGGATGAAAGCGGGTTGCGTACCTCGTGTGCGATATTGGCGGTGAGTCGTCCCAGTGCCGCAAGCTTTACCTGTTGTGCCTGATCCTGCGCGCGCTGTATATCTTCCAGCACTATCACCGCGCCCCAGAAGCCTTCGCGTTGCACCGGCAAAAATCGCACACGCACCAAGCGGTTAGTCAACGGCAAGCGTAACACCTCGTGGCCCAGCGCCTTGTTCTGGCGCCAAGCCGAAAACATTGCGTCCAACAATGGCGAACAAGCGCCAAGCACGTTATTGCTATTCGCCAAAAAGGGAAACCCCAGCAACCTTTCTGCACTGGGATTAAATTGGCGCACTTCGCCCCGCTCGTCCACCACCACAACCCCGTCCGGCATGTCCTGAATCATCAACCGGTTCGCCTCGGCCATGTTGGATAAATCCACGCCACGGCTAATGGCCAGTTTTTCACTGGCAATGGCATATTTTGACAGGGTGTGCGATAGCCATGCGACCGCAAAAAAAGACGCGCTTAATATTCCAGCCTGAAAAAATTGAGCGGCGGAGGCATCTTGGGTCAGTACGGAATAGGCGTGCTCCAGCAAGATGGCGATACTGGCGAGCGCCGCATAAAATAGAGTAATCCGTCCGCCACGGCTAATCAGCCCGGCAGCAGCTAATGACACCAGCAACAACATTCCCAGATTGCTTTGAATCCCGCCGTTGAAATAGGACATCGTTGAAATAACAACGATGTCCGTTCCTACCTGAAATGCCAGTTGCCAGGAGAAGTGCGGGCTTCTTGTTTTAACGCCAACTAACGATACCAACACCAGAAAAATATACAGCAGGCAGAGGCGATGCGCCCATGTCTGCTCGAAAGCGTCGAGTGATAAGGCCTGACCAAATACCGCCGCCAGTAACAGCAGCAGCCCGCCAAGTATCAATCGATACAGGCCAAAGAAATAGAGTGAGCGCCACAAGTCCTCCATCGCCGATGGCACGGCTATTTGCAATTTGGACAACGGCCAAATGGAGGACGGTTGATTATCCCGCATGGGGATTATTTGTGTCGTTCTGCGTGCTCGCGCCGGTGCGCTTCGCAACAAAAGAATTCGCCGCCTGCCAAAATGCTTTCACTTTTCGGCAAATGGACTCCGCATTGGCTACAGCGCACCATATCTTCGGACGATTCCGAAATGTCCTTTTTGGGCGGCTGCCTGAGGTACGACTTAAGCAGCCAGTAAACAACGGCACCAATGGCAAACAAAAAAATCAAGCGACTCATGTCAATACACTCCCTTATTCAAGTTGTGTATTGTAGGTCGCTTTCCAACTCGCGTCATTGGCAACGCGCTTTCTACGGCAAAATGTTGTTTTCGGTAACGTCGCCTGTATTCTTCGCAGGCTCTGTGGAAGACGGTGACAACACGGAGAAGGCTGAAAGCGCTTAAAAAAAAGCGCGTTATTTCTTTTTATTTACAGTTAACTTCGGTTGTTTTTATGGGTATCCATAATTTGTGGTTAATTTAGCTTTTTAGTTAACGTCTCAAAACGACCCGTTACACCCGATCCCTGTCTCCACTTTGACTGTCCACATCTCAATAAAACTGCCATTCAGTGTTTGGTGAAGCTCACCGGGTACGCAATTTGGAGTACATCCCCCGTATTTTTGAACGTATCTCCGCCCTCATACAGTCATTTGTATTTGCGCTGCTATTTTTAATGCCAACTCTTTAAAGTCTTGTTTTGCACCTTGTACAGCATTGGCATGACTTCCTATTGCGCCATCAGCTGATGTGAGCGCGAAAATTGGTTTACGATGTTCTTGCGCCATTGGAATTAGGCTACGGTAATGCTTAATAGTTGCTAGGCAATACGGGTCATCTTCCTGCCGTATATTGTCGGCCACTAAAGCATTATTCAATACTGATTCTCTGTAGACATGCGGAATACGCTGCACCCACTTATCATAGGCTTTCACTGGGCGATCCAGCCGTACACCATGTTGCTGACATAGATAGCCAATAGGCTGCATCAATCCCAGTGGCAACTGAAAGTTTGGGAACATGGGTTTCTCTGTGCTGCCATTCCAGTTGTCCAATCGTTTCTGCCAGAGGCCTTTCCAGCTTCGCAAGGTAGGTCCCAGATTTTTTAAACCTTGCAAGGAAAAAAGGTCGGCTCCAAGCGGGATTACAACATAGTCTGTGGCCACCAATACAGAGCGGTTGATTGCGCCGAGGTTGGGGCCAATATCTACCAAAATAATATCTGCTTGTATTTTGGTTGCTGCCATTTGCATAACTTGCCAGAACGAGCTGAGAATTCGCATTGGGCGATACAGGTTGTTGTCGCCCATGCTGTTTGGCCATTCACCAGACAAGGCATCTTCATAACCTGATAGATTAACGTCACCAGGCAGTAGATACAAATCCGTGGCGATATTCTGAAGAATTGGTTCGGAAATATCACCTACGCCCGTCAGGGGTTTAACACACTGATAGATGGTTGAGCCGATGTTCTGCTGGCTCCAAATTGATTCGATTTTATCTTCATCTAGAAAAGCCGCAGTCAAGTTGGCTTGCGGATCAAGATCAATTATCACCACACGTTTGCGTAAACTGGAAAACATCCATGCAAGATGGTAAATCAGCGAAGTTTTTCCTACACCGCCTTTATTATTAAAAAATGTCAGTACGGGCGCTCTCATTGCTTACTCCTTAGCGTGCATACAACTACACTTTGATTTGTTTCGAATTCCGGATCTGGATTTCCATTTTTTTTCATTTCACCTCTAGCCGTGGCGATACCTCGACCGAATGCTTGTATAAAACCAAAGGTTTTAAGTACATCACCAATATTCGGGTTGCGGTAGTCCGTGATACCAGGTTTGCCAAAGTTTTCGCTGGTGACATTACCATATGGACCACCAGGACTGTTAATTTCAATACGGTCATTGAACCAGTAAACCCGCACAGGAGTATTGGTGCTTTCATACGTCCGGTGAAGTACCGCGTTGTACAAGATCTGCTGGATCGCAGCTGGAGGGTATGGCATCCCTCTAATGTGTGTAGACGCAGATGTAATATCAATAGCTGTACGATTATGGGAGTTTAGCTTTTCTTCTGTGCGACGAAGCATTCCAACAAGCGTTCCCCTTAAATCTCCTTCATCTATAACTGGGGAATCCAACTCAGTCCCATCGAGTCGTAAAAACTGGATATACGATCCAGGTAGAAAGTCCTGCGGACTAATACCGATCGAAAGCAAGCCAAGCACGGTGGGGGTTGTGTCATCAGGCGAGACAATCATTTTGCATGATGCTAAGCGTTCCTCATATGTACGGCCATTCGCTTCCAAGACATCTGCTGCGAACGCCGCTGTCAAAAATTCGTTCTCAAAAATTACTCGTGAAAGATCCGATATCTTCGCAGTTGGAATAGGGCAGATATCGAAAGGAATATTTTTGTATCGTCTTTTTTCATTAAGAATACGCTCTTCCTGTTCATTGGCGAGGGATCGTCGTGGGCCGGTACGAACCCAGATGCGGCCTTCGAACTTCACTGGTGGCATATCGGATGGCATGACAGTAACCACCGCCATCTCGGCACCTTTCAAAATTCGCTTTTCTACGGTGATCACTGGTAACGGGAGAATATTGCCGTCTGTTTTCATATCTGCAAGTGAAAGCAGTAGCTGATCGTTTACATCCAGCCCCGATGGAGTTCCGTTATCCTTGGCTCCGATAAATAACACGCCAGGCTCGTTGTGACCAGGCAAATCATTGGAAAAGGCACATACAGCTTGGCGTGCTTTTTTAGGCACATCACCTTTAAAGCTTTCCTTGCGCTCTGCTCTGTCAGACTCCGTATCATCGAGTAGCATTTCCAGTTCTGTGTCTGAGAATCGTTTCATGGCTTAACCCTAATTCCAAATACTGTGTGCGCTTTTGCTGCATTCATTATGGTAACGAACCTGAAATATAATTGACCAAGCTCGGACGGCAATTATATAGGCTGCCAGAGTTCTCAGGCTAAAGTTCGGTTGGGGAACATTGTAGACACCTTCTTCAATCTGCGGCTTTCGCCAATGTCCGCACTACTTTAGATAAACTGCCACTCATAGCTACCAACATCAGTGGCTGCCGATAGCACAACTGAGACACTCAATAGTCTTGGCAAATCAACGCGAATGGAAATATTTACTCAAAACCGTTTTTAACTAAAATCAACCACAGATTACGGATACNNCTCCGTAAAATCCTGCGCTGAGTGTCAGAGCAACGGGTTGGTTAACTCGTCTTTTCTTACTCTCCTCCTATTCTGGGCGATCGTAAGGTCGCCCGTTTTTTTTGAATTTCAAGGAGTTTCAAAAATTCAATTTTCTGATGGAACTACTAGCCATCTCAC
>PLYB01000129.1 GCA_003151655.1 Gallionellaceae bacterium | reverse complement strand
AAAACACTGCAAGCCATCGAAGATGCCAATGTGGTTGTGTTGGTGGTAGATGCGAGTGATGAGATCACCGAACAGGATGCACACTTGGCCGACTTCGTATTGCAAGCGGGGCGTGCTTTGGTGCTGGCAGTCAATAAATGGGACGGGTTGGACGAATACAAGCGCGATACCGCCAAGCGCGACATCGACCGCAAGCTGCATTTCTTAAGTTTTGCCAAACATCATTTCATCTCTGCCTTGAATGGCAGCGGCATCGACGCAGTACTGAAATCGGTCAACGAAGCCTATGCCGCCGCGATGGCGAAACTGGCCACGCCGCAACTCACGCGCGTGTTGCTCGCGGCTGTTGAAAAACAACAGCCGCCGCGCGGCAGTATTTTTCGCCCCAAGATGCGTTACGCTCATCAGGGGGGCAGCAATCCGCCGCTTATCATTGTCCATGGCAGCGCCTTGGACAAANNGACAAAGTGCCGGAAAGCTACCGACGCTATCTGGAAAAATGCTTTTGTGATGCCTTTAAATTGCAAGGTACGCCGCTACGTATTGAATTCAAAGCGGGCAAAAATCCATTCGCGGATAAAAAGCCGCGCGCGCTTACCGAAAGCGAACAGCGCGCAGCCCACCGGGCACGTATTCGCGGACGCAGGCTGTACGGTTAATCCTCAATCGAAACTTGCTTAAGGGAGTTGGGAATTACTAAAATACCTTTTATGGTTAAGGAGGAAGAGGGAAGGGTAGAACCGTCTCTCCGAATAGTGGGGACGAGGGTTTTACCCTTTCCCGCTCACCCTTATCTCTTCCCCTTAAATGGTACATTTGTAATTTCTTTATCCCTAACATGAAAACGTTTACATCGTGGAACTTGGCTTGCAAGGCCATGGCGATTCTTTGTTTTACTGGCATCGCTATTCAAGTTTATGCGGCTGACAATATCGTAAATTCAGAAACTATCCTCTGGTCGGTAGTGCAGAAGAAAAACGCAACGGAAGGTTATGAGGTCTATCTGGTTCAGTTTCCGGATGGAAAGTTTGCAGCAGTTGCCAAGGCCGCCATAAAAAAAATAAAAGCAGACAAATTATTACAAGAAGAGAATGGCTATTGGGCAATAGTTCAAGATTCTGAGGATGGGAATTCGGTTCAGAAATTTATAGATAAATATCCCAACGGCGCTAATATTGTTGCTGCAAAAATAAAACTGGCTACGATACGTAAAATAGAAAAAGAGTTTAAAGTCGGCCAGACGTTCAAAGGATGTGCCACCTGCCCGGAAATGGTTATTGTGCCTGCCGGTAACTTTATAATGGGCAATAAGGTCAATGCCCATCGTGTAACGTTTGCGTCACCCTTTGCCATTGGGAAAAAAGAAGTGACGCAAAAAGAATGGATTGCTGTCATGGGTAGCAATCCCAGCAAATTTAAGGATTGCGTCGGCAACTGCCCGGTGGACAACGTAAGCTGGAGTGATGCAACAGAGTTTATTAACAAACTCAATATTAAGACGGGCAAAGAATATCGTCTGCCGAGTGAAGCAGAATGGGAATATGCCTGTCGTGCCGGGACACAGCAGGAATATTGCGGCAGTAACGATGCAAATAGCGTCGCATGGTCCGGCGTGTACGAAAAAAACATCAACAGAGCTAGCAGGCCTGTTGCGGTCAAGAAGGCAAATGCTTGGGGCTTATACGATATGAGCGGCAATGTCGCCGAGTGGACTGAAGACGGATACCATGAGAATTTCGCCGGTTCACCTGTAGATGGCACAGCATGGCAGGGCGATGGAAGAGGCTACGTACTTCGCGGTGGCTCATGGGAAGGAAGTCTGGATCGAGTTCGGGCTGTTTATCGCGATTTTGATGGGCCAACGAACCGCGATGTTACTTACGGTTTCCGCATTGCGCGGAAATTTCCGTAGCACGGGCTAAAAATATCTGTGAGTTGTTGTTGATTCTTTGCTCGATGATTGTTATGTTGCGGCATGGTTCGTGAAGTGGTTGGAAGCTCATCGGCCAATTAGGTATACATTTATCCTTGGGGACCAATATTAATATGCAAATGTTGTGCTACCGGAAATTCAATTCAACAGGGTTGGCATCGGCTGCGCCGATGGAATAACAATAAACCATGATGATTCCAGCGAACCAACGACCGACCGTATTAGTAGTTGACGACACTCCCGTCAATCTGAGTTTACTCTCCAATCTGCTTAAGGAAGATTACAGAATCAAGGTTGCAAATAATGGCATTAAGGCGCTTGAACTTGCTGCCAGCTCGCTACCTGACTTGGTGCTGCTCGACATTATGATGCCGGTGATGGATGGTTATGAAGTATGCCGTCGACTCAAAGCGGATCCTATTACCTGTGATATTCCTGTCATTTTTATCACCGCTAAGGTAGAGAGCGAAGATGAAGTGCAGGGACTGAGCTTGGGAGCGGTGGACTATATAACCAAGCCCATCGTTCCGGTAATATTAAAGGCAAGGGTGAGCACCCATATTGCCTTACGCCAAGCACGTCATGAACTTGAACGGCGAAATATAATTCTCAACGAAGAAAAAGCGCTGCTGGAAGATATTGTTACACGGATGCATTCGTCCACGCCGTTTGATGGGCGCAATGTCAGGTATATTCATAAATCGCTGGAAAAAACCGGTGGAGACATTGTGCTATCGGCTTGTCGTCCGGATGGTGCACAACATGTGCTGGTAGGAGACTTCTCCGGGCATGGACTCACTGCCGCTTTGGCCGGACCATTAGTATCCTACATTTTCTATTCACTGACGATTGGCGGGTATAACCTAAATCATATTCTCGCAGAAATAAACCGTACCTTGTGCCGTCAACTACCTATCCAGATGTACATGGCTACCAGTGCGCTCGAGCTATCGCCAGAGAGAAACCGGATAAAAATATGGAACTACGGAGTGCCGCCAGTTATTTGTTTGAGTACCGAGCATGAAATGGTAAAGGTTGAATCCAGTGACTTGCCGCTGGGAGTACGCGAATCGCATAATGATTTTGAGCCTCACAAGCAGCTTGACGCGAGTTCAGGCACGCACATATTTCAATATTCGGATGGCATTACCGAATCCATGTCACCCGAACAGGAAGAGTTCGGACTAACACGTTTGGACGAGTTGGTTATGCGGATATTTCAGAATAAACTACCACTGGAAGTTATATGGGAAGAATTAAAACTTCACTGTGATGGTCAACTGCTGACAGACGATGCGGTGATGGTAGAAACGTCAACCGGTTGAGTTTCGTGGTGAGGGCAATAACTCCACTGCCCTCACATGCTCCGATCTAACGAGTAAGACTTGCTTTCTAGGCATCGAACGGATGACGCAACACGATGGTTTCATCGCGATCCGGTCCGGTTGAAACCATATCCACCGGCACTTCACAAATCTGTGCAATGCGTTGCAGATAATTTCTGGCCTGTATAGGCAAATCGTCGTAATGCTTCACACCCACGGTGCTGCCGCTCCATCCCGGCATATCTTCATATACAGGTTCACATCCAGCCAGTGATTCGGCACCGACGGGAAGAATGTCGCTGTATTGTCCGTTGATCTTGTAGCCCACGCCGATGCGCACGGTTTCCATACCATCCATTACGTCTAGCTTGGTCACGCACAAACCGGAGACACCGTTGATCTGGATCGAGCGTTTGAGCGCAGCGGCATCGAACCAACCGCAACGACGCGCGCGCCCGGTAGTGGCACCGAATTCATGCCCTTTATCGGCAAGACGTTTGCCGACCGGGTCTTGCTTGTCTTCCGCATCGTACAGCTCAGTCGGGAACGGGCCGGAGCCGACTCGCGTGGTGTAGGCCTTGGTGATGCCCAACACGTAATGCAGTGTTTGCGGGCCGACTCCCGCACCTGCGCAGGCTGCGCCGGAGATACAGTTGCTTGATGTGACAAAGGGATAAGTACCGTGGTCAATGTCCAGCAAAGTGCCTTGTGCGCCCTCGAACAACAGATTCTGTCCGGCCTTATTGGCTTCGTACAACGCACGCGGTACATCCATCACTAACGGCTTGATCCGTTCAGCTAACGCCAACGCATCGTCCAGTGTTTGTTGGAAATCGACTATGGGTGCATTGAAATAATTCTTCAGCACGAAGTTATGAAAGTCCAGAACTTCGCCCAGCTTGGCAGCAAAGCGTTCGCGGAAGAACAAGTCTTGCAACCGTATCGCACGGCGCGCGACCTTGTCTTCATAGGCCGGACCGATACCGCGTCCGGTGGTGCCGATCTTGCCTGCGCCTTTGGCGATTTCACGCGCCTTATCTACGGCTTCATGGTAAGGCAGGATCAACGGGCATGCTTCGGAGATGCGCAAGCGCTCGTACACCTTGATACCGGCTGCTGCCAGCTTGTCCATTTCCTTAAGTAGCGCGGCCGGGGACAGCACCACGCCGTTGCCGATGT
>PLYB01000175.1 GCA_003151655.1 Gallionellaceae bacterium | reverse complement strand
GGGGCGTATGGCAATACGCCCTTTCACCAACCTAATAAAATAGCGTACCGTGATCTCCGCCATTCGTTCTCCTTCTCTCCGCATCTTCATCGCCATCATGCTGTCTGCCGTGATGCACGCCGCTATCCTGTGGCTACCGTATCTGCAATTTCCGCATAAGCAGGTAATTTTGCCGCCGCTTACCGTTAGGCTTGAGCCGCTGCCGCATCCTGTGGATAAACCTGCCGCGAAAACGGCACTGCCAAACCAGCTAGTCACGTCAGGTAAGGGATCGTCCAATAAAAAAACAGCCACTACGGCCAATTCGATGAAAGAGATGGAGAAGTCGGCGACAGTCCGCCAGTTTCCCAAACATCTGCAACTCACTTTCACCGTTTGCAGAGGGGCAGATATTTCCAAAGTTGGCGAACTTCGTCACCAGCTTGACCTTGACGGAGACGCTTACACTCTGACCGCCAGCCAGCAAACTACCGGACTGACAAGCTTGGTGAGTAAAGAAAAGCTGACTCAAATCAGCAGGGGGAGAATTGGCGAGCATGGCCTGCAACCGGCGCTGTTCAAGGAAGTGAAAATCAGTGGCAATGAAAAACAAAATCAGCAAGCAACTTTCGACTGGTCAACACAACAACTGAGCTTTTCGATTGGCGGCAGCACTACCTTACCGGCTGATGCCCAAGACAATCTGAGTTTCATGTACCAGCTTTCCCAACTCTCGATTCCGTCCATGCGCATGGAATTCTTTTCGCTCCCCATTAGCGATGGCGCGCATCTTGAACAGATTCAAATCGAGATTGGTATCAGAGAAGAAATCTCCACCCGAATGGGCAATCTGCGTACACTGCATTTACGTAAAATGCATAGTCTGGGAGAAGCCTATTTTGAAATCTGGCTCGGCATGGAATACCGCATGCTACCGGTGAAATTTCGTCAGGTGGATAGTTCCGGCAACGAGCTCGAAGAGTTTGTAATTTCAGATATTCGTGCGGCGGATGAACCTTGATTAAGCAGCCCTGACTTCATTCAAAAGATCGGGATGTCGATCAAGCACCTTGAGTAGCTTGACCAACGCCAGAGATGGTTTGGTTTTGCCGTTCTCATATCTTGAAAACGCATTAGCGCCCCCTCCAAAAATTTCTGCAGCTTCGCGCTGATCAAGCGCAAGTTTTTTGCGAACACTTGCAATGAATCCTGGATCAACAATAGAAGCGTTCACCTGCTTGTTAAATGCAAGCATCAAATCCATGGTGCGGCGGGACTCTGCCGCATCCAGAATAGATTCATCGCACGCAGAGCAGAACCCACCCGTCACCTCAGCCAGAAGCGTCGTCTCACCTTTATAGGTGTAGGCCACGTCGCGGGTATCTTGCACCAGATTAGCAGCACCACAAGTTGGGCATTTCATATTTATAGCTCCTTGAATGAAACGATGAGCACATCATCAACCACCGTCAGTTTCAGATAAACCTCCCCAGCGTTTGTTGTTGGGCGATACACATCTTGCCAGACCGTATGATCGGCGTGAGTGGTCATGCTCTTATAGAAATCGTTGGATACCAGCGACATTACTACGGCGAGCATACCGTCAAAATCAACCCCAAGCGCTGTGGCACCTTCGCGAGCAGACTTCGTCGTTCGCACTTGTCCACTCTCAATCAGCCCTTTGATAATCGATAGCTTGTAGTGAGGCGCTTTCTTTTCCATGCGGTACACATTACTCCAGTCGATGTTTTTTGGCAAATAGGTTAATGTGTAACGAAGTTTGAACCAAGGAGCGCTGCTTCCATCTGCCTCCAGTCAAACAGCTCCCGACCTGGCATCAATTTTTGGCCGTGGCAGTCACTTGCAGCTTGGCTATTTTGTGTCCATGATCCGCAGCCTTGTTTAGCCACATCATGGCTAGGTTTTCATCCCGCTCGATACCGATACCGTTTTGGTAGCACTGGTAAAGCCAGTGCATGGCATCAGGGTAATCCTGCTCTGCTGCGGCCTTGAAAAGGGTAAATGCTCCCGGTGACTGCTCTTCCTGAAGCAAAATGATGGCGAGGTCATTTTGCGCTTCCGCCATTCCCTGATCCGCATCCGCAATCAGTTCCGCCAATTCCGGCTCGGCTATTTTACGTTCGCCCAAAATAGTTAAAACATCTGCAATATTAACCATTGCCATTTTACGGCTGTTTCGATCAACGAAGCCGACAACCGGAAGAGTTCCATCGTCACACAAGCGC
The DNA here is from genome assembly GCA_003151655.1 of Gallionellaceae bacterium. Lineage (GTDB taxonomy): Bacteria > Pseudomonadota > Gammaproteobacteria > Burkholderiales > Gallionellaceae > PALSA-1006. The sequence goes on along the minus strand of PLYB01000175.1, from coordinate 382 downwards.
CGCACGGTTCTTTCGTTTTTGCTTAAAACCAACGCAGCCATTCTGCGCCCACAAATAAGTTGCTTGGTCATTGTTACCCACCTCTTAAGAACTTTGGTTAAGTGTTTGTCATAGCTGATTCTCATATCCATGAGCTAAGTGGACATTTTATTATTGTCCAGTGGACATTTGTTATTGTCCGCTGGACACATATAAAATGTCCACGCGACAATGCAAAAATGCCGTGTCTTTGACCCGATACTACCGTTTTTTCAACTGGCACGCATCCTGCATATAGCTAACCGCACACCTCGTGTGTACCCTTCAAACCCTAAAGGAGCTTTATCATGAAACAAGTACAAAAAGGTTTTACCTTGATCGAACTGATCGTGGTAATTGTGAT
>PLYB01000261.1 GCA_003151655.1 Gallionellaceae bacterium | reverse complement strand
CCGCAATATCAATTTGCCGATACCGAACCGGACGACATCACCAACTACACCAACCGCTCGCCTTATCCGACCCTGCATTTGCTGCGCGAAGAAAGTATCGATGCAGCCGTGGATGCGTTTCCCGAAGCTGAGCAGATATTCGATAAGAATATCGAGACCATGCTTAAGCTGGGGCACGATGGCTGGAACTCGTTGGGGCTAGCGGAAGTGCAAAGGGACAAGAAAGTTAATTAAGCACGCTATTGGTTATCCCTCTCAGGGGGAAATGGCGGTATGCTTGCTGCCATGGAAATAATAAAAGAACACTCATTCGCCGCACTCACTCCCGACAGCGTATTAAACGCACTGGAGAGCATCGGCTTGCGTTGCGATGGTCGCCTGTTGGCGCTCAATAGTTACGAGAATCGCGTGTATCAAGTCGGTATCGACGACAGCGCGCCGCTGGTGGCAAAGTTTTACCGCCCCGCCCGTTGGACTGATGACGCCATTCTCGAAGAGCATGCTTTTGTGCAGGAACTGGTCGAGCGCGAGATACCGGTGGTGCCCGCGTCGACTATCGATGGCACGACCCTGCATCACTTCGACGGCTTCCGTTTCTCTGTTTTTGCTAAGCATGGCGGACGCGCGCCGGAACTGGAAAATCGCGACACACTGGAATGGCTGGGGCGCTTTCTCGGGCGCATTCACGCCGTCGGCGCCATCAAAAATTTTGAGCATCGTCCCATCTTAAACATCGAGACTTTCGGTACTGAGCCACGCGATTTTTTACTGGCGAATGGCTTCATCCCCGCTGACATCGATGCAGCCTATCGCAGCGTAGTCCAACAAGCACTGGATGGCGTGCGCCACTGCTTCGACCGTGCGGGAACTGTGAAAAGTTTGCGACTGCATGGCGATTGCCACGCAAGCAACGTGCTATGGACAGACGAAGGCCCGCACTTCGTAGACTTCGACGACAGCCGCATGGGGCCGGCGGTACAAGACCTGTGGATGCTGCTCTCCGGCGAACGCGAAGACCGCGTGCGGCAAATGGGCGACGTACTCGCAGGCTACGAAGACTTCTACGAATTCGACCCGCGCGAACTCCACCTCATCGAAGCCCTGCGCACCCTGCGCCTCATCCACTACTCAGCCTGGCTGGCCAGACGCTGGGACGACGCAGCTTTCAAACAAGCGTTTCCGTGGTTCAACACGCAAATCTACTGGCAGAATAGAATTCTGGAACTGCGCGAACAAATATCACTGATGGAAGAACCGCCGCTGTGGCAGAACTAAAAACTCCCTCATCCCCAGCCCTTCCCCCAAGGGGGAAGGGAGCAATCCCCTCTCCTGCGGGGAGAGGGCTAGGGTGAGGGAGCGCGTGTAACTATCAAGTCGCATCACGCAAATAACATCCGCAAATTAACATGAAACCAAACTCAAACCTCTGCCACTGCGGCACCCCCAAACCCTTCACCGACTGTTGCACCCTCTATCTGGACAACAACCAAACCGCCCCCACCGCCGAAGCGCTCATGCGCTCGCGCTACACCGCCTACACCCTGCAACGCGAAAACTACCTGATGGCAACCTGGCATCCCTCTACTCGTCCAACAGCATTAGGCTTGGCAGAAGATGCTTCAACCAAATGGCTTGGCCTCGAAGTAAAACGCCACGAACAACAAGACACCGACCACGCCATCGTCGAATTCGTCGCCCGCTACAAAGTGAATGGCCGTGTGCATCGGCTGCATGAAGTTAGCCGCTTCGTGCGCGAGGATGGACAGTGGTTTTATGTGGATGGAGATACAAACTAATTAGCATAAAATTTGACACAATATACGCAACTTGCGTATATTGTGTTTATGAAAGCCATCTTTATTGAATTACCGCCATTCGAGCGACATCGAGAAGGTTATCTGACTGATGCGAGTTTTCGTGAGTTGCAAAAAGTGCTGATGGAAAATCCGGAAGCCGGTGACGTGATCGAAGGTACTGGTGGCTTACGCAAGGTGCGGCATGCCGATGAAAAACGTGGCAAAGGCAAGCGCGGCGGACTGCGCGTAATTTATTACTGGTGGCTATCGGGTAAACAGTTCTGGCTTTTCACAGTGTACAACAAAGACGAGATGGATGACCTGACCGCAACAGAGCGAAAAATATTGAAAGATTTCCTCAAGCAGGAATTGGATGCAAGGAGAGCAAAATGAAACGAAAATTATTTGACGAATTGAATGAAGGATTCGGCGCACTGCAATCCGCCCGCGAAGGTAAGCTCACCCTGCGCGAACACGTTGTCGAAAAGAAACCCGCACCGACAATCACGCCGGAAGAGTTGCTGAGCCTCCGGGAAAAACTGCATATGTCCCGCACCGTGTTTGCCCGATACCTGCGCACCAACGAACGTACACTTGAAAATTGGGAACAAGGCCGCGCCAGCCCGAATGCCCAAGCCGCGATCTTAATTCGCATGGTTGAGCGTTATCCTGATACGGTGGAGAGACTTTCGGCTATTTGATTTTTGTGGTGTTTATGTGGATGGCGAGGTCACCTAATTACGGATGGCTGGAAACGAGCTGCTCTTACTTAAATTGGTTCAAAGTTGTTTCCCATCTCAGTAATGAAGTCCCTGCAAGCACAAGCTACTTGTTTCGGAGCCTCGACCATTGGAACGTGACCAATTCCATCCATGATAATTTTTCTGCTGTATGTAAGCCGTTGATGCAGAAATTCTGCGTTATCGACATGCTCAACTTTGTCAGCGGCTCCCCAGATAATGAAAGCCGGAGCAACGATTTTTGCAAGGCTTCCCGTTTGATTCAAGTCTTGCTCAATATCTTTGACTATCTTCTGGTTGATGGCTTTGCGTTTAACAAAAACTCGCGCTAATGCCGAAACAATAATTCCTGGAATATAGGGAGGAGCCTCCATGCCGATGCGCATCATGGCTCGGTAGTCTGATACGTCACAAAGCTCAATCATTGGATTGATACCCGTATGTGCTATATGTTGTCGTAACCAGCTCGGGCTTGCCTCAAAACCTGCTGCGTCAATCAATACGAGGGATGCAACGAGATTTGGCGAGGTGGATGCCAGATGGAGTGCGATAGTGCCGCCCATAGAATTGCCGATCAGATGAACACGCTTGATTCCAAGCGTAGAAAGCAACTCTTTGAGCCGCTCTGCTTGTGCTTTGATGCTGTAGTCCAGATTGCTGTCCGCGATGCTCTTGCCATGCCCCGGCAAATCTGGAATCACGAGCGGAAATTTGCTGCCTAAATGTTTGGCAAAGCGAGTCCATGATGTTTTGTCTGCGGCGGCACCATGCAGCATAACGATTGCTTCTGATGAATGTTCGGCCTCATTTTTACTTCGCAGATATTCGACATTGCCAAATGAAAGTTGAGCCAAAGCGCTAACCAGCCCTGCCTGTTTGCATTCTGACGCGAGTGCTTTTTCTAAAAGGTAGTCTCCGAAGCGATTCATGAGTGTGCTCATAGGTAGCGTGTCCTTGTGATTTCTAATCAATTCTAGTCTTGCTTCAATTATTGAACAATGTATAATAATAGACATTGTTCGTCAAATAGAATTTGTCATGAGCCCAACACTCCATTCCAATTCTGATCAAGCCCTGTTAGGGAGACGTGAGCGCAAGCAGGCACAGACAGTGCAGCACTTGGCTGAATGTGCATGGAATCTGTTTGAACAGATTGGCTACGAGCAGGTCACGATGGAGGCGATTGCCAATGCCGCTGACGTTGCCCGTGGAACGCTATACAAGCATTTCCCTGTAAAAGAGGCTTTGATTGCCTATCGCTTCCGGCAGGATCAAATTAAGCATCAGGCTACCGTGCAAAATGCTGCATTGGCCACGCCCAATATTTTCGATGCATTCTTGTGCATACTACGCATGGAGGCTGCTTATGCCGAGCGTAATCGGGACTATATTGCTCCTTACGTTTTTTACCGATTGAACAACGCTCAAGAAAATGCCAATCCATTTGAGAACGACAGTTTTGCTCCTTTGGCCTTAGAGCTAATCCGGCAAGGCCAAGTGGATGGCGTAATTAGCATGGAACAGGAAGCACAGTCGCTGGCAGAAAAACTGATTTTTTTGCGTCTGGGAACGATGTTGAGATGGCTGCGCAAGCCAGATACAGTATTGGCAGATATGTATACCGAGATGCTGCACTTTTTCTTACATGGTGCGGAGGGAAGGACACGCAAAATCCCATGAAGACTTTTCAAATCGAACGTTGGAAGGCTGTCTAATTCCACATTCAATTTCTGGTATCGCATATTGCGGTCATTTAATTACTCGATCAAGCTATCCGACGAAAGTTTGGTCAGCAGTCTTCTCCTCCGTAACAAAACATCAATACTGCACTTCCAGCGCTTCACACAGAAATTTCATTAACGGAACCGATTCGGTAAAACGCTTTTCAGTAAGTTCGACCAAACTCTTTCCGGTAACTTCTTTGATAGACAATGGGGCAAGGGCGACAAAGTCTTTGCGCTTGATGTCTTCAATTGCAACATGGTCGGCAGAGTAGCCGCGCGGAGGGCGGGTCAGGCTGTCTCCCCAAAGTGTCCAATGGGCGGCAAATTTTTTATCGTCACGCGTAGCAAACCATTTCTCGGGTTTCTGCACAACAAGGTCGCGTATCTTGCCTAATGCATCCGCTTCCGGGTGCCAGCAACCGGCACCCCAAAAGCATTCATCGTTTGCGATATGCACATAGAAACCGGGCGCATGCACATCCTTGCCTAGTGCGTGGCGGAACTGGATGCCGATGTTGGTTTTGTACGGGGTCTTGTCGCGCGAGAAGCGCGTATCGCGGAACACCCGCATCAGCGAACCGCCGACTTTGCGCGGCTCCGCCCGAAAGTTCGGCGCAAAGGTTTTCAACGCAGGCTCCATCGCCTCAATAAAGTCGAGCGCCGGTTCGCGTACCAGCGCTTCATAGCGTGATTTATTTTCCTCAAACCATGCCCGGTTGTTGTTGGCAGCGAGTTCATCAAGAAAAGCAAAAGTGGATTTGGTAAACATGACTGCCCCTTTCTGTTAATTATAGGTACGGCGAAACCGCAAACAAGCTGAGACTGTTTATGCGTTCAGTATGCCATTGTCGAATTCATTGCGCGACTAGATGTGAATGTTTTCCCTGAAAGTTGTTACAGATGGGAGATAAAGACCTCTGGCTTGCATTAATCACCCATATGTATATACTTCATGTAAATACATTTAGAAAGCCTAAATCATGCGTACAGCCAAAGTATTTAAAAGCGGCAACTCGCAGGCGGTCAGAATTCCGGCGGAGTTTCAGTTCGATACCGACGAAGTGGAAATTTTCCGCAGGGATGACGAACTGGTGCTGCGTAAAAAAGCCAAAACACTGGAGCACGCCTTCCATCTGTTGGCTTCGCTGCCGACAGATTTCATGGCGGAACGCGAAGATAGTCTGCCACAAGAGCGCGCCGGGCTGTAGTCATGCCGCGCTATCTGCTCGATACCAACATCTGCATCTACATCAAGAACCATCGTCCAGCCGAAGTACTGGCGCGTTTCTCCAAACTGCCGCCCGGCAGAGTCGCCATGTCCTCTATCACCTACGGCGAACTCTGCATCCGACATCTCGACACGCAGTGCGAGCTGTTCCGTCGCCATGTCCTCTATCACCTACGGCGAACTCTGCTTCGGCGCAGAGAAAAGTTCAAAACCAAAAGAGACTCGGCAGATTCTGGAGCACCTGATCTCTTTAATCCCCGTACTACCGTTGGACGAGCGCACCTCCATACACTACGGGAAAATCCGTCAGCATCTGCAAGCTAGTGGCAAGACTATCGGAAATAACGATCTGTGGATCGCTGCCCATGCGCTTGCGGACAAGCTTATTCTGGTGACCAACAATGTGGCAGAGTTCAAGCGAGTGCAGGGCTTAAAGGTTGAGAATTGGGTTGGCTAAATATTTACCTTAAAATCCAGTTCAACTTCTGAAGCCGGTATGCCACCCCGAATCCCCCAATTCTCCAGCGCGACTTCGTTGAGTACGATGAAGACATCATCAGGCGTTATGCCGAGCGCACCGAGATTCTTCACGATGGCTTGGTAGAGTGCGCGCTTTGCTGCAATGCTGCGACCGGCAAATAACGTGATTTCGACGAGCGTGTAATTCTCGCTCTTGCCGGGTGGAACGTGAAAGTGTTCCGGTCTGTGTTCGATGTAGCGAATCTGCCGGTCGTGTTCGGGAAGTTGCAAAGCATCGCGTTGCGCTGAGTAGATGGCTTCGATGAGTGCCTGCACTTGGGCAGGAGGCCAGCTTTTGCGGACTTCAATTTTTGCGAGTGGCATGGTGACTCCTGACTTTTTTGTGGGATTAACCTATCGTTACCCGGCACAGATGCTGATCTGCCAACGGCGGAATAATATCAATCGGCTTGCTCAGGTAATCTGATGCCAGCTTCAATTCTCGATTCGCCCGAATCAATCCCGGCCACGGCTCCGCCCATATTTCTGGGTAGGTGCATTCGCCCGCGTATTGTATCGGGTAAGCAAGGGTTTCATGTCCGGGGGCGAATTCGCAGTGAATCTCCGGCTTGCTGTTGCCGCGCGCATCGCAACGGTACCATCCGTGACCGTCTAACCAGACAGCGATAAATCCATGCAAACAATACGGCGGCTTGGGGCCGTCGAAGGTCAGGCGCTGATAGCAGAATCCGGCGGGGATTTTGTTGGCACGCAACAACGCAACCAGCAGATGACTTTTTGCCGTGCAAAATCCGGTTCCCACCGCCAGCACGTCGGAAGCGATGTAAGGTGTCTCTTCGCGTTTGAAGTCGATGGAGTGTTGTATGTTGTCGCGCACCCATTCAAAGCAATTTTTCGCGGTAGCTTCGGCAGAATTATTGAGCAGATCAGCGGCCAATTTTGTAATGTCGGGATGACAGTAATTGACAACATCGCTGGCTGAAGTAAATGCGGTCTTGTTCATATCTCTACGAAGGCCACTCTTCATACTGCGGCGCATCATCGTGAATTTCATCCCAATCGGCTTTTGATCCGACGAAGATGTGAGCGGACACTTTTGCCTCCACCGGAGTATCCAGTGTGCCGATGCGTACTCGTACTGTTTCAGGTGCGTTTTCACGCCTACCGATGATGGGCGAGCCGCAGTTGCCGCAGAAAATACGGTGTACTCCCGCCGCGTTGCGATAGTCGCGCAACATCTCTTCTCCCTTTACGAAGCGGAAGTTGGCATCAGCGACTGGCGATACAGCGGCGTAGGCCGTGCCGTTCGCTTTGCGGCAGCGCGAGCAGTGGCAAAACACAATCGGGCCGAGTGCGCCGGTAATTTCATATTCCACAGCCCCGCAAAGACAGCTACCTTTATGCATGAGAGTTACTCCGTAACGTTAAATGGTTAATCAAAATATCCACACGTTGGAACGTTTTGACTATGGGCTGATTGTAGCAATTTTCGGCTAGCCCCAAATTCCTTCCGCCACATCAACCATGCTGCCGCCCACCAATATCTCAGTGCCATTTTTGTTTTCATGCGCGCGCAATGCCAGTGTGGAAGGTCGTCCTATTTCATAACCTTGCCCGGCCAAGACATCCAAATTCGCCGAGCCAAAATATTGATGGTGCACCAGATACGCGGCAAGGTTGCCGCAGGCGCTGCCGGTGGCGGCATCTTCGGGCACACCGTAGAAGTCAGCAAATACATGCACGCTCAGACTTTGTTCCGGTTGGTAGCTTTCTCGGCTGAGTATATTTTACCGGCGGTTGCCTTAACTATTCAGTTTACGATATAGCGTCTGCCGGCTGATGCCGAGTTGGCGTGCGGCAGCCGAGATATTGCCGCGATTATTTTCCAGTGTCTGCTGGATCGCGGCAAGGGAAAGTTCTTTGAGATTTTGCGGTATGCGTGCTGCGACAGCCAATTTTTCCTGTTGCGGTATTGCGTGGAGTTCTTCGATTAAATCGTCGGGCAGGTGCGGCCAGTTGATGCAGTCTTCATTCGGGTTGAGCATGGCGCTGGCAGTGCGCAACATACTGGCGAACTGGCGCAAGTTGCCGGGCCACGGATGCCTGCTTAGCTGCGCAAGCAGGGCGGGCGCGAGATAGATACTACGATCTGGATTGATGTCAGCCAGCATGCGCTCGGTGAGCGCCTGAAAATCATTGCGCTCGCGCAATGCGGGCAGCGTTAGCGTGAGGCCGTTGATGCGGTAATACAGATCGCTGCGGAAGCTGCCTTTGTCCGCTTCTTCGCGCAACTTGCAGTGTGTGGCGCAAATCAACGCGAAATCGACATCGACCGGGCGACCGCCGCCGAGTGGAGTGACTTGGCGTTCTTGCAACACGCGCAGCAAACGGGTTTGCATGGGAAGCGGCATGTCGCCGATTTCGTCCAGAAAAAGTGTACCACCGTGAGCCTCGCGCAAGCGCCCCGGATTCCCTTCGCGGCGTGCGCCGGTAAAAGCGCCCGGCGCATAACCGAACAATTCTGCTTCAATCAAATTTTCCGGCAGCGCCGCACAGTTGATAGCGACAAAGGGGCCTTTGTGGCGCGGGCCGCTGTCGTGCACGGCACGGGCGAATAATTCTTTGCCGACGCCCGATTCGCCGTGGATCAATAGCGGAATCGGCTTGCCCGCGATGCGCCGTGCTTTGTCGGTGGCGCTATGCCAGCGCGCATCGCCGGTATCGAGGCTGCTAAGCGCGTCATCCGGCATCGGGACAGACATCGCAGCCGGCGCAATAATCTGCGCGGTGTGTTCGGCATGCACTTGCACAAACAGCGCGGTACCGTCGTACAGATGTATTTGTATCGGCAAGTCGGGGTGGCGTTTGTGGCGTGAGAGCAAATCGTCGAGATGCACATCGATAATTCGGCCGAGCGGAAGGGTGCCCAGATCGGGGGGCGCGAGGTGAAGCAGCGCCAAGCCACTGCGGTTAGCTCCCACGATCCAGCCGTCTTCCGACAGCGCAATAATGCCTTCGGCAACGCTGCCGATCCCTTCCGGCTGGGCATGCAAATGCAGACGGATGTGGTGGCGACAGGCGGCAATAACCAGCCGGTTTTCGATCATGCGCGCGGCCATGCTGACCAACCCAAGCGTGTGCGGATGACGGCTGCGCTGATCGCCGGAAATATCGATAACGCCCATTAATTCGCCATTGGCCGACATGATGGGCGCGGCGGCACAAGTGAGAAAGCCGTTGCGTTCGAGAAAGTGTTCGCTACCGTGAATTTCGATGCTGCTGGCTTCGGCCAACGCCGTGCCGATGGCGTTGGTACCGCGATGTTGCTCCTGCCAGGAAGAGCCGGACGACAGCGCCACGCGCTCGGCCTTGGTCAGGAAATCGACATCACCCAAGGTGTGCATCAACGTGGCGCGTCTGTCCGCCAGAATGACCATGCTGTGGCTATGCCGTACCTGTTCGAACAGATACTCCATTACGGGGCGCGAATGCGCGAGCAGATCGTGGTTGCCTGCAAGCGCATTGCGCAGGTTGCTGCCGCTGCAATGTTCGATATCGACCAATCTGCCGGTGGGCTGCAAGCCGGAAGCCAAACTGCGCTGCCACGAGCGGGCGATGCGTTCATCAATCATGCCGGAGGGACAGTCGCCGTGCGCCAGCAAATGTGAGCGCGCCTGACGTAAAGCCGATGCGGGTGATGTCGTAATCATGCCAACCCCTCCTCTTGTCGCTACCAATTTATCCCGGTTTGTTCATTAGCCGCTGGGGCATCACAAAATCAATGTGTTGTAGGTCGGGTTTTAACCCGACATGTCGGGCTGAAGCCCGACCTACGTTCCAATGAACAATCCGAGTTTGTGGCAAGTATAGGACGATGGTTGTACAGCGCAATAGTTGCACAATGAAAATTTGTCCGACTGTCTCGTTTTGTTACAGGTGTCCCGGAATGGAACGTTGCGCAGTGTGCGGCTCCCCACGGATGTCTTGCATTAAATTTAGTTTAATCAATGAGCTAGCTCATAAGTGCTGGGTGGCACGCTAATTGAGAGATAAGCAGTGCAGTACCGAAATGGCTTCGAACTTTTCAATCGCGAAACTTACAAAAAGAGGAGAAGAATTATGATTTACGCTTACCCCGGCACCGCTGGTGCCAAGATTACTTACAAAACTCATTACGACAATTTCATAGGTGGTAAATGGGTTCCTCCGGTCAAAGGTGAATACTTTGACGTGATTACTCCGATCAGTGGCAAGCCATATACCAAAGCCGCCAGCTCCGGCGCAGAGGACATTGAACTTGCACTCGATGCAGCGCATGCCGCCGCCGACAAGTGGGGGCGCACCGCACCGGCTGATCGTGCCAACATGTTGCTGAAAATCGCTGACCGGCTCGAAGCTAATCTCGAACTTCTTGCCTACGCCGAAACGGTCGACAATGGCAAACCGATCCGTGAAACGCTGGCCGCCGACATCCCGCTCACCATCGACCACTTCCGCTATTTTGCGGGCTGCCTACGTGCGCAGGAAGGCGGTATTTCCGACCTCGACGAGCACACCGTTGCTTACCACTTTCATGAGCCCCTGGGCGTCGTCGGCCAGATCATTCCGTGGAATTTCCCCATCCTGATGGCGGCATGGAAACTGGCACCGGCTATTGGTGCGGGTAACTGTGTCGTACTGAAACCCGCTTCGGAAACACCAATCAGCATCATGATTCTGGCTGAACTGATTGCGGACATCTTGCCACCCGGTGTGCTCAACATCGTCAACGGTCACGGTCGCGAAGCCGGTTATCCGCTGGCTACCAGCAAGCGCATTGCCAAGATCGCCTTTACCGGCTCTACCTCTACCGGTCGTGTGATCGCGCAAGCCGCCGCCAATAATTTGATTCCGGCTACGCTGGAGTTGGGCGGCAAATCACCCAATATTTTCTTTGCCGATATTGCCAAAGCAGATGACAGCTTTTTCGATAAGGCCATCGAAGGTCTGGTGTTGTTCGCCTTCAACAAAGGCGAAGTGTGCACCTGCCCTTCGCGTGCACTGATCCAAGAATCAATTTACGACAAATTTATGGATCGTTGCCTCACGCGCATCAAGGCAATTACGCAAGGCAACCCGCTGGATACGATAACGATGGTCGGGGCGCAAAACAATGAGTCGCAGATGAAAAAGATTATGTCGTATCTCGATATCGGTAAACAGGAAGGCGCCAAGGTGCTATGCGGTGGTGACCGCGCTCAAGTCGCAAACGAGTTGAAAGGCGGCTACTACGTTCAGCCAACCTTGTTAAAAGGCCACAATAAAATGCGCGTCTTCCAGGAAGAAATCTTCGGGCCGGT
>PLYB01000263.1 GCA_003151655.1 Gallionellaceae bacterium | reverse complement strand
CCGAAGCTTTGCATCATGCCTATAATCGGGCTGGCGAAAATGATAGAATTGTAGCCTTCGGATCATTCTATACGGTAGCTGAACTGATGCGCGCGGAAGGACTACGCAGCGCTTGATTTCAGCGTGACGAACGATGGCAAAACAAATGAATGCGGACGAAGAGTCCGTTCTAAAACGACAATCGCGTCGCCGATTGATCGGTGCGATAGCGCTGACGACGGCGGTGGTGGTGATTTTGCCGATAGTGTTCGATGGCGAGCCTCCGGCAAACAGGGTGAGTGACATCGAGTTGCGTATTCCTGACAAAGATAAAACAGACGATCTCAAATCCGGGGTTGCGCTGTCTGCTGTCAGTGGAGTTTCGTCTGCGGTGGTGTCGGCTTCTGCTCCTGCATCAACTATGGCTCCGGTAGTGTTGCCTGCGGTAACTGCTGCTGCCATTATCGCCGCGCCAGTGGCTGACGCGGCTGTTTCGCAGCATTTGCAAGAGGGCATGGCGGAACAAGCCAAGCCCGAGGTAGTAAAGCCGACACAACCGGAACATAAGATTGAAGCGAAGCCCAAGGTTGAAGTTCAACCCAAAGCGGAGGCCAAATCAGCCGCTCCTCATCATCCCGTCCCGCACTCGGGCTTTGCGGTGCAGGTGGGGGCATTTTCAAATGCTGAGGCAGCAAAAAAATTGCAAGATAAACTGGTGGCTCAAGGTTTGCATGCCTATACCGAAAAAGTCGGGGGCAAGGTTCGTGTGCGCGTCGGCGGATTCTCTACGCATGAGGCGGCCGATAAAGTACGCCACAAACTTGAATCGCAGGGCTTGCATCCCAATGTGGTCAGTCTGGGTAGTTAATTTATAGAGGCTCGCCTGTTGATGTTGCACGAATTGAAATCAGTTTTGTTTGCCCTGCGATGACGGCGCTGGATTACGGGGTCTTGGCAATCGTAGGGTTGTCAATCGGGCTGGGGTGGTGGCGCGGTTTTGTCTATGAGCTGTTGTCATTGTTGGGCTGGATTGCGGCCTATTTTGTGGCGCGATTGTTCGCGACAGAGGTAAGCGGATATGTGCCGGAGGTAGTGACATCGGAGGTGACGAAGACGGCAGTGGCGTATGCGTGTTTGTTCGTGGTCACCTTGATAGCGAGCGGCATTGTGGCTTGGTCGTTGTCGAAGCTGGTCAGGTTTGTGGGCATGGGCCTGGTGGATGGTGTTTTGGGAGGGGTGTTCGGGCTGCTGCGCGGAATGATGTTGGTAATTATTCTGGTATTGCTGGCCGGTCTGACGAGCTTGCCCCAACAATCATTCTGGCGCGGGGCCTGGTCGAGCAAGTCGTTGCAAAGTGCGGCATTATTTACCAAAGAATTTTTGCCGGAAAACGTGGCAAGAAAATTGACTTACTAACTTTACAGACTATCGGAATTTATTATGTGTGGCATTCTAGGCGTCGTTGCACAAACCCCCGTTAATCAACTGCTGTATGACGGCTTGCAAGTATTGCAGCATCGCGGACAAGATGCTGCGGGCATTGCAACGATCGAAGGCAATGCCTTCCATTTGCATAAAGGAAACGGCCTTGCCCATGATGTGTTTCGCACGCGCAACATGCGCGCGCTCAGCGGCAATGCGGGGATTGCTCATGTGCGTTATCCAACGGCCGGTTCGGCGGTCGATCATAACGAGGCGCAGCCGTTCTATGTCAATTCACCGTTTGGTATCGTGCTGGGACACAACGGAAACTTGACCAATACCGCGCAGTTGCAAAAGGAACTATTTCTGGATGATCTGCGCCACGTCAACACCAACTCCGATTCGGAAGTGTTGCTGAATGTGCTGGCGCATGAGTTGCAAGTCGAATGCAAGCAACTGCGGCTTGATCCGAAAACCATCTTCTCGGCGGTGTCCGGTGTGCATCGGCGTTGTCGCGGCGCGTATGCAGTGGTTTCCATGATCGCGGGTTACGGGCTGCTGGCCTTCCGCGATCCGTATGGTATTCGTCCGCTGGTGATCGGTAGTAATGAGACCGAGCGGGGCACCGAGTATCTGGTGGCCTCGGAAAGTGTGGCGCTGGATACGCTGGGTTTCAAGTTCATGCGCGACATCGCGCCGGGCGAAGCGGTGTTCATCGACTTCAACGGCAATTTCCACAGTCAGCAATGCGCGGCCAATCCGGTGCTTAATCCGTGCATCTTCGAATACGTTTATCTGGCGCGCCCGGACTCGGTGATCGACGGTATTTCAGTATATGAGACCAGACTTACCATGGGCGAATATCTGGCCGACAAGATTTCGCGCGAATGGCCCGGTCACGATATTGATGTGGTGATTCCCATTCCCGATTCCAGCCGTCCCAGTGCCTTGCAATTGGCCAATCGTCTGGGTATTCCTTTTCGCGAAGGCTTCGTGAAAAATCGCTATATCGGTCGTACCTTTATCATGCCGGGACAAGCGATGCGCAAAAAGTCCGTGCGCCAGAAACTCAATGCCATCAGCGTCGAGTTCAAAGACAAAAACGTGCTGCTGGTGGATGACTCCATCGTGCGCGGCACGACTTCGCGCAAGATCGTGCAGATGGCGCGCGATGCCGGTGCGCGCAAAGTGTATTTTGCTTCTGCCGCGCCGCCGGTGAAATATCCCAATGTGTATGGCATCGATATGCCGTCGCGCCACGAGCTGATTGCGACGGGGCGCACCGATGAGGAGATCTGCCGCGAAATCAGTGCCGACCATATCATTTATCAGGACCTCGCCGACTTGAAGGCGGCGGTGAATAAATCGAATCCGGCAATCACGCGCTTTGATTGTTCATGCTTCGACGGTGAATACATCACCGGTGATATTACCGCCGAATATCTTAATCGCGTTGAAGCCTCGCGCGGTGGCGACAAAACCAACAAAGAGGCAGAAGAGGATCAGATGGAATTGGATCTGGCGATGAGTGCGACTTCGATGTGAGGTCTCCGTGGGTTGACGGCTCGCGGCGGGAAATGTTACTTTCTGTCTGCGCCGATTTGAGGAACAGCTTG
>PLYB01000220.1 GCA_003151655.1 Gallionellaceae bacterium | reverse complement strand
TCCGTGATCACCAGTTCAGATATACCGGCAATCTGTCCAATAGCATCAACAAGAAACCGATATTCCCACTTCAAACCGAGACCATACTGAAACTGCTTTGAGAATCCAGTAGGTAATTCTGTTAACAGTTCTGAAAACTCATCTTGGTTACTTGGCAACGGCCAATCAATGCCATCTTGGTTCAGGAAAGTGATCTTGGTGACGTTTTTGTACTTGGGCTTCAAGTAATCAGGCTTTCCATGTCGGATATTTAGAGGGTAAGTGTAAAGTTGTCGCTTTGTGACAGTCGCCAAGAGAACTCTATCCCTCGGTGCGGACGAACCAGAGTCTCCAGCAAGATATGACGCATCGTTGATAGCGACATAGTAGACATTCGAGCAGATCTCGCCATCATGCGTGATCCTTACCACCTCAAGCGTCGGATCAAATGGTGTGGCTTCTTCTACTTCAAACGTTGGATCGAATGAGGTGGTTTCTTGTAATGGTGGAGTGGCCATGTTGGCTTCCTATCTAAATAGCATAGCTAAAGCATAGTTAAAGGGGTCGGGTTCGAATTGATTACTGCTGCTTCATATAGAACAACACTGTACTGTATTCGAATGTATTTTGATCAATATCAGCATTGCTCAATATCAATTTGACTACAGCAAATTTGACCTTGAACTTACGTCAATATAATTAACCGGCCATTCCCGAAAAATGCTCTGTCACTTTTAAGCCTAATGCACTTTTCTTCTGATCGAAGAATCCGAGATATTTTTTTAGGTCAGCAGAACCAGACTTGCTTAGAATGAGCTTATTCACCATTGATCGAACACCGAACTGATTCTTTATCGCGTTTACTGGTTCACCCTTGATGGCCATCTTTAGTACACCTATCCCGGTCGTAAAAGTAGGGGCATTAGAATTGACGATACCAATCTTTGAATCTACATATTTCGAAATGGAGTGCAAAATGCCTCGGTACTTCGCCACCTCAGAAAGGTCATCATTGTTAATCGCAGCTTGATAACAACCCAGCCAGTTTCTTAGCTCTTGATACTCATCTCGCAGCTGCAATGCAGTCGTTATCAAACCCGCGCAAGAACTCGACTCTTGAATTACTTGAATTGGTAAAGGTGCCATATTCACATATAGCGAATAGAACTCGTCACTACCATTCAGCGCTTTATATACGGCAGCTCTTTTTTCCGTAATCTTACTTTTTAGTCGCACTAACGAATCTTCGCTTCTAAGCACCACCCCTGACTTTTGGAAAAACTTTCTTCTTACGGGATGCGGGGTATAGGCTTGCTCGGTAACAAACGATCTAGCCAACATCCCTGCGCCACCCCATAAAGTCTGTGATAGATATTGGTTAGGAGTTTGTCTGTATAACCGCCAGCCCTCAGTGTTTATTTCATGTTCAGATCTGAGAGACTCTGTTACGCACAACCGCTCTACCAATTCGTTTCGCGGACCATCCAGTTTGAAATTACTTATAAATGGATATGATCTAATTAACCCAGCTTGGTCTGCTACATCTAATGGGCCACCCGTTTTCTTCCATGCATCAACATGCTGATCATCGACTAGCAATTGATCTCTAAGAATAAGGTCGGTCAGAAAATCAAATAGAGTCTCCGTTTGAATAATTGCTGCCGATATTTCTTTATATTCGTGAGTACCTTTTTTGACATTAGGTTCAATCAAGTGAGTGACATCATCATCCATTCCGAAATGCAATAGATTCGAAATGTCTTGTAGCGACCAATTGTCCACAATTACACCAAATGACATAACACCCCCTATGCAGCCAAAATAAAATGCCCAGACTCACACGCAAGCAGGCAACTGCTCTACCCTAACAGAACAATTAGGTACTGAGCCAACATCATTGTAAAGAAATATAAGGAAAACAATCAGAGACAGACCACTAATTTAATCTCCATGCTCAACACAAGCGGTAAGGTTCCCCGAATCACAAATCTCATGGCGCTCGCGACGCTCTTGCCTGCGTAATTTAAAGGGGTCTGGTTCGCATTAGTTGCTACATTACCTGACGTCCGCAATGTGTCGAAAGTGACGGTTCGAANNATCGGCCCTATGTGCATAAGCGAACTATGTGCATTTATAGCACCTCATCGCGTACCTGCCCTTAAGCGATAAGGCATTGGGCAGCACGCGATGTTCACATAGTTACAGCTCCTGAAGAAACCTCATCAAGGCATCTGGCGGGTGATAACGGCGCATCTTTGTGTCTGGTTCCTGAAGCCTAGCCAGAGCTTTTTCCTTCATTTCCAAGTTTGCCTCGACGTATCGATGCGTGGTTAACATGCTCTCGTGCCCCAACCACAACGCAATTACACTAAAATCAACACCCGACTGTAGCAGATGCATTGCAGTCGAATGTCGCCTATGTCCTTCAGGCAATAGGCGACACTATGTCCCGTTCCGGACTATGTCCGGTATTTTTGGCATTAGCACTCCAGCCAACGGTTTGACCGAATTTTACTGGACATAGTCTAACTCTCTTTGCAGCACTAATTGCAAGGAGGGCATCATGGAACAGTCAAGCAAATATTCGTGGTCGTTGTCGCACATTCCCGATGGGCCGTTGGTGGCGTACATCGATTCCTTTACAGCGCTATTGAATGAGCAGGGTTATTCTCAGAGCTCAGCACACCTACAGACCAGACTCGTTGCTGACTTCAGCCGATGGCTAAAGCGAAATAAAGTCGCCGTGCATGAGATTACCCTCGAACATACCAAGCGCTACCTCCGATGTCGGGCTCGTCATCTACTGCCGAGACGAGGAGATGTGGCTGCCTTGAGAAGGCTTTTGAATTTGCTTCTCCAACTGGGAGTAAATACTAATCAGGAAGTACAGATCGAGGCCACTGAAGTTGAGCTGATAATAGAAGAGTTCGTTCTATACTTGCGACAGGAACGTGCGCTTGCAACAGTGACGATCGTCAACTATTCGGCCTTTGCCCAGCAATTTCTAACGGAACGTTACGGTGCTGGACAGGTTCAACTCAGCCGCCTGTCCGCAGCCGACGTGGTCGCGTTCGTTCAATGTCAGGCAGCGTGCCTGCATTTGAAACGTGCGAAACTTATGACCACAGCGCTCCGCTCATTTCTTCGATTTGTGCGCTATCGCGGCGATATAGCAATTGATCTGGCCGCTGCAGTCCCCGCAGTCGCCAACTGGTCAATGACATCGATTCCGAGATCGATTTCACCTGAACATGCGAAACAAGTACTGGCACATTGCAACCGCCAAACCGCTGCAGGTCGACGCGATTACGCGATTCTGCTGCTGCTCGCCAGGCTGGGGCTGCGAGCTGGTGAAATCGCTGCGCTCACACTTGATGACATCGACTGGGAAGCCGGTCATCTGCAGGTGCATGGGAAGGGTGGTCGGGAGTGCCAATTGCCGCTGCCGGTTGATGTGGGCGAGGCGATCGCAGACTACCTGCAACAGGGGCGACCACGCAGTTCTAGCCGATGTCTATTTTTGCGCGCAAAAGCGCCTATTCGTGGCATCAATAACCACGGGGCAGTCAGTTTGATAGTGATGCATGCTTTTGATCGAGCTGGGATCGATTCGCCCAGGAAGGGAGCACACCAGTTTCGCCACGCGCTTGCGACGCAGATGCTGCGTCAAGGTGCATCATTATCCGAGATTGGCGAGTTGTTGCGTCACCGCAGTCCTGACACCACTCGGATCTATGCAAAGGTTGACCTCGTTTCCTTGCGTACGCTGGCCTTGCCTTGGCCGGGGGGTGTGCGATGAATACGATACGGGAAGCTGTTCAAGAGTATCTTGTTATGAGGCGCGGATTGGGGTTCAAGCTCCACTACGCCGGTGTGACATTGCTCGAATTCGTAATCTATTTGGAGAATCAAGGGGTCTCCTACATCACCACCAAGCTTGCGCTCACATGGGCTCAGCAAGCCACATCAGCACAACCTGCGGAGTGGGCTCGGAGATTAAGTTGTGTGCGTGGTTTTGCACGACACCGCAGTGCCACAGATCCACGGACCGAGATTCCCCCTTGTGGCCTGCTTCCATATCGGCCTCGCCGGGCCAATCCCTATCTATACACAGACCAGGAAATCAAACGCTTATTGGAAGCAGCGCTGACTCTTTTACCCAATGGGAGCTTGCGACCTTGGACTTACTATTGCCTGCTAGGATTGCTCAGTGTCACGGGCTTACGCATCAGTGAAGCACTCAACTTGGAAATGGAGGATGTCGACCTTAACGATGCTGTCCTCACGATCCGGGGAGCCAAGTTTGGGAAGTCGCATCTGGTGCCACTCCACACCTCAACCAGGGAAGTGCTCGCTGATTACGTATCGCGTCGTGAACGCTTCCTCGATGGACGCCCTGCATCCTACTTGTTCGTATCCAAACGAGGCAATCGGTTGGATGGCGGAGAGGTACGCCGAACCTTTTATACATTGTCGCGGCAGATTGGTCTGCGCGGCCCCACCGCGAGTCATGGGCCGCGTCTGCATGACTTCAGACATCGATTCGCCACGCAAACTTTGTTGAACTGGTATCACTCTGACCAAGACCCAGAGCGTCGCTTGCCCATATTGTCCACTTACCTTGGACATGTTCACATAGCCGATACCTACTGGTATCTCAGCGCATGTCCTGAGTTGATGGGACAGGCCATGAGTCGCCTTGAGCGGCGATGGAGGAATCAATCATGAACTCTACCCTCAGCTTCCCTGTTTTGCTCGAACGCTTCTTCACGCAACGTCTTATGCAACAGAGGCAGGCCAGTCCGCACACAATCAGCTCCTATCGCGACACCTTCCGTTTGCTTCTCCAGTTCGCTTGGCAGCGTTTGCATAAGGCTCCATCACAGCTAACGTTCGAGGAAATCAATGCGCCATTGGTCGTCGCGTTCCTCGATGATTTGGAGAAATCCCGTGGTGTAACTCCTCGCAGCCGCAATCTACGGCTCACTGCCATCCGTTCCTTCTTTCACTATGCGGCTTTCGAAGTACCAGCATGCTCTGCCCAGATACAGCGAGTGCTGGCCATTCCAGACAAGCGATTCACCCGCGCCTTGGTGCACTTCCTGACGCGCCCGGAAGTCGACGCCCTGCTCGCAGCTCCAGACCAGCACACTTGGTCAGGTCGCCGCGATTACGCGTTTCTCTTGGTCGCGGTACAAACAGGTTTGCGCCTGTCCGAGATGACTAGTTTAGAACGGCAAGACGTGACACTCGGTACCGGTGCTCATGTCCGGGTGGTTGGAAAGGGACGCAAAGAACGTTGTACGCCATTCTCCAAACAAGCCGGAGCAGTTTTAAAGGCTTGGCTGCGGGAGCCGCTGAAATCAGATGGACAGCCGTTATTCCCAAACGCCAGAGGTGGTCGTCTCAGCGCGCACGGCGTGCACTATATTCTGAGCAAGCATACTGCAGCTGCATGCAAGGCTTGTCCTTCGCTAAAGAAGAAGCATGTGACCCCGCATGTGCTTAGGCACACGATGGCTATGGACCTTTTACTGGAGGGTGTTGACCGGGCAGTGATCGCGCTATGGCTCGGACATGAATCGGTCGAAACCACGCAGATATACTTGGATGCGAACCTTGAGTTGAAAGAAAAGATACTCGCCAAGACCACACCGCCCAATGGAAAGCCGGGTCGTTATCACCCAGACGATAAGCTGCTTGCCTTCCTCAAAAGCTTATAAAAAAACAGGGAAACCTATGTCCCGTAATTGGCCAGTAGAATTTCAGGTTGGCCTTGCGTGAACGGCTTCTAACAGAGGCCACCCCCAATTCACCGGACATAGTCCGGAACGGGACATAGTGTCGGCTATGTCCTTCAGGCAATAGGCGACNNAGTCCGGAACGGGACATAGTGTCGGATAGTGTGCGGTGAGATGCTCCTTTTAGAGAGATTGCTATGCACCTTGGATGCGCGGTCAACTGCGATATTGAGGCGGTGCGAAACATTGAAACGTTTCATCGCATGCCCATTCCGGTTGGGCAACAGTGCATCATCTACCCCAATCGTTGGGTTGCGCCTGAGCCAAGCACGAATCTCCCGAACGGTTGATTTCCACAACGGCGTCGAGCGCTGCTTGCGCCCCTTGCCGCGCAGATGCACACAAGCTGATTCATCCAAAACAACATCACTTACCCGTACGCCGATGATTTCTGAGACCCGTGCCCCAGTGTTATAGAGCATGGCCAGTAGCAGATGGTCGCGCTGAGAAGTCCAGGTGTCGCCTGGCTGCCCTATTACCGCCAACATCTCCTCGCGTGACAGGAAGCCAAGCATCGGACGCTCGAAACGCTTCATCGGCACACCGAGCGCTTGTTGGATAACGTGGAATGAGGATATATCGCGTCGAGCTGCGAATTTCAGGAAGGCACGTAACGCGGTCAGCCTCAAGTTGCGACTGCGTACCGAATTGTGCCGTTGCTGCTCTAAGTGATCGAGGAATGCCAGAATCAAATCTGGCTAGAAAACCGCAAGAA
>PLYB01000088.1 GCA_003151655.1 Gallionellaceae bacterium | reverse complement strand
ACAACAATCACGATGTGGATGATGGTTTGCGCTCGGGCTTGATCACGCTGGAGCAACTTGCCGAAGTAAGGATGTTTTCCAAACATTTGCACGAAGTGCGCGATGCCTATCCTGCATTGGTAGAGCGTCGCGTTATTCACGAAACCATTCGCCGCATGATCAACACGCTGGTTAGCGATGTGATCAATCAAACCGAAAAAAATATCGCGGCACAAACTCTTGCCGATGTGAGCGATGTGCGCAAGGCACCGGCTCTGGTTGCCTTTAGCGAGCCGATGCTGGAACTAAATCGGGAACTTAAGCTATTTTTGCGCAATCACTTATATCGCCACTATCGCGTGATGAGAATGAGCGCCAAAGCGCACCGCATCATCAGTGAGTTGTTTAACGCATTCATGGGAGATCGCAGACTATTGCCACCCCAGTTTCTGGAGGCTACCGAGTCGGGGCATGCGCGCTCCGTCGCCGATTACATTGCGGGTATGACCGACCGCTACGCGATCCGCGAACACCGGCGTATTTTTGCGGTGGAAGAGCTTTGATTCCTGCTTCAGATATGTAGCAAAAGATGGCTGGCTGAATTTAACGGGTATCCGTATCTGTGGTTGATTTGCTATTGACTGCATCATTAGATTGCATCCTGATTTTTGTATTCCACCCCTTGTATCCATGTTAGGAGAAGAAGCCGTCCATGAATATAGCCCATGCTCTACAAGAAGATGATTTATTTTTCGAAGAAGTAGCTGAAGATATATGGCTAATGGATAACCACAGATGGGCGTATTGGATTTGGGAAAGCCACAGAGATAAATTTAATAACCGTAAATCACCAGTTATCCACATTGATTATCATTGGGATGCTGGAGATGACTTTTACCACTACCAAGAAAAAGAGACAGAGTTTAAATCTCTTTCTTTAGAGGGCGTGAAAGAAATAGTAAAAGAAGGAAACTGGATAAGATTTGATTCATTCATCTGTCCTGCAATAATAAGAGGGATTACAGATGAAGTTCATTTTCTGTGCTTTCAACAAGATGGTGATGAGGGGATATATGAAGGAACGTTAGCAAGACATAATGCAAAACAATTCCTTTACAAGAGCTCCGCTGAACTAAAATACAAAAAATTTACTACCCAATATATATTTGATTTTTGTATTGATGTTTTCAATAGATCCGATATGTACTATGAAGGGGATATTTGGGATGACAAGGAAATAGATGTCTTTCTGGAAGACATTAGGTTACTTGTGAAACATGCCTCGCTTGTTACATTCTCAATGTCATACGGGTATTCAGGTACGAAAAAAGACACTGAGCGGCTAACAAAATATGTATTACACAAGTTCCTTTCTTGGAGAAATAGCGCAGAGAATATCGCCTAATCAGCTACGTAGAGTGGGCACGATTCTGTGCCCACTCTACTCGATCAGCATTTCTGATGTTTGCTCAGTCTTGTTTTGAGACGTTAACCAAAAGCTAAATCAACGGAATCCAATTTAATTCAGTGCCGGTTCCAAGCCCTTGGGAAACAGTACCCACATGCGCCCGGATTGTTTCATGCGTCCGGCCTGAATGGCGGCCAACTCGCCGAATCCCCAGAAGAAATCAGCACGCACGGCACCTTTAATGGCACCGCCGGTGTCTTGTGCGTACATTAAGCGATTGAACGGCGCGGTACTATTCGGCAGGGTGGTAGAAAGGAATACCGGCATGCCGAGTTGGATCGTGTGCGGATCGACGGCGAGGCTATACTCGTTGGTGAGCGGCACGCCGAGTGCTCCAATCGGTGCGGAAAGAGTGTCCGGCAATTCACGGAAAAAAATATAGCTTGGATTTTGTCCAAGTAACGCGGAGAGGCGTTCAGGATTTTTATCCGCCCAGTTTTTGATGGATTGCATGGAGGCTTCTTCCGCTTTGAGCTCGCCCATCTCGATCAATTTCTTGCCGATGGAAACGTAGGGGTAGCCATTTTGTTCGGCATAGCCAATTTTCACGCGATGACCATCCTCCAATTCGATTCGTCCCGACCCCTGGATTTGCAGGAAGAAAAGATCAATTGCATTTTCCACCCAGAATAATTCGCGGCCTTGCAACATCGAGACACCGCCATCGATTTCCGCACGATTGAAATAGGGGACGACTTTTTTCCCTTCAATCCGGCCACGCAGACGCAATCCTTTAAGTTGCGGATAGGCATCGCTGAGATCGATTTCGAGCATATCTTGCGGCGCGCCATATATGGGGTAGCGGAAACGCTCACTCCGGTGGCGACTACCTTTAAGTAAGGGTTCGTAGTAGCCGGTGATTAAGCCATGATCGCTGCCATCCGGATTGACAACCTGATACGGGGTGAACCAGGTTTCGTAAAACGTGCGCTGTGCAGCGGTATCGTCAGGATTTACCAGTGCAGCAGCAGAGCAAATCGCCAGCCATTTGGCCTTGAACTTGAGAGCACGGCAACTCTGTTGTAACGCGGCCCATGATGGAACGAGATCGAGCGATGCCCACTCCGGCAACATCGTCCATTGGCTGAGCATAAAGGTCGGTGCAACAACCGGTACAGGTTCTACTCGCGGCTGAGCGGGCGGGGGAGAGATGGGGGTCTGACAAGCGGCAAGCAGAATGACAGTAGCCAATACCAGCCAGAGATTTTTCTTCAAATTCATGCCAGGTCCTTTTGTATTTCGCGCAGATGAGGCAACTAAATTAATGCAATACGCGGGGTACGCTCAATACAAATTGCGGAACGGGAACGGTAAATTCGGTGCCGTCATCCAGAGACATCTCATAGCTGCCGGACATCGTTCCTACTTGCGTCGCCAGCACGGTGCCGCTGGTATATTCGAAGTTTTGTCCGGGATTGATAACTGGTTGTTCACCCACCACGCCTTTGCCATTGACGGCCTGAATATGCTGATTGGCATCGGTGATAACCCAATGACGAGCAATTAATTTTACCGTTTGTTCACCTTCGTTGCTGACGGTGATGGTGTAGGCAAAAACAAAACGGTTATCAGCCTCATCAGATTGCTCCGATAAGTATCT
This sequence comes from Gallionellaceae bacterium, assembly GCA_003151655.1. GTDB lineage: Bacteria > Pseudomonadota > Gammaproteobacteria > Burkholderiales > Gallionellaceae > PALSA-1006. Next base: position 3,276 of record PLYB01000088.1, on the reverse strand, counting down.
GACCCGTACCGTTACTTTAATATTGTAGTGTGCGAGATTTTCCATCATCGTATTTCACCGTATTTTCCCTGCCATGACAAGCGCGCTGTAGGTGTTTCGGTTAGAATAACGTTCCAAATCTCAAACGAACAAGGATCAAACCATGGATTTTCAGATCGCTCCCTCGATTCTGTCTGCTAATTTTGCCAGACTCGGCGAAGAAGTTGATAACGTGCTTGCCTCCGGCGCAGACATCGTGCATTTCGACGTGATGGACAATCACTACGTGCCTAACCTGACCATTGGCCCTCTGGTGTGTGAAGCGTTGCGCAAGCATGGCGTGACTGCGGCCATCGACGTGCACTTGATGGTGAAACCCGTTGACCGCATCATTCCTGATTTCGCCAAAGCAGGCGCTACTTATATCACCTTCCACCCCGAGGCATCCGAACACATCGACCGTACTATCGGCCTGATCAAGGAAAGTGGTTGCAAGGCAGGACTGGTATTTAATCCGGCTACTCCGCTGGAAATACTTGAATACACTTTGCCCAAGCTGGACATGGTATTGCTGATGTCGGTCAACCCCGGTTTCGGCGGCCAGAAATTCATTCCCCATGTGTTGGATAAAGCACGCAAAGTGCGCAAGTTGATCGACGCGGGCGGCTATAACTGTCGTCTGGAGATTGACGGCGGTGTCGGCCCTGCCAATATCAAAGAAGTGGCTGAAGCGGGTGTGGATACTTTTGTTGCGGGCTCTGCCGTATTTGGCAAACGCAGTGACAAAGACAAAAATCATTACAACACCATCATTGGTGAGCTGCGCGCAGAGTTGGCTAAAGTAGTCCGTTAGAAAAGGAAATAAACCATGTCCTCCCGCATACTTTTGATGTTGCTGTGCCTTCTGGCACTCACAGGCTGCGACAAGATTAAAGCCTTGATGGGAGGGCCAGCCCCCGTTGATCCCAAAGTATTGGATGCGCAAGCTATCGGATACGCTTGCCGGGTTTCCAAAAAAGCGCCGGAGCCATGCATGAAGGAAAATGATGCACAAAGGCCGGCCGATATTCTTGCTGGCTGGAAAAACGCGGATAAAGACCTTAAGGCGAAGTTGATTGAACTTGGCCCGAACGGCGAGTTGCTGGCAAATCCCGTAAGTGCGGTCAGTGTGGCGCGTCCGGTTGCACCACCGCCTCCGCCCGCAAAGAAAGGTGACGATCTGTGATTTGTTTCCCCGGCGTGATATGGAAATGCGGACTTTGAACCGGTTTCCATTACCCATAAGCGCAATCTTGCTTGATCTTGACGGTACGTTGTTGCATAGCGCACCGGAACTGGCGGAAGCTGCCAACGGCATGTTGCGCGAGTTGGGGTGTCCTGCGGTGTCGCAAGAATTGCTGATGAGCTATATCGGCAACGGCATTTCTTGGCTGGTTAAGCGGGCATTGACGGGTGACATGCATGCCGAACCCGACGCTGCGTTGTACGAGAAAGCCCTGCCGGTTTTTGAAAAGCACTACACCGGGCTGTTGTTGCAAAGCAAGCCGTTTGCGGGTGTGATGCAAGGTCTGGATGCGATGAAGGTCGCCGGTTTTCGCTTGGGCTGCATCACCAATAAAGTGGCACGCTATACTGAGCCGCTACTGAAAGGCAGCGGTCTCGCGCAATATTTTGACATCGTGTTGTCCGGCGATTCCTTGCCCGAAAAAAAACCGCATCCGATGCCGGTGTTGCATGCCGCCCAATTTTTTGGTGTGCCGGTTGAGAGACTACTGTTGATCGGCGATTCGCTTAACGATACCCTAGCGGCACGCGCGGCAGGCAGTCCGGTATTCTGCGTTCCTTACGGATATAATCACGGTGAGCCAGTGGAGAGTTTGGATTCGGATGCAGTAATAGCCAATCTGTCTGCCGCAATGCCACTTATTAAACGTATATAAAATGAAATTGAACAACCTCCTCAGTTGGCGATGGTGCTAAAGCATTTGTAGGTCGGGTTTCAACCCGACGGTAACTTATGTCGGGACGAATCCCGATTTGCACAACACAGGAGGCTTTCATGTTGCACCCCATTACCGAACCGGATTTTAATAAATTAGCAGCACAAGGCTACAACCGCATCCCGCTGGTGGTGGAAACTTTCGCCGATCTCGACACACCGTTGTCGTTGTATCTCAAACTGGCCAACAGGCCATTCTCATATTTACTGGAATCAGTGCAGGGCGGCGAACGTTTCGGGCGTTATTCTTTCATCGGCCTGCCTGCGGAAACGCGCATCAGCGTGCGCGGCACGCAAATCACACTGACCACTCCCTCTGGAGAAACAACGCAACAAGTCGCCAATCCGCTGGATTATATCGAAGAGTATCAAGCACAATTTAAAGTCGCACCACTATCTGGATTGCCGCGTTTCACCGGCGGACTGGCCGGTTACTTCGGTTACGATACGGTGCGCTATATTGAGCCGCGTCTTGCCAAGATCATCAAGAAAGATGTTATCGGTACACCGGATATTTTGCTCATGCTCACCGAACAACTGGCGGTGATCGACAATCTTTCCGGCAAGCTTACTTTCATCGTGTATGCCGATCCGGCACAGGACGGTGCTTACACCAAAGCACGCCAGCGGCTAGATGCTTTGCAGCGCACACTGCGTCAATCGGTAAAAATTCCCGATGCACCGCAACTGCGCAGCTTTGCGGCGAAATCGGAATTCGGCGAGGCCGAATTCAAGCACGCAGTGGAAGTCGCCAAGCAATACATCTTCGACGGCGACATCATGCAAGTAGTATTGTCGCAACGCATGGTGCAACCTTTTACCGCGCCGCCGCTGTCGTTGTACCGCGCACTGCGCAGCATCAATCCATCGCCCTATATGTTTTATTACGACATGGGCGATCACCATGTCGTTGGATCATCGCCGGAGATTCTGGCGCGCTTGGAAGGCAACACCGTTACCGTGCGCCCCATCGCCGGAACGCGCCCGCGTGGCAAGACACCGCAGCAGGATGTTGAACTTGCACAAGAGTTGTTAGCCGATCCGAAAGAGCTGGCTGAACATCTCATGCTGATCGATCTGGGGCGCAATGACATCGGACGTGTCGCGCAAAACGGCACTGTCAAACTCACCGACAAAATGGTGATCGAACGCTACTCGCATGTTATGCACATCGTCTCCAATGTCGATGCACAACTCAAGCTCGGCTTAACTGCAATGGACGTGCTCAAGGCGACGTTCCCGGCGGGCACGGTATCGGGCGCAGCCAAAGTGCGCGCCATGGAAATCATTGACGAACT
>PLYB01000309.1 GCA_003151655.1 Gallionellaceae bacterium | reverse complement strand
TGCTTCGTCCCGCTTGACGGATGATCCTGCCCTGCCCCGCTTGCACATCTTCTTTCCCGACAATCAGCATGCCCTGATCGCCACCAGTGATCCCGACAATAGCTCTGCTTCGCTAAACGGCATACATCGCATCAGCATGGCACACGATGCACCGAGCCGTTCTTACCTCAAGCTGGCTGAAGCATTCGAAGTGTTTCTTGATAAGACGGAGCAAGCGCAATGGCTAAAATCAGGTATGACAGCGGTAGATTTGGGCGCGGCCCCAGGCGGCTGGACATGGCAACTGGCACAGCGCGGATTAAAAGTCACCGCAGTTGATAATGGCCCGTTAAAAGGCGCTGCCGCAGCACATCCGTCCATCAAGCATCTGCGTCAGGATGGCTTCCGCTTTCGTCCGCAACGCCCGGTAGACTGGTTGGTATGCGACATGGTGGAACAACCGCAGCGAGTCGCCACTTTGATGACAGAATGGTTTGCCGGTGGACTCACGCAGCGGGCCATCTTCAACCTCAAACTGCCGATGAAGAAACGCGTCACCGCATTGAACACCGCTCTCGACAGTATCCGTAACGCACTCAACGCAAAAGGTATGCGCTACCGGCTAGAGGCCAAACAGCTTTACCATGACCGTGAAGAAGTGACCGTTTTTATGGCAGGCAAACGCTAGCCATCAACACCCCGGCCCGCTTAATTCTGCGAGGGAACAAAATCAACTCTTCGATTCTCATGCCAGCACTTTTCTTCATGGCAAGCAAGTTTTGGGCGTGTATTACCAAAACTTACTACCATGATATTGGAGACTGGAACGCCAAGTTGCACCAGAACTTTTTTAACACTGGTCGAACGCCTCTCACCTAGTGCCAAGTTATACGCCACGCTCCCGCGTTCATCCGCGTTCCCTTCCAATACGACCCTTGAATTACTATTTTTTAGATCGGTTGCATGCTTTTCAACTGCGGCTCGGAATTCTGTTTTTACAACAGATTCATCAAAATCAAAATAAACGCTCTCGTTATGTAGAACCTGAAGCTCAGCCGCCAATTTAGCCGAAGCCGCCGCTTCAGGAGAGATAGGTGCTTCAGCCGGAATAGCTGCACTGACAGCAGATGCGGATGCCGCAGCCGACATATCGGCACCGTGATTGCTGCTTTGCTCGTTGACGGGTTGAGGTGCCTGCGTAACAACCGGTTTGGGGGCTGGCGAAGAACAAGCCACGATCAGCAAGGACGCACATAGTATTAGCAATTTATTCATTTTCAGATCTCCATTGTCCAGTTACTTTTCGCATCTAAAGCAAGATTGAGCAGTCAATCATCGAAACAGCAGTTCACAAATTGTATTCCCACTTAGCGATACCGTCTAGTAACCGCCGCTGTTACGGTAGATATAACTGCTTAGCTCGGAAGACTTCGCATTCATATTCCTCACAATGCCGTGCATATAACGCACTATGCCGCGCATGATTTTGTGCGCAGTCATCGGGCGCGAGCAAACCAGCGTATCAAATTGGGCACTGGTCATGCTTAATACCTTGCTTTCGCCAATCGAGTAAAGTGCCGCGCTGTGCTGCGAAGGGGCTCCGCCGACGAAGGTGATAATACCGGCAAGATCGCCCGGCTTAAGCACGTGAATCGCGGTATCACCTTCGTTGCTGTGAATTTTTACTTGTATTTCGCCATGAGCGAGAATATACAAATTGTCGGGTTCTTTTCCACCGGGCTGAACGATCAAATCACCGGCCTTGAGGTTTTTTATATCAAACAAATCCCCAAAAATTTCCAGTTCAGCATCGGTTAATTCTTCGGTAATCGTTGAGACGCGCAACGCATCAAGCACTAATGACATTTCAAACCCCTTTCTTGTGTTAACTCAATTACAATGAATTCAAGCCGTAGACATAATAGCAAACAAATTCACCAAGATATATGACCAGTAAATGACAGTAGTGATTTGCGCTTACAGCGCTGCACCTTTCTGCCCTACCGAATCCACACCGTCTTCGCANNCAAATTCATGCATCCCCAGCTTTGATAACTCGCGCCCGTAGCCCGAAGCCTTCACCCCTCCGAACGGTAAACGCGAATCAGACTTGACCATTCCATTGATAAAGGTGCAGCCAGCATCGATTTGTGCGGCCAGCTGTTCGGCTCGCACTGTGTCTTTGCTCCAAATTGATGAACCCAGTCCAAAGCGGGTTTCGTTGGCGATGTGGAGTGCATCCTCTTCGCTAGCGGCGCGAATTACTACTGCCACCGGGCCGAATAGCTCCTCGTGGTACGCGCAAGTCTTTGGAGTAACACCGTCCAAAATGGAGGGCTGGTAGAAAAATCCAGCGCGCGCTACCGCTTTGCATCCGGTCACCGGCAAAGCGCCCTGAACAATAGAGTCTTCGATTTGCCGGTGTAGAGCCTCGCGCAGATTCATGCGAGCCATCGGGCCTATTTGCGTAGTTTCGTCCATCGGGTCGCCGAGTTTAAGCGCCTCAACTTTCATCTTTAGCAGATGCACAAATTCGTCTGCTATTTGCGGCACGACGATAAAGCGTTTGGCAGCTATGCACGATTGTCCGCAATTGAGAAAGCGCGAGCTCACCGCCATGTCAACGGTGTATTTGAGATCAGCATCGTGCAGTACGATGAACGGATCGGAGCCGCCCAGTTCCAGTACACATTTTTTCAGGTGCTGACCGGCACACGCCGCCACTTTACGCCCGGCGGCTTCCGATCCGGTGAGCGTAACTGCATGCACATACGGACTGGCGATAGCATCGGCTGCTTGTTCGACCTCAATCATCAAGTTAGTAAACACACCTTCCGATAAACCGCAATCGCGGAAAATGGCTTCGATGGCAAATGCACATTGCGGAACATTCGGCGCATGTTTCAGCACAACCGCGTTGCCCGCCATCAAAGCTGGGATGGCGGCGCGAAATACCTGCCAGAACGGAAAATTCCACGGCATGATAGCCAGCACCACGCCAAGCGGACGGTATGCGACATAGCTTTTACCGGCATCCGACTCAACCGGATCGGCACGCAGAAAATCTCCGGCATGTTGCGCATAGTAATCGCAAGTCGCAGCACATTTTTCGACTTCGGCGCGGGCTTCGCCCAACAGCTTGCCCATTTCCTTGGTAATGAGAACTGCATACTGCGCGCAATGCGCACGTAAATGCACCGCGACAGCGCGCAGTATTTCTGCACGATGGTCAAGCGCTGTTTGCGCCCAACCCTGCTGTGCATGGAAAGTCTTTTTCAGTGATTGTTGCAAACGCTGACCATCCCAACAGTCATGGGTCTGTATCAGTTGATTGGTGGCCGGATTGAGGCTAACAAAAGGCAAGGGAACCTCTCTGGATTAAATTCCCGCGTTCACTCGATTCGTTTCTTGTCGTCGCTTGGCGTTTTGTAGAATCACGAGGCGCTGCTCATTGTCGGCATTTCCCCATCGGGTGATTTCATCCAGCGAACGAAAACAACCGAGGCAAATGTCGTTATCATTCAGGCAGCAATTTCGTACACAGGGAAATTGCGCGATGTTGTCATTTTTACTCAACTGTCAGCCCTCTGTTTTGTCCAAAACTTCTCCCTAGATCAAGCAGCCCAAACAGTCTTGGGGTTCTCCAGATTTGGGAATTTTCCTTCCCATATTAAATCAGGGAATTTATCGCCGTTCAAAACAATGTCCATATAGTTTCCGTACATCGATCCCAATGACTTTCCGCTATCACTTTCCTTGCCCAGAATATTTGGCATTCCCAGTTCTTCTCTATAATTGCTCTCCGCATAAGCGCACAGGCTGGCAAAGAATGGCCTGAACCAATCTTTGGATTGCTCGGGATTGATGTCATCATATTCGTGCCTGAGCCCCTCGAAAACATTCATGCCTGCCCAGGCCCGCCGGTAGGCAAATTGTACTTGGGCCAAGGCGGTATCAAAATTTAATCCTTCCGGAAATGATTCAAACTCTTTATCAGTTTTAATCACCTCTAGTATTTTCGTTTTAAGCTCTCCCGATATTCCAAGATGGCCTCTTAAGCCCGTGCCATCATGTTCCGGCACGGGAGAAATGAGCAACACTTGTAATTTTGCGCATCGCAATATGCTTTCGGCCAATAGCTGTCTGTTGGCCATTATCGGCTCTGTACTGGACATAACTTTGCGACAGTCCGCCATCATTTTCTCGGCTACACTTTTAATCATCACTTTTGCATGATGGTCATTGGCCGACTTGTTGCCGACCCAAAATCGATTGATTAATTCAATCGCCAGAGCCTCCCCTTCAGATTGCATAAACGGATTATCGAGCGATGGTTTATCAACAATCATCTCCGGCTGATGATTCGGCTTAAATAGTGCTAGTAAGATTTTTTTCAACATAATTGGCAAACTCATTAATATATTTGGTACGGCAAGCAAATTGACCGTGTGTTTTTGACTGGCGAATGCTGCGCCTAGAGCAGTTACCTGTCAACAAATCAGATTCCAATATCTCTAATATACATTGACCATATCGATTTGACATTCCCTTGCTTATCGTTTTGTTTCCCACAAAAAATCTGCGCGTTATTTCGCCGGACTGTTGTATTACCTCAACAATCAAACGGACTTCAAATATAATCCGGCTGAGTCAACCACCACGCACCATGAAAAAGACACTTTTAATTACATTGCTCGTTCTGCTCAGCGCTTGTAGCTCAACGCCGCAACACTCCGGCTCATTCGCGACGAATTCAGATGAAAAAATGAACGAGTTAGTCATGTATGCAGTGAGTTTGGCGGATACCCCTTACCGGTTTGGCGGAAACTCGCCCGATAACGGCTTTGACTGTAGCGGTTTTGTCGACCACGTATTCCACCACTCATTGGGAGTTACATTGCCACGCACCAGCCATGAACTGAGCCGCATCGGCACGGCAGTAAATAAAAATCATCTTCGCCCCGGGGACTTGGTTTTTTTCAACACGCAACAAAGTTCGTACTCTCACGTTGGAATATATATGGGAGAAGATAAATTTGTGCATGCCCCCAAAAGCGGCAGCCAAATCAGGGTAGAGAAGATGAATGCAACATATTGGCTAAGTCGCTATAACGGCGCGAGACGCATCAGGGCTTAGGGAAGCTTTATAAGTGCCCATTAGCGGAGCGCAAAGCTTCTGCCAATTGAAACACCGACATCGCGTAAAAATTGCTGGTGTTGTATAGCGCAATCACCCGGAAGTTGTTGTAGGTGAGCCAATATTCCTTTCCCGATGCCACCGTAAAATCCAGCAGCCAAGCCGGTGATGGCGAAACTTGCAGCTTGGTTACCGCACCACGCCCAGCTCCAGCCACGCATCTAAAGTGCGGGAAGCCGGGAAGTCCGGAAATGCATAGCCATCAGTAAGCGTAGCTAATTGCGCAATCGGCTGACCGGTTTTCCAACCATATTGCTTCAGATAATTTGCAACGCTGCCGATGGCATCTTCCGGTTCATGCAAAATGTCTAGCTTGCCGTTGCCGTTAAAATCCACCGCGTATTTGCGATAACTACTTGGCATAAACTGCGGGATACCCAGCGCCCCCGCGTAGGATGACTTGATGTCCAACATATCAAAGTCTTGTTCGCGCGCCAGCAAAAGATATTCCGCCAGCTCATTACGGAAAAATTCTGCGCGGCGCGGATAATCAAATGCCAGTGTGGTTAGTGCATCCAGCGCGCGGTATTTTCCCGCCCTGCGACCGTATAAAGTTTCCACCCCGATCACGGCGATAATAATTTCCTGCGGCACGCCATATTGTTGCTCGGCGCGTTTCAACTCCGGCGCATATTGCTTCCAGAAAGCTATCCCGCCATCGATACGCATCGGGTTAATAAACAGTGCACGATATTCCAACCATGGTTTGATCGTGGCCGGCGCGGTGATCGCCGCAATCACATCAGCACGATGTTCTGCATATTTAAATACTTGTACCAATTCTTCTTTTTTGAATTGATGTTTTTTCACCATTTCGTCGATAAATTCCGGGATACCCGGCAAGTCCGCAGCGTGTGCAACTGACAACGAGAACAGAAAGGATAAAGATATAAGTAGGCGCAAAATCATAGTGCGCGCATTTTACTCGACAGTCGCCGCTCACACTGATAAATTTCGCCCCACTCTTGTTGTTTTATATATATTGAAAGTGCTCAAAATGGAAAAACCTACCCAACATCACCGCCTGCTCATTCTCGGCTCCGGCCCCGCCGGTTACACAGCAGCCGTTTATGCCGCTCGTGCCAACCTCAACCCCGTGCTCATCACCGGCCTCGCGCAGGGAGGGCAATTGATGACCACCACTGACGTGGACAACTGGCCTGCCGATGCCAACGGCGTGCAAGGCCCCGAGTTGATGCAGCGCTTTCAACAACATGCGGAACGCTTCAATACCGAAATTATCTTCGATCATATTCACACCGCCAAGCTGCAACAAAAACCTTTTCTGCTGATTGGTGACGCAGGTAGCTATAGCTGCGACGCGCTCATCATCGCCACCGGTGCATCGGCGCAATATATCGGCCTGCCGTCCGAAGAAGCTTTCATGGGTAAGGGCGTTTCCGGCTGCGCTACCTGCGATGGATTTTTCTNNGCGACGGATTCTTCTATCGCGGCAAAGATGTCGCCGTAATCGGTGGCGGCAACACCGCCGTAGAAGAAGCGATGTATCTTGCGAACATCGCCAAACACGTCACGCTGGTACATCGGCGCGATAGCTTCCGCGCCGAACGCATCATGATCGACCACCTGATGGAAAAAGTGAATGAAGGCAAGATAACTTTGCAACTGAATCAAACATTGGACGAGGTGTTGGGCGATGCCAGCGGGGTAACCGGTGCGCGCTTGAAACAAGTAAAAGGCGGCGCAACTCAAGACATCGCGGTCACGGGTGTATTCATCGCCATCGGCCACAAACCCAACACCGACATTTTTGCCGGACAATTGGAAATGGACAGCGGCTACATCATCACGCGCGGCGGCAATCGCGGCAACGCTACCGCCACCAGCATCTCCGGTATTTTCGCCGCTGGTGACGTACAGGATCAAATCTATCGCCAAGCCTGTACCAGCGCCGCAACAGGCTGCATGGCCGCACTGGATGCGGATAAATATCTTGCATCGCTGGGGTAAATCGTGAGGGAGCCTCAAAAAATTCAAGTTTCTAAGCCAGACAAGGCGCGAACAAAAAATTGCGCCGCCGCATATGTCTAATATGCAAGAAGTAATTTTTTGCGAGTAACGCCGTATGGCAACGAAAATTGGATTTTTGGAGGCTCCCGTGCAAGAAAAGCCGGAGCAGGAAACTAACTTGTTCCGGCAATCGCTGGAAGGCGTGACACCACTCAAACCTTCCGGTCGCATCACTCCCACCCGCGCACCGCGCAAAATAGCGGCACGCGCTCAACCCTCCCCGACTATCGTTGCCGACACCCTGTCCGATCACGGCGCGAGCGATGAAGCCGTCGGCGAATATCTGAGCAATGGCCTCAACCGCATGACTCTGCGCAAGCTTAGACGCGGCGCATGGCCTCCGCAAGACAGCCTCGATCTGCATGGACTCCACAGTGATGCAGCCAGAAGACTACTGGTGGATTTTTTGCATCATGCCACGCAACAGGGGATGCGTTGCGTCAATGTGATACACGGCAAAGGCTGGCGCAGCGAAGGCCGCGAAGGGATATTAAAAGTTCACACCCGCCACTGGCTAACCCAACATCCTCAGGTGCTCGCATTCTGCGAAGCCCCGCAAAGTGCTGGCGGCGGCGGTGCGGTATGGGTTTTGCTAAAAACCAGCCCCTTTAGATAGCAATTCAGCAGATTGAACTGTTTGTCCTAGAAAAAGCAGCTAGAAGGATGCAATCCTTCGATACGCCCAAAGTGCGGGCTACTTCCCTCGATACGGCTGCGCCTACTCGGGACGAACCGTCTATCACCAAATTGGAGACCACAGTGCCTTGCGTAGCAAGGCGTATCAAAGCATCGGCGGTGTGGCAACTTCCGTTTTTGAGTTTACTCACTTATTCGAAACTTCTGACCAACGATTTTTTACTTTAAGAACATCGGGAATGATGTTCAAAAACAAACTCACCAATTCGGGGTCAAAATGTCGCCCCGCTTCCTGTTGGAGGTGTGCAACGGCATCCTCAACCGCCCAAGCCTTTTTGTAAGGCCATTTGGTCGTGAGAGCATCGAAAACATCGACAACAGCAATAATCCTACCGATTAATGGTATTTCCTCGCCCCGCAACTGATTCGGGTAACCTGTACCATCCCACTTCTCGTGATGCGTCATAGAAATAATACGAGCCGCCTTGAGCAGCGGAGAATTGTGTTCACCAATAATCTCCGCACCGATCTCTGGATGCCGCCGCATAATCTGCCATTCAGCATCATCCAACTTTCCCAGTTTCAGCATGATGTGATCAGGAATGCCGATTTTGCCAATATCATGCATGGGAGCGGCCTGAAGCAGCCTATCGGCAGCTTGTTCAGTAAATCCGGCCGCCAATGCGAGCAGTCTGGAATAATGGCTCATGCGAATAACATGCAGGCCTGTTTCGTTATCCTTGTATTCCGCCGCCCGACCCAGTCGCTGGATTATCTCCCGTTGTGTTTCTTGTAACTCCTCGGTGCGCACTAAAGACAAATGGGTAGCAACACGCGCTTTGACAATCGCCGGATTCACCGGTTTGGCAATGTAATCGACGGCTCCCACTGCAAAGCCGTGAGTTTCATCAGTCGTGTCTGACAGAGCGGAAATAAAGATGACGGGAATTTTTGCTGTCCGGTAATCTTGCTTAAGCTCGTTGCATACATCATAGCCGGAAAACTCCGGCATCATGACATCAAGCAGAATAAGATCAGGCTTTTTTTCCCTGCTAAGTTCCAGTGCTGTTTTACCATCCTTGGCAAACAACAGATGATAGTCATCGTGCAATATCTGATTTAATACGTGAAGATTAGATGGCTCATCGTCGACCAGTAGTAAAGTTTTAGAAATAGTATTCATCTATCTTATCCGAAGTTTTCCATCAGGCATTTACCAACTAAGTAATTGATTTGTTATACCATTCTTCGACCACTTTTGACAGCGTTGCACTAGCCAATTTGAAATCAAAATTATTCAGTTGAAATTCAAGTTCGGAAATTAGGCGTGCCGAAACTGATCCGGCAATACTTGATAATAATAGCTCTAATTGATTACCTTCAGGCATTTCATGATTTTTCAAGCTGGTCGCTAAATTAGCAAGCCCCGACTCGACCATGGCAGTATTCTGAGAGGTGATTTTCGCTCTTTCAGGTAAATTGATGGGCAATATATTTTTATTGACCGCTTTTACTGCTTCATCCAGCAGACGGGCAAAAGTACTTTGTGACTCCAACGGCCTACCCGACTTGATTTCGCTTTCCAGATGCTGAGCCGCCTCTGCCAATGCACTTGCCCCAAGCGATGCCGCAACGCCATTGATTCGATGAAGTAGTTCGACGGCCTTACCGCCTTGGTTCTTACGCAACAGTTCGTCAACCTGTGTGTGTACTGAGGAATAATCGGTCGCAAAGCGCAGTAGTAATTTGATCAATAAATCATGATTTCCGCCAAGACGCTTTAATGCACTTTCCAGATCGAATCCGGGAAGCTGGGCAGGTAGCGAATCTGCCGTCAGGGTAGAAACATTTTCCACATCGGGGATTGAAGTTGCAATCCGGCGATGCTTGACCCATTTCAACAAGATAGTAATCAGTTGTACCGGATCCAGCGGCTTTGATACATGGTCGTTCATGCCCGCCCGTTCGCTTGCCTGTTTATCATGAATCATAGCGGCCGCACTGAGTGCAATGATAGGGATGTCTTTGCCCTGCGGCAACTTTCGGATTAACTCGGTCGCCATAAATCCATCCATGATGGGCATCTGTAAATCCATCAATACCGCATCGAAAGTTTCTTTCTGTATCCGCTCGACTGCTTCACTACCGTGATTGGCAACCGTAGTCAGCAGTCCGGCCTTCTTAAGAAACTCCGTCGCCACTTCCTGATTAATATCATTATCTTCTACCAGCAGGATGTGCGCTCCACGAATGGGGGCGGCCAATCCCAGCAAATCGACACGCAGCTCTTTCAAGTGCGCGTTTCGCGCAGAAAGTCTGGTTTCTCGTACAGCAAGTTGTGGATATTGAATTTGCAAAAGGCTCTCAAATAAAGCAGAGGGAGTAACCGGTTTAACCAGCACATTATCGAGATGAGTTGTACCGGTTTCATTGAACAATGCCTCCCGATCATATGCGGTGACCATGATGACAGTCGGTGCGTGCTTCAGCCTGCCTTGCCTGGCTTCGACCTGCACAAGCCGGGTCAGCTCCAACCCATCCATTCCCGGCATTCTCCAATCCAGCAGCAAGATTTCATAGGGACGGCCTTCCCGGTCGGCAAGTGCAATCAAATCCAGCGCATCTTCACCGGAAGTTGTCCCGGTAACATCAAAATTCCATATTTCCAGATAATGTTCCAGAACGATCAGCGAGGTTTCTTGATCGTCTACGATCAACGCACGCACCCCATGGAGCCCATGTTGATGATACGGGTTCAAGTTAGTCCCGCCTTTTGCAAAACAAGCGGTAAAGGCAAAGGTGCTACCTTCCCCGGGAGCGCTGGTCAGCACAATATCGCCACCCATCATTTCTACCAGTTGCTTTGAAATGGTCAGCCCCAATCCTGTCCCGCCGTATTTTCTGGTAATGGAAGAGTCCGCTTGACTGAACGCATTAAACAGGCGGTGAGCCTGGGTTTTATCCATGCCGATGCCGGTATCTCGCACGGCAAATCGCAACATTATCTTGTCATCATCATTGATAAGTGTTTCCACTTTGAGATGAATTTCGCCATGCTCGGTAAACTTGATGGCATTGCCAACAAGATTATTGAGTATTTGCCCGAGACGAAGCGGATCTCCCACCAGATTAAAATTAATATCACAATTAATTTCGAGGAATAACTCCAATCCTTTTTCAGCGATCTTGGAAGAAAAAAGGCCACTGACAGCTTTCACAACCTCTTCCAGTTGAAACTCCACCTGTTCTAACGCAAGCTTCCCCGCCTCGATTTTTGAGTAATCCAAAATATCATCAAGAATTCTCAACAGCGATCTGG
>PLYB01000267.1 GCA_003151655.1 Gallionellaceae bacterium | reverse complement strand
TTTATAAATCCAGGCTGTGGTTATGGTGGTTCCTGTTTTCCAAAAGATTTAAGTGCGCTGGAAAGCATGGCTAAACAAGTCTCGTTTGAACCACAATTAATTAAAGCAGCTCAACAAGTTAATCATCAGCAAAAACGTGTGTTATTTAATAAAATGAATAGTCATTTTAATTATAATTTAACAAATAAAGTGATTGCATTATGGGGCCTTGCCTTTAAACCCAATACCGATGATATGCGTGAAGCACCAAGCCGCAGTGTGCTTCATGGCCTCTGGCAAAGGGGGGCGTCAGTGTCTGCTTACGACCCGGCGGCAATGCACGAGACAACGCGAATTTACGGTAAGCGTACTGACTTGCAATTAGTAAACGGCCCCATGGATGCCCTCAACGGTGCGGATGCTTTAATAATAGTGACCGAATGGACGGAGTTCCGAAGTCCAGATTTCGGTGTCATAAAAAGACTGCTCAAGCAACCAGTGATTTTTGATGGGCGCAATCTCTACGATCCCGCGCTCCCCCGAGCAGCTGGACTCGAGTATTTTGGAATAGGGCGCAAATAATGAAAACTCTGGTTACGGGCGCGGCAGGCTTTATTGGCTCAGCCATTATTCTGCGTTTGCTTGAACGAGGTGATATCGTCATCGGTATTGACAACCACAACAACTACTATGATCCGGCAATTAAAGAAGCAAGGCTGGCTCGTTATATTAACCACCCCAACTACACCCATCTTCGAATCGATTTGGCAGATCGCAAAGCGATAGAGTCTGCCTTTGCCAAGCATAAACCGCAGCGCGTAGTAAATCTTGCAGCGCAAGCTGGTGTTCGCTATTCAATTGAGAATCCGCTCGCTTATATCGACAGTAATATTGTTGGTTTTGCTCATATCCTTGAGGGTTGCCGCCACAATGGAGTGGATCATCTTGTCTATGCCAGCAGTTCAAGCGTTTATGGTGCAAATACTGCCATGCCATTTTCTATCCACCAGAACGTGGATCACCCACTGAGTCTCTACGCAGCGAGCAAAAAAGCCAACGAATTGATGGCTCACACCTACAGTCACCTCTACAATCTACCGACTACCGGCCTGCGTTTCTTCACCGTGTATGGACCTTGGGGGCGACCCGACATGGCACTATTCAAATTCACCAAAGCCATTCTCGAAGACAAGCCAATTCAAGTTTTTAACTATGGTAAACATCGGCGCGACTTTACCTATATTGATGACATCGTTGAGGGAGTGATTCGGGTGCTTAATCGACCTGCGCTTACCAATCCAGAATGGGAGGGCGATGTGCCAGACCCCGGCACCAGCCGCGCGCCGTGGCGGGTCTATAACATTGGAAATAATAGCCCAGTGGAGCTGGTGGATTTCATTGCAGCTTTGGAGAAAACCCTTGGTAAGGCTGCGAAAAAAGAACTACTCCCCTTGCAAGCGGGTGACGTGCCGGATACCTATGCCAATGTGGATGACCTTGTTGAACAATTCCACTACAAGCCAGCGACAACAGTGGAAGATGGTATCAATCAATTCATCGTTTGGTATCGAGACTATTACAAAGTGTGAAGGGATTTCATAAGTGAAAGCAGTCATACTTGCCGGTGGATTAGGTACTCGAATCAGCGAAGAGACTTCCATACGTCCCAAGCCCATGGTGGAGGTTGGTGGCAAGCCGGTGTTATGGCACATCATGAAAATCTATTCCGCACATGGCGTTAATGAGTTTGTCGTGTGCTGTGGCTACAAGGGATACCTCATCAAAGAGTACTTTGCCAATTATTTTTTACACATGTCGGATGTGACGTTCGACATGTCCGATAACAGTATCGTCGTGCATCAAAAGAAAGCTGAACCTTGGCGCGTGACGCTCATCGATACTGGGGAAGACACGTTGACAGGGGGGCGACTTAAGCGCGTTGCCGAGCATATTCTCGCTGAAGACGCGTTTTGTCTCACCTACGGTGACGGCGTGAGTAATGTCGATGTGCGGGCGCTGATCAAATTTCACCACAGCCACGGGAAGCTTGCGACCGTAACGGGAGTGCTGCCTCCCGGCCGCTACGGCGCGTTGGAGCGGTCGGGCGATCAGGTTACTGGGTTTGCCGAGAAGCCGCGTGGAGATGGCGGCCTGATCAATGGCGGCTTTTTTGTTCTCTCGCCGAGATGCCTGGATTTCATCGATGGCGATGACACGTCTTGGGAAGGCACGGCGCTTGCTCGTCTTGCGGCTGCCAGTGAATTGATGGCTTTTGAGCATCGTGGTTTCTGGCAGCCGATGGACACGTTGCGCGACAAGAATTTACTGGAAGAGCTTTGGACATCAGGCCGAGCGCCCTGGAAGATATGGGTTTGACGAGGCCGATTGGGAGCGAGTTTTGGCGTGGTAAGCGTGTCCTGGTGACTGGCCATACCGGCTTTAAAGGATCGTGGTTGACGCTCTGGCTCCATCGGCTCGGTGCTGAAGTGACTGGCATAAGTCTTGAGCCAACAACATCGCCCAATCTTTATTCGGCGGCGAAGGTCGCCCAACTCTGTCGGAGCCACCTTTGCGATATCCGCAATGCATCCAAGCTGGCGGAGCTTGTTCAAGCTGGCGAACCGGAGATTGTTTTTCATTTGGCGGCACAACCACTAGTTCGCGCGAGCTATAGAGAACCACGTGCAACATTTGAAACCAATGTGATGGGCACGGTGAACGTATTGGACACACTTGGTGGTGTCGATTGCATTCGCGTGGCCATCGCAGTGACGACTGACAAAGTTTATCGCAATAACAATTGGTCATGGCCATGCAGGGAGACAGACGAGCTCGGAGGTCGCGATCCTTACAGCGCCAGCAAAGCCGCTTGCGAAATCGCTGTTGCTGGTTACCGCGATGCATTCCTGTCGGATCACGGTGTGGCTGTCGCGACTGCCCGGGCTGGAAATGTAATTGGTGGCGGAGACTGGTCGGAAGATCGTCTGATTCCGGACGCCATTCGCGCATGGCAGGCAGGTGTGCCGATGGTCGTGCGTCGTCCCGAGGCGATTCGGTCATGGCAACATGTCCTGGAACCGCTGTCTGGTTATCTCGCCCTTGCGGAAAGGCTGTGGGAACGGCCTGAATTCGCGGGGGCTTACAACTTCGGTCCGAATTCCAACGATTCAGCAACTGTTCGCGAAGTGGTCGAACTGGCTCGGATTGCCTATGGTTCGGGCCAGATGATTTACTGCGATAATAGCGAGGGTCCCCACGAAGCAGCCTGTTTGGCGCTGGAAACGTCCAAGGCCCGGCTGACGCTGGGCATTAGACCCCGATTGACCCTCCAGCAAGCAATCAATCAAACGATGGCATGGTATCGGGAACAAAACGAGGGTGCGGACGCGCCGCTCCTTTGTCGCTTAGAAATTGCCTCTTACGAGGCCTTGGGGTGACCCAGCTTTTGGTCACGGACCTCGCTCTGGAGGGGCTCAAATGCATCGAGCGAAAACGCCTGGGTGACGCCCGCGGTTTTCTATCGCGCATATTCTGTGCCGAGGAGATAAAGGGTGCAGGCTGGAAACGGCCCGTAGCCCAAGTCAACCACACTTACACGGCTCGCCGCGGTACGGTGCGCGGGTTGCATTTTCAACGTCCTCCCAAGGCCGAAATGAAGCTTGTGAGTTGCATTCGTGGCGAGGTGTGGGATGTTGCAGTCGACATTCGCGCGGGCTCGGCGACCCTCCTGCATTGGTGCCCGCAGCTGCTCTCAGCGGAGAACGGGCGCGCGATGCTCATTCCTGAAGGCTTTGCCCACGGCTTTCAAGCGCTGACCGACAATGTGGAATTGTTATACTGCCATACGGCACCTTACGATCTCACAGCTGAGGCTGGTCTCAACGCCCAAGATCCGATGCTGGCGATATCATGGCCGCAGTTGATTTCCGAACTGTCCTCACGGGATGCTCAGCATCCCATGCTGAATGAGCAATTCGCTGGCGTAGTGTCATGAAATGCCGCCACTGCGCTGCTGACCTCGTACGTACCTTCCTAGATCTCGGTAACGCGCCACTCTCCAATGCTTATCTGACAAGCGCTGAGTTAATGCGACCTGAAAAATATTTTCGTCTGAGAGTTAAAGTTTGCGATCGATGTTGGCTTGTCCAGACAGAGGACTACGCTGAAGCAGAGGAACTGTTTAGCCCCGAATACGCTTATTTCTCCAGTACCTCTTCCAGCTGGCTTGTGCACGCGGCGAAATATTCAGAAGACATAATTCGGCGCCTCCAGCTAGGCCCCAACAGCTTCATCATCGAAATCGCGTGCAATGACGGTTACTTGCTGCAGAACTTTGTTGCCATAGGCATTCCGAGCCTTGGAATCGAACCCACAGCAAATACCGCAGCCGCAGCGGAGCAGCTTGGTATTCCGGTCCTGCATGAATTCTTCAGCGAAAAGTTGGGCAGGCAATTGGCTACCGATCGCAGGCTTGCAGACCTGATTATCGGCAATAACGTCTATGCTCATGTACCTGATATCAACGATTTTACGCGAGGACTGAAGGCTGCCCTCAAGCCCGGTGGTACCGTCACGCTTGAATTCCCGCATCTCATGCGACTAATTAAGTCTACGCAGTTCGATACCGTATATCACGAGCATTTCTCCTACTTGTCGCTCTACACGGTCCAGCGCATCTTTTTGGCTGCTGGCATGGATGTGTATGATGTGGAAGAGCTTCCCACGCATGGCGGAAGTTTGCGCATCTATGGCTGTCACTCGGAGGACCTGCGCCGCGCATCCGCTGCGGTAGGCGCAGTGTTGGCGGAGGAAGCACAACAGGGCCTTCACACAGGGACGATCTATGAAGCATTTCAAGCCAAAGCGGACCGTATTAAAGACAATTTGTTGTTGTTTCTGTTAAGCGAGAAGCGCGCTGGTCGGAAGGTGGC
Source organism: Gallionellaceae bacterium (assembly GCA_003151655.1). Taxonomy (GTDB): domain Bacteria; phylum Pseudomonadota; class Gammaproteobacteria; order Burkholderiales; family Gallionellaceae; genus PALSA-1006. The sequence continues at coordinate 3,214 of PLYB01000267.1, read as the reverse complement.
CGCCTACGGCGCTGCGGCTAAGGGAAATACGTTGCTCAACTATGCCGGCATCAAACCAGACTTGTTGCCTTATGTGTGTGACGCGGCTGGCGCCAAGCAAGGCAAGTTCATGCCAGGCAGCCACATCCCGATTCTTCCTGCGTCTGTTCTGGAGGAAGCTCGTCCCGACTATTTGCTGATTCTGCCATGGAACATTGCCGATGAGATCAAGCGACAAAACGCAGGCTTAGCAGACCTAGGCACCAAATTCGTCACGGCAGTGCCGGAGTTGAAGGTGGCGTGAAACCCCGTATCTACTACACGAAACCTTCGATCACCCAACTGGAGATTCAGTACGCTACCGATGCTGCCACAGGCGGCTGGGGCGAAAAGTGCTATGAATATATCGTTAGATTCGAAGAAATGTTTAAAGCTCACCTTGGTGTTCAGTATGCCATTGCTACGTCGAGTTGTACTGGTGCCCTTCACATGGGAATGGCCGCTTCAGGAGTTGGACCAGGTGACGAAGTCATCATGGCAGACACAAATTGGATTGCTACGGCTTCGCCGGTCGTTCATCTAGGCGCAACGCCTATCTTTGTTGATATTCTCGCTGATTCCTGGTGCCTTGATCCGTGCCAGGTCGAAAAAGCAGTTACGTCCCGCACCAAGGCAATTGTTGCCGTCCATTTGTACGGAAATCTCTGTAACATGGATCGCCTGCTTGCAATTGGTGAAAAGTACGGCATTCCGATTATCGAGGACGCGGCGGAAGCAATTGGCTCTGTTTATTTTGGAAAACGAGCGGGGTCGATGGGTAGGTTTGGCGCCTTTTCATTCCACGGGACCAAGACGGTCTCAACAGGGGAGGGCGGCATGTTTGTTACCAATGACTCCCAGTTATACGAACGTGTCCTCACGCTAAGTAACCACGGACGGGCGCGCAGTCAGACGAAGCAGTTTTGGCCAGATGTAGTGGGATACAAATACAAAATGTCAAACATCCAGGCTGCAATAGGTTGTGCTCAGATGGAACGCATCGATGAGCTCGTCACGCGCAAGCGTGAAATATTTTTTCGATATACCAGCGGCCTTGAGGGATTGTTTGGTCTGACGGTAAATCCCGAACCGCCCAATACTCGAAATGGCTACTGGATGCCAACAGTAGTCTTTTCATCAAAGATTGCAGTATCCCGGGACGTGCTGTTCAAAGCGTTCCAGTCAGACAACATAGATGGCCGAGACTTTTTCTCCCCGTTGTCCACTCTGCCCATGTTTGCTTCCCAACCGGATAACGTGGTGGCCTACGATTTGCCTCGGCGCGCAATTAATCTCCCGAGTTATCATGATTTGAAACCCGAAGAGCAGGAACGTGTAATCGCATGCGTGCGCTCTGTTTTGCATGCAACCAATAATGCCCGCGAGAAGGACTTGCCATGAAAATTTACCTCTTGGGAGCTGCCAACCCGGAAACAGTTCGAATGATTCGGGCTATGCAACGAAGTTCTCCCAGTCTCGTCTTTCCGGGTCTTCTGGACAATGATCCGGCCAAGCATGGAACAAAATTCTATGACCTACCGGTACTTGGCGGAGTCGAAGCTATCCCCGAACTAGCAGGCCCCGATGTTGGCTTCGTAAGCTTGATCACCGGCAGCACCCGGGCCCGTTATGAGTCCGGCCGAGCAATCGTCGCGGCGGGCGGCACACTGACGAACTTTATTCATCCATCAGTCGATCTCACTTGCACGCGGTGGGGTACCGGCAATTACATTCAGGAAGCGGTAATTACCCAAGCAGAAGTGAATGTTGGTGATAACTGCAGTATTCATATCGGAGCTTTAATCGCTCATGAAACCAGCATCGGTAACTCAGTATTTATCGCCCACGCTGTTAGCGTTTCGGGGTGTTGCAACATTGGTGATGGCACCTTTATTGGTACCAATGCGACCATCTTGCCACGCATCAAAATTGGTAAATGGGCGACCATTGGTGCCGGGAGTGTGGTCATAGCTGACATACCAGACTATGCAGTTGCAGTCGGCAATCCTGCAAAAGTCATTAGACTTAATGAAGCAATTTATGGCGACGGGAGCGTCCGCTAATGTCAAGTTCAGCTCAGGACATTGAATTCCTTCGGCAGAACGCGGCCAGCATCCAAAAAATGGGAGAGTCCAAGCAGCTGTGCCAATTGACTTTAGATTGGATCAACCTCGCCGCTAAGTACCGCTATACGTACCTATTTTCTGCTCTTGGCCGTCCTATAATTCAATTTCCACAGGATATGGTTGCGGTGGCGGAGTTAATTTGGCGCGTTCGTCCAGACCTGGTGATTGAGACTGGTATTGCCCATGGTGGTTCGTTGATACACAGCGCTTCCATGCTCGCGCTCCTCGACTTGTGCGACTCTATCAAAGCAGGCGAAAAACTCGACCCAAGTATCTCTAAACGAAAAGTGCTAGGCATTGATATTGAAATCCGAGCTCACAATCGCGTTGCCATTGAAGCACATCCTATGGCATCGCGCATTCACATCATTCAGGGTTCCAGCATCGCTCCTGAAACAATCGAAAGTGTACGCGAGTTCACTTCGAATTATTCTCGCGTGTTGGTCTGTCTCGACAGCAATCACACCCACGACCACGTGCTTGCCGAACTGAAGGCCTATGCGCCGCTGACTAGCGAGGACAGCTATTGCATAGTCTTCGACACCATTGTGGATGACATGCCAAAGGAAATGTTTCCGAACCGCCCTTGGGGGCCCGATAACAATCCAAAGACTGCGGTCCATGAATACCTAAAGACACATCCGGAATTTGAAATCGACAGAAGTATTCAACACAAGCTGATGATTACGGTCGCGCCAGACGGCTACCTGAAGCGGATTGCTTGAAGGGCTGGCAAGCTGTGCCAGTTAACGCGTTCTCGGATAGGTGCTTGGTCCATGACCAAACACACTGATGCGGTTCAAATCTGTCTTCCAACTCACAATGGCGAATCGTATCTCGCTGAGGCGCTGGATTCGCTCCTTGCGCAGACACATAGGCGCGCTAGTGTTCCTGCCTCAGCGCTGTGCGACAAGGCCGTCATTGGGCAACGGCGCAACCACTACAACACCGCCAGACCCCACTCATCGCTGGGATATCGGCCACCCGCACCACAGGCATTTACCCCAGTCCCGCCAACTCTGGATCGGGCGGCGGCGATGCAATAGTCTCCCTATGCCGATGGTACAAAA
>PLYB01000073.1:1930-7893 GCA_003151655.1 Gallionellaceae bacterium | reverse complement strand
GAAAAACTGCAAGAACGCAAAGCCAAGCTGGCTGGCGGCGTTGCAGTGATCAAGGTCGGCGCGGCAACTGAAGTTGAAATGAAAGAGAAGAAGGCACGTGTTGAAGACGCTCTGCATGCAACTCGTGCAGCTGTGGAAGAAGGCATTGTTCCCGGAGGAGGCGTTGCTCTGTTGCGTGCCAAGGTTGCTGTTGCCGGTTTGAAGGGCGACAACCACGACCAAGACGCGGGTATCACCATCGTATTGCGTGCAATGGAANNGGCAGCTACGGTTACAACGCAGCTACCGGCGAATACGGCGACATGTTGGCGATGGGCGTAGTTGACCCAACCAAGGTAACCCGCACTGCACTGCAAAACGCATCTTCCATCGCTGGTTTGATGCTGACTACTGCATGTATGGTAGCTGAACTCCCAGAAGATAAGCCAGCCGGTGGTATGGGTGGTGGCGATATGGGCGGCATGGGTGGTATGGGCGGCATGATGTAATTAAACCTGCGCGAGTTCGCTCGCCGAGGTTTTATGCAGCACAAAAAGAACCCCGCGCAAGCGGGGTTTTTCATTGGTTATACATATGCGACATGTTGCGTTGCAGTCTGAGTTGGCGCTTAGCCGTATAACCAATAGTCCAATGCTGGGTAAAGCGACCAACATAGACCAAGCAAGATAAATGGGGAGATGCCCTGAATGGTTGAAAGGCGCGTCTTGACTAGTAATACACCTGCAGCCACTACCCAACAAACGCGGATGAAGATAGACATCCCGGTGTCAGGAGTGACTTGAAGAAATTTGGCAAACCACCAAACCCCAACAGTTAAAACTACCGGGATAAGTATTACGAGTGCGACAGAAACATACTCTAACCGCCGTTCTTTGTTATCAGAATTAACATTAACAACATGCGACACCAACTCCTTGCCATCATAAAGCGATGCCCCTGGACTCCCAGCTTTTGTCCGCTTAGTCGTTAATTCATCATTAGGTGTTGCCATTGCGTCGAATCCAATCAAATTATCTGGGCAAAACTAGTGTAGTGTTGCAAGCTATCTGGAACTTATGCGAACCGTCTGAGCGGTATTGTAGGTCGGGTTGAAACCCGACCTACAAGGGTTTACGCATAAGTACCGTCAAGAACGCAGAGCTATCGATGATAGCGATTCCGCCATTGGACATGTTAAACAAATTACAACAAAACGGATATAGCTTACGTAAAGTGAAACTTGAAAGTGCAACCGTCACGTAACTAGACGCTTCCCTGCTTTAAGCCGAAAAAATGCCCCCGAACATAATGAACGGGGGCAAGAGTCTTAACTAAAGGGGGAAGTTAAGACATCACGCTCAGGGAGGAGAAACGCGAAGTAACTTGCGTTACCGGCAATATAGATAAGCAAATACTAATAAAGTTCCATTGAACTTAAAAAAATATAACCAGTCCCGTATATAACCAGTCCCGTAACTGGACGCTTCATTTCTCAAAATTCATCGTCACAAGTTATAATCCCCGCCCAAAGGAGATTAATAAATGAGCAGTTATATTGAATTGGCTTTGATTTGGGCGGTATTGATTGGCTTCGTTGGAACGCTTATCCATTTGCACAAGAAGCAATATTACCCAAAATAACAACGCAACCGTTCCGTCACATAACAGCCAGTACCGTCAAACAGGATTCCGCATCCCCACACAATAGGTATCAACGCTGCTTATGCCCATACGGTTTCAACATTCCCAAACCAGCTAAATCAATGTCGTCATCGCGCGAGATTCATGTATTGCGCACATCCTTGTTTGCTTAAATGATTAGAGTCGTTATAATGCGCGCCTTCGTAAAGATGGCTCGGTAGCTCAGTCGGTAGAGCAGAGGATTGAAAATCCTTGTGTCGGTGGTTCGATTCCGCCCCGAGCCACCAATATTCAGAAACCCCTGTCAGTAATGACGGGGGTTTTGCTTTGATGGTTTGGTGAATGTGCAAGCGGAGATTAATAAGTCATAACATGGTTAATCCTGAATTCCAGGATGCCCAACGCTGTTTGCCATGCATGTTTTTTCAAAAAACAGAGGAAATTCGTTGACTAAAATTTTTTATATGACCGGTATGCGGTTGGCATGTTTGGCGACTTTATTGTCATTTGCGGGATGTGCAAAAGATGATGTGGTGCAAGATACCGTACTAAATGAATTCGAGAAGTCACAAGCGGCTAAAGTCGCGTCCCAATGTGTGGGGGACGAAGGCTCGGTTAATTGGAAAATACTCAAAACTGATGATGACAAAAAGCCTGATTTAAAAGTGATTCAAGCGACCCTGGCTAAAAAGGGCAAGGAGTTGGAAGTACGGTGGTTATATAACACTAGTACAAAAGAGTCGGAGTTGGAGTATGCAGGAAAGCCGGGTGGAAAAACGAGTAACTTGCAAACGGGACTGGACTTGGGACTGTTTTGTATGTAGTTGAGGTGTCGTTGCAAGCACATATGACAATCAAGGGATCCGAACTCTGTAACTCACTCTGAAAAGATTGAACCTATTCTCCGCGAGCAAGCCCCTAGGTGGCCTAGGATTAATCTGATGCCAAAATCATCCCTTCCTGATTTGTTTTTGATTTAAGTTCACTCATGATTTATATGTCCGCTATGCGGGCGCATTCTCAGTCTGACGGTAGTTACTAAGTTTTGATTAACATTTTCAGGAGAAATATATTATGACAACCGCACTGAAATCATTGAATGAGTCGCAACAACAAAAGTTGCAAGAAGTTCAAGCGCAACAAGCGAAGCTGAAGAATCTGCAAGCTGATTTGGAGAAGTTGAATGTAAAAATCAGCCATCATGAAAAGTTGTCTACAGACGACACCAAGTTTATTAGTGATCTGGGTTGGCTCAGCGCACTATCAGTATCCATTGCCAGCATCGCTTCAAGTATGTAGTGTAAGTTGGCCGTGAGCCAGACTAAAGCAGGGTGATTCCCGCTTTAGTCTGGCTCAAGCTTTAATGGAAAGCACGAATTATGCTGGTAATGCAGCACATTGATTAATAATATTATTCTGCTTTAACGTGCTGAATCAACGGTTCATTTCCGCCCTGTTGCTCATGGTCGATCCGCATCAAAATTGCACGAGTGCGTCGGATATATAAAAATCCGCATAGTGTGATTTTTTGATTAAGGTAAAATGCTCATGTTAGATATCCCCTTTAAGTCATGTCTTCTTCTCGTTATGTCGTTGTACCCGAGCGTTTAATTCGCCAGGAAATACTGGCGTTAAACGCCTATCACGTTCCGCCTGCCAGTGACATGATCAAACTGGATGCGATGGAGAATCCCTATTCCCTGCCGCAGGAAATACGCGACGAAATCGCACAACTGGTGGCGGATGCTGCGATTAATCGCTATCCCGATGCCGGGGCTTCTCAACTTAAAGCCAGTATTGCCAAGGTAACAAATCTGCCGCCGGGCATGGACATTTTGCTGGGGAACGGTTCGGATGAGATTATTCAATTGCTGGCACTGGCGGTTGCCAAGCCGGGTGCGGTGTTGTTGAGCATTGAGCCGTCGTTTGTTATGTATAAGATGATTGCTGCATTCGTCGGCATGAAATATGTCGGCGTGCCGTTGGCGCAAGATTTCTCACTTGATCTGACGGCAACGTTGGAGGCCATTGAGCGTGAGCAACCTGCGCTGGTGTTTTTGGCTTATCCCAACAACCCGACCGGCAATTCGTTTTATGCGGCCGCAATCAAACAAATTATTGAGGCTGCACCTGGGTTGGTGGTGGTTGATGAGGCTTATTACGCCTTCGCGCGTGACAGTTTTATCCCGCATCTGGCACACTACGATAACTTGCTGGTGATGCGTACTTTCTCCAAGCTGGGCATGGCAGGATTACGTTTGGGTTTTCTAGCCGGAGCTACTGCTTGGTTGGGGCAGTTGGAAAAACTGCGCTTGCCGTATAATGTGGGGGTATTGCCGCAATTGGTGGCGGCAAAGTTGCTGGCGCACCACGATGTGCTGCTGGCGCAGGCGGAAAGTATCAAGCAGTTGCGTAGCAAATTGTTGGCGGCATTGAGTGCTATTAATGGCGTGTACGCGTATCCGAGTGATGCCAACTTTATACTGTTTCGCGTGGCACACGCGACGCAAGTGTTTGAAGGGTTGCAGCAGCGCGGGGTGCTGATCAAGAATTTGAACGGCGGACATCCGGCACTGCTAGATTGTTTAAGAGTGACCGTGGGTACGGCAGACGAGAATCAGAAATTTATAGCAGCATTGCAAGACACTATTAGGGGGCTTCTATAAGATTCAATTTTCTGATGAAACAACTAGCCATCTCACTNNCAAAAAATTACGCCGCAGCATATGTAGATATGTAAGAAGTAATTTTTTGCGAGTAACGCTGCATGGCGACGAAGTGGTTTAAGCAGGGATGGGCGGTAGTTTGCCCAACTCGCAAAATTGGATTTTATAGATGCTCCCATTAATCAACTCGCATAAGGCAAATCATGCGTAGCGCAAAAGTCACACGCAACACCTTGGAAACCAAAATCACGGTCGAGGTCAATCTCGATGGCACGGGCAAGGTCAAGCTGGACACCGGACTGCCATTTCTCGAACACATGTTGGATCAAATTGCGCGTCACGGCCTGATCGACTTGGATATTACTGCCAAGGGCGATCTGCAGATTGATGCCCATCACACGGTAGAAGATATTGGTATCACTCTCGGGCAAGCGTTCGCTCAGGCCGTAGCTGACAAGAAGGGGCTGCGTCGTTACGGTCATGCTTATGTGCCGCTGGACGAAGCGTTGTCGCGCGTGGTGCTGGATATTTCCGGGCGTCCCGGGCTGGTGTTTAATGCTGAATTTGTACGTTCCAATGTCGGCGAATTTGAAGTCGATTTGATTCGCGAATTCTTTCAGGGTTTCGTCAATCACGCTTTGGTTACCCTGCACATCGACAATCTGGCGGGCGACAACGCGCACCATCAAATCGAGACGATTTTCAAGGCCTTTGGCCGCGCGCTACGTGTCGCGCTGGAACTCGATCCGCGCATGGCTGGCGTGATGCCTTCTACCAAGGGAACGTTATAGTTTCTCAATCATGGTTGATATTGCAGTTGTAGATTATGGAATGGGTAACTTGCGCTCGGTGCAACAAGCCGTGCGCAAAGTTGCGCCGAACGCTTCCGTCAGCGTCACCGATGATGCAAAAATCATTGCGGCTGCCAGTCGTGTAATATTCCCCGGTCAAGGGGCGATGCCGGATTGCATGCGCGAGCTAGATGCGCGCGGCCTGCGTCAGGCTGTGCTGGATGCGGCGCGCAATAAACCCTTTATGGGAATTTGTATCGGTTTGCAGATGCTGTTTGAGCACAGTGCCGAGGGCGATGTGCCGGGATTGGGCGTGTTGTCCGGCGAAGTGGTGCGTTTTGCTTCAGAACTGAAGGATGCACAGGGCAACAAACTTAAAGTGCCGCACATGGGCTGGAATCAGGTACATCACGGCGATCACGTGTTGTGGGAAGGCATCGAACAAGATGCGCGTTTTTATTTCGTACACAGCTATTATGTGCGACCACGCGATGCAACTGTAGTGCAAGCAAGCAGCGATTACCCGCAGCCCTTTGTCTGCGCGGTGGCGCGAGATAACTTATTCGCTGTACAGTTTCACCCGGAAAAGAGTGCTGCGGCAGGCTTGAAGCTGCTACAGAATTTTATTAACTGGAATCCTGTTTAATCGTTTAAATATTATGGACACTAAAACGCTAATCATCCCCGCTATCGACTTGAAAGATGGACATTGTGTCCGCCTTAAACAAGGTGTGATGGAGGGTGCCACGGTCTTTTCCGAAGACCCTGCCGCCATGGCTAAACATTGGTTGGAGCAGGGCGCAAGACGCTTGCACCTGGTCGACTTGAACGGCGCGTTTGCGGGCAAGCCCAAGAACGAGGCGGCCGTGCGCAGCATCATCGATGC
>PLYB01000073.1:0-1912 GCA_003151655.1 Gallionellaceae bacterium | reverse complement strand
TGGTCGGTCTCGATGCCAAGGGCGGCAAAGTCGCGGTGGATGGCTGGTCGAAACTCACCGGTCACGACGTGGCAGATCTGGCACAGCGCTTCGAAGGCTACGGCGTGGAAGCGATCATTTACACCGATATCGGGCGCGACGGCATGCTGTCCGGCGTGAATATTCCGGCGACCGTTGAATTGGCGCGACCATTGCACGTGCCTGTCATCGCCAGCGGCGGCATCACCAATCTGGACGATGTGCGCGCCTTGTGTGCGGTGCGTTCAGAGGGTATTACCGCTGCGATCACCGGTCGTGCAATCTACGAAGGCACACTGAACTTCCGGGAAGCGCAAGCGCTGGCGGATGAATTGTCCCCCGTTGTAATCTAATGTTAGCTAAACGCATCATCCCTTGTCTGGATGTAACTGCCGGGCGGGTAGTCAAAGGGGTCAGCTTCGTCGAACTGCGCGATGCGGGTGATCCGGTGGAGATCGCGCGCCGTTACGACGATCAGGGCGCGGATGAACTGACCTTTCTCGATATCACGGCCAGCTCCGATGACCGGGGCATTATTTTCCGCATCATCGAACAAGTGGCGGAACAGGTTTTCATTCCACTCACCGTTGGTGGCGGTGTGCGCGAAGTGCAGGACGTGCGCAATCTGCTCAATGCGGGTGCGGATAAAGTGAGCATTAACACCTCGGCGGTGGTCAATCCGCAACTGGTGGCCGATGCGTCTGCGCGTTACGGTTCGCAGTGCATAGTTGTCGCCATCGACGCCAAACAAGTCGCGCCGGGCAAGTGGGAAGTGTTCACCCACGGCGGACGCAAAGCCACCGGGCTGGATGCGGTGGAGTGGGCGAAAAAAATGCAAACTCTGGGCGCGGGCGAGATCCTGCTGACCAGCATGGATAAGGACGGACAGAAAAGCGGCTTCGATTTGGCGCTCACGCGCGCGGTGACCGATGCGCTGGAAATTCCGGTGATCGCCAGCGGCGGCGTGGGTAATTTACAACACCTTGCCGATGGCGTGAAACAGGGCGGCGCGGATGCAGTGTTGGCCGCCAGCATTTTCCATTTCGGCGAATACACCGTGCAGCAGGCCAAGCATTTCATGGCGGGGCAAGGGATAGAGGTGCGGTCATGACACGGTGCGCGAAAGCGACGGGTGCGGGAATGACCGCATCGCACCTCCTCCCGCAAACGGCTGGCTGCGCCATAACCAGCCACTTGCCAGCTTGCTGGCTTAGTGGATTGGCTAGTCGTTTCATCAGTAACGTGTCGGAGGTGCGGCTTTAGTTTTTGGGTTTTGCTCCTCCCCTGACAAGGGGAGACTGGGAGGGGTTAGGGTTTGATCTCGTGTGAATAGCGAAAAGCAAACCCCCTCAGTCCCCCTTGCACCCGTAAAGGGTACGCCGGTTGGTCCCCGCTGCTATGCAGCGACCCTTCCGCAGTCAGGGGGAAGCGGGCTCGTTCAGCGGTTCCGGGTGAAATTTGTAGTTTTGTATTAGGTGAAGTCTATGAGTGAAGTCTGGCTAAATAAAGTGAACTGGTCGGAAGACGGATTGGTTCCTGCCATCGCGCAAGATGCCGCAAGCGGGCGCGTGTTGATGGTAGCGTGGATGAATCGGGAAGCACTCAAGCGCACAGCGGCGAGCGGCGAGGCGATATACTGGTCGCGTTCGCGTAAAAAATTGTGGCACAAAGGCGAAGAGTCAGGCCACATCCAGAAGGTGAAAGAGATTCGTCTCGATTGCGATAGCGACGTGGTTCTGCTGCAAGTGGAGCAGCAAGGCGGTATCGCCTGCCACACCGGACGCGAGAGCTGTTTCTTCAGCAAGCTGGAGCAGGATAAATGGGTGGAGACGGATGCCGTGCTAAAGTCACCCGACGAGATATATAGAAAATAACTGGATTCCCGCCTGCGCGG
>PLYB01000074.1 GCA_003151655.1 Gallionellaceae bacterium | reverse complement strand
TTCCATGTCTGAGCAAAATCACCCAGCGTGTCGGCCAATGGCCGGATATCAATCGTTACTGTTTTCATCGCGCCACCTCTTCACATCTTCGAAAAAATCTGCAACCAGCTTATCAACCTCGACAAAGCGATATTTCACCTCCTTACCGCCCATATGCTTATGGTCACCCTTGCCCGCCTCGTTGTCATAACGCAGCACACATTCTCCAGCGACTACAAATGCCAGTCGGTATTTGTAACAATGCTTACTGCCGGAAAGCGGCTCGGGCAACTCCCACAGCACCAGTTCCGAAAACGCTTGCGCTGTAACAGGTACGCGGCGGTTGAATAATTCGCGGGCTTTCATGTACTAAACCATAACAACACGGTACGACGTTGTCAACTAGTCCAACACTCAAAATCAATGGGGCAGCCTAGAGTCCAACCCCATTGATTTGCCGTTTGAAGCAGATAAGGGTGTTGTCATTTTGCGTTGTATTAGAATATCCCATAGTCACGGCGTGCCAGCACGCATACATTCCGTGCTTATTTCCACAAGTCGACTTGGATAAGCTAAAATTTATTGCACGTTTTAACCTGCACCATGTAGCTTATCTGGAATTAGTTTTTAGTTTAGTGAAGATTTTATACGATGAAAAACTCAAGCTCCGCGCCGGATAATTCAAAACTGCGAATCGACAAATGGCTGTGGGCTGCACGTTTCTTTAAAACGCGTGCACTGGCGGTTGACGCAATCGAATGCGGCAAAGTGTTGCTGAATGAGGTACGCGTAAAGCCCGCCAAAACAACCGACGCTGGCGACATTCTGGCAATCCGCCTCGGTCCTTATGTGTTTGAAGTGGAAGTGCTCGCCATATCGGACAAACGCGGCCCCGCACCGCAGGCGCAAAAACTATACCGGGAAACCGAGACCGGACGATTAAAGCGTGAAGCGCTCGCGGCAGAAATCAAGGCGCAGCCGAAACCGTCCGAACTTAAAGGCAGACCGACCAAGCGGGATCGGCGTGAGATTGAGCGCTTTAAGATTGGCGCTTGGTAAACGTGCGTTTATGTGGCGATATCTTCGGCGAATCGCTACGTTATACTGCAACAAGTGGGCAGTTGAAACAATGAGCTACCCGCTAGCGCTATTTCAACGCGTCGCGACAGTTAGCTTGGAAACGATGGCAATTGTGAATGTTTTGCATGAACTAGATATTTGAGTAGGATGGCTACTTGAAACGCATGTTAAGGAGAGCATGATGAACACACTGAACAGCATTGAATCCGAAATTGCTGCGCTGCCACCCAATCTGCGTGCTGAGGTTCTGGACTTTGTGCAGTTCGTAAAACAGCGGCATGGTATACCGGTTGCTCAGCCTGTTGGTAAAGCTGCGGAGACGGGCGATCCGACCTTTTTTCAGGCATTGGAGAAGACTGGTTTTATCGGCTGTATCGAAACCGATGAACAATTTTCAACTACTTACAAGAACAAACTCGATTTTTCTGCCAAGGGCGGGACTCTGCCATGATTTTGGTAGATACAGGAGCATGGCTGGCGTTGGCTGATCGCGGAAATGCTTACCATTCACGTTGCCGTGAATTCTTTCGGCACAATGATGAGCCGCTCATGACAACTTACCCCGTGCTGGTTGAGTGCGTACATCTCATGTTCAGACAAATTGGCATAGCAAAAACACTGGCTTGGGTGGAAACGCTGGAAGCTCAGGGAGTAGGGATTCTTGTCATGGGGATAGAGCATTTGCCACGGCTCACCGTTTTAATGCGCCAATATGCCGACTTGCCTATGGATTTGGCAGATGCATCGCTTGTGCTGCTGGCCGAGGAATGCGGTGAGGGTCGCATAGTCAGCACGGATGAGCGCGACTTTCATGCCTACCGCTGGAAGAATCAGCACCCCTTCAGAAACCTGTTGCTTGAACAGGTTTGAACCCAATATTAAACGGCAAATGACACACATGAAGGCACTCTTTGTAGCATACCAAGATACGGTTTCAAGAACGTGGACGCCAGTCGCACGGCTAACTCACGATGGGCAACTGTATCATTTCGCTTATACCCGTGGCGCAAAGAACCTTCCCAATTTCGTTCCGTTTGGGCGCATGAATGAGCTTGATGCAGAATATGTATCCGAGCAGATTTTCCCGCTGTTTGCGAATCGTTTGCTACCGAAATCGCGTCCAGAATATAAAGATTATTTAAACTGGCTCGGGCTATCTGGTGTGGGTCACGATGCCATAGAAGAATTGGCACGCACCGGAGGGCTTCGTGCTACCGATTCATTAGAGCTAGTTCCGTGCCCTGAGCCAACTAGCTCTAACCAGTTCGAAGTTTATTTCTTTTGCCGTGGACTTAGACACTTTAGTGCCGACAGTCAAGCTAGGTCGCTAAGTCTTGCCAAGGGTGAACGGCTCTATCTAATGCCGGATATTCAAAATGGCAACGATGATATGGCGTTGCTTTTGCGCACCGATGATCCAGTCACTTTAGTGGGCTATGTTCCCCGCTATTATGCTGCGGAGTTTTCAAGCTTAATCAATCTGGTTGGAGCTGATGCGCCCAAGGTAACGGTTGAGAAAGTTAATGCCGATGCTCCAATTCAGTATCGAGTATTGTGTAAGCTATCCGCCCCTTGGCCAGCGCAGTTCCAGCCTTGCCAAACTGGATCATATGAAGTCGATTCAGCACTGCGTACCCCCAGCTCGAATTAATCTGACGTTCAAAAATCAATTCGCCCTTTACGCTGATACCCGTAAAGTCCTAGCTGTTTCTACGCGGGGGGGATTGATAACCAGCACAACCCCCAACAGACTCTGCACCAAATAAAGAATACTGGACACTCCGTGCAATGCTTTGAACTGCGATGCCAGTGCGCTTTGCATTACATCCAGCGGTAAGGCTTGGGCCTTCAAGTCCACCATGATCGGCTGGATAGCGAACTGCCCAACCAGCAGCAATATCAGCATGGACACAATCAGCAGAAATGATTTTTGTTTCCAGACCAGTCGACCGAACTGATGAATTTGGTATGCCAACAGATATATCGCGCAACCGATACCGACGTAGGCCATCCAAGTGAACATTTGACCAGCCAGCAAACCCGCCAGTTGCCGGTCGGGCAAGGTTTTAAACAATACAGGTACGGCAAGGTAGCCAAGCGCCCAAGTGCCGCCAACCCAGAGCGTCCTGCTCAGGTTGGCAAGAAAATAGGGGATGTTGCGCGCAATCACTTGTTGCTATCTAGCGCCTTGTTTAACGCAGCGGCAGGCATGAAGCCGGGATTCATTACGCCATTGGCAAAAATCAGTGCCGGCGTACCGTTTACCTTGAGCTTTTCTGCCAACGCCATTACTTTGTCGGTGGGTGCATCGCACTGACCCGCTGCCGGTTGCACTCCGTTTAACATCAGCTCGTCCCAGGCTTTAACCTTGTCCGCACTGCACCAGATCGCCTGAGCCTTTGCGGCGGAGTCAGGCCCACCGATGTGCGTGGAGATGAACAGATACAGCGTAACGTCATTCACGTTTTGTAATTCGTGTTCCAGCTTCTTGCACCAGCCGCAATTCGGGTCGGTGAAATAAGCCAATTTACGACTGCCATTACCCTTCACTTTTTTCACGGCAAGCTCAAGCGGCAATTTATTGAAATCAACAGCAAACAATTTACGCGAACGTTCTTCCGTAATATTGCGGCGCGCTTTTAAATCAAACAAGCTGCCATCTATCAGGTACTGCCCTTTTTCATCAGTATAAAAAATACGATCCTGAGTCACCACTTCATAGATGCCCGCAATGGGCGATTTATTTACCTGAGTGACTTCGCCCAGCGTCTTGTTTAAAGTCTCTTTAAGTTTCGCGGCAGTCCCGGTTTCCGCAGCTTGTGCCAAAGAAATCGAAAACAGCCCCAACAGAATCATTCTGAACATCATTACTTCCTTACGTTACGTTAGTTAATTGAGTGCGTGGCGCACCAGCATTTTTTTCAGCGGCGCAAATTGGTTGGTGGCGGAAAGCCCCAGATTACGCAGCGTGCGCAACACCGGATTATCGTTGATGAACAGATGTTTCAGTGCATCGGTGGTGAGCTGCATAGAAAGAATATCTTCACGGCGCGCCTGTTCATATTTGCGCAATAGATGAATATCCCCGCAATCGCTTTGCGCACCGCATTGCAGCAGTACCTCGGCCAGTTGACGCGCATCGCGGAAACCGAGATTCACACCCTGACCGGCCAAGGGATGCACGTTGTGTGCGGCATCGCCGATCAAGGCCAGCCGTGGTTTGGTAATGTGCGCCAGATTTAATACCCGCAGCGCAAACGCGGCAGGCGGGGTGATGACCTGCAACTCACCCAATTGGGATTGCGAGGCAGCCGCAACTTGCGCGCACAAGTCCTCATGCGACATCGCCAGCAATTCGGCTGACTTTTCCGGGCTGACCGACCACACGATAGAAACGCGTCTGCCCGGCAAGGGCAACAGCGCCAGAATACTATCCGACTGGAACCATTGATAAGCAGTGCCGTGATGTGGCTTGCTGATATTGAAGTTGGCGACCACTCCGTGCTGATGATACGGCGTTGGTGTTTCGGGCATAGCGGCTTGGTGACGCACCCATGAATCGCGCCCGTCTGCCCCGACCACTAATTTCGCCTTGATTTCGCGCCCGTCTTGCAACTTGAGCTGTGCCGCATCGGCATGCCAAGTTAATTCGGCACAACGGGCGGGATTAAGAAA
>PLYB01000143.1 GCA_003151655.1 Gallionellaceae bacterium | reverse complement strand
TGATTTTTACCTGTCCTGAGCTAGTTGAAGTGGCACTGTCCGATTCTTCTCCGCCTTCGTACACCGCAACGTAGTCCATCCCCATCGCATCTTTTTTGGGTACTGGCGAGGTATCGGGCAGACCCATCGCATTGCGGTAATACAAGATCTTGCGGGCGGACTCCTTTGCGGGGACATCTGCCATCGACTGTTTTGTCTTCTGCCCACCCAGCCAATAGCCGCCCGCCGCTGCCACAGCGACCACGGCCAGCATCCCGACTACTATTAAATTTGCTTGCTTCATAGATCTTCTCCCAACAGTCGTTCGATTTCGGCCAGACGCATCTGCGCGTCGGTCTGGGCTTTCAGCACTAGCAGTTTGGCATTCAAAACTTGCCGCGCCGCATCCAGCAGCGTGGCAAAATCCACCTTGCCGGTCTGATAGCCGATCAGCGCGGATTCATAGGTGATATTGGCTTGCGGCAGCAAGCCGCCTGAGCTCAGTTGCTCGGTGCGCTGCGCCGCGTCAATCCCGGACAGGCTTTCGGATAACGCGGACAAAATGCGGTTGGCGGTGGCTTCCTTGCGCGCATTCGCCGCCGCCAGCATGGCCTCGGATTCACGTTCCTGTGAACGACGCGACTCTTGCTGCAAGGGAATATTGAATTCGACCATCAAGCCCCACTCGCGCACCGAATTACCAAACTGGGTCGGAGCGACACCCAGCGTAAAATCCGGATAGCGGTTTCTATTTACGAGATCACGGTTATTTTCACTTGCATGAATATTGGCCTCGTCCACAAATAGATCCGGATTATGTTCACGGATGCGTTTTTCCAGTACCGCATAATTTTCCAGACTGACGCTGGCGGGAATGCTGCGCAAATGTTGCGGAAGGGCAATTGGAATATTCGTCGGGCGCGCCAGCAACGCATTTAATTGCGCTTCGATTTGGCGTTTGCTGCTGCCCAGCATGAGTAGCTCGGTTTTCATGCTGGTTTGTTCGACTTGCGCGCGTATCGCATCCTGCTGCGCGGCAAGCCCGTTGGCATAACGCGCCTGCGCCACCTGCTCCATCTGCACCACCAAGTCCAGCAGGTCGCGGTCGATTTGCTGATTGCCCGCTACATAGTAGTACTGCGCATAGGCCGATTTGATTTGTGCCGACAAATCTGCCCATGTCGCGACGGTTCGCGCCCGCGCTTGATCCACTCCAGCCTCGGCTACGCCCCGTTTCAAATCACGCTTACCAAACCACGGCACACTTTGCATCAGCGTATATTTCGTATTGCCGACCTGTGAAGGCAACAAAGTAGGATTGGTGGTGCCCTGATTGGTCACATCCATCAACTCGGTACGCAACACCGGATCGGGCAAGGCTGAGGCTGGTTGCACGCGTTGCGCCGCAGCCTCGGACTCATAACGCATCGCGGCAAATTCCGGATTATGTTCGCGCGCATAGCTCAACAGCCCGGCAAGATTGGAGTCCTGCACTTGCTGCGCCGCGATCTCACCGGCATATCCTGCCTGTGCGGACAGACACAACAAACAGCAGACGAATATTTTGAATCCGCTTCCCATGATATTTCTCCGATTACGCCGTGCAAACACGGCAAAACGATACGAGAAATCAGCGCGCGACGAAACCTCCGCAACGGAAGTCAGTCACCCGCGAGGGAAGCTTAAATTTGGAAGGAGCAGAAACGAATGGAAACGGGCGGCCCGGTATCGAGAGCGATATGCGAGGTGAAATACGACGGTACGATGGAAACGTGGACAGGAACATCTACCACGAGCGTTACAACGCTTGGCGTAACAAAAGCAGGGATCACCTGATCGACGTTAACTTGATTCCCCTGCGTGCAATGCGCAAGACAGGCGTTGGTATTCGGGGTGTCTTCATCATGGCAATGCATTCCGCTAGCATCCGCCTCTTTGGCCGAAAATGCCTGCGCAGCACCTCCACCCAATACATCACAGGCATTGGCCGCGACCACGCCCTGCGCGAACAGCACCAGCCCCAGCATCAGGCGCGCAATCCAGTGATTTGTATGTGACGTGAGTTTCATAGTGTGTATCAGCGAACGAGGTAAATGCACCAACATCATACTTAAGTCATGTTTTATTACCACGGCAGTATAGACCAATATTTCAAAACATTGGTTCCAAACTACCGTTTTCGCAGTCATGGTACTCCCCTAAAAGCATCTCGTCACGCTCAAAATATGCAGCCTGATAGGTATTGCTCTATCCTGTCCCGTGGGTAGCTGCGCCATCAGAGCGAAGGTGTCCTGCGGACAAGTTACTGGTCGTGGCTAGGATGCGTGCGCATAGAGATGCCGATCAGTTCGATAGATAGTCCAAGAACTAGCAAGATGGCACCGATCCATGCCTCCGGTGCCAGAAACATCATTATTGCACCGAGTATCATAAGCAATGCTGCAATCGGACGACGAATATTTGGTTTTCTTAACATGATAATCATGCCCCTTGTCACCAATGGCTTGTTGTTGATTTAGCCGCCCCGGCAGGCGGTTAATATAGTTCCCGCGCTTCATCACAAAGGTCTTCTGCTACGAGTTATTTTCTTGCGGGCTCGGCAGGTTTGGCTTCGCTAGCATGTACTGGCGAAGCAAAACCAATGGAAGAAATAGCCTCAGTAGCCTGAGCTGTGTCTGAAGCGGGATTTACGATATTAGCCTCAGCATCTATAGTCTGAGCAGACTTGGAAGTCGGTGTGGCTGGCGTTTCAGGTTTGCTGCATGAAATAAATGACAGCGCTAACAGCACAGCAACTGAATATTTTATGGCATCTTCAATTTCCATAATTGGGCTCCTGTTTGCAGATAATTGATGATT
>PLYB01000151.1 GCA_003151655.1 Gallionellaceae bacterium | reverse complement strand
CTCAAACATATTCGTCAGAATTCCCTGACCAGCCTCCGCTACTCGGTGGCGGAACAGGGGAGGGTAAAGCGAAACCCAAAATCAACTGCATGGGCACTTCGTGCCCATGCTACCTAACTTCAGTCAGCGTCGTATTCAACGCGCATGTATAAAATAAAAAATACGAATGACATGAAACTGTTGCTGTACTAACAACGGCTTTGGTTTTTTCAGGGTCTACATTAACAGTCAACGTATTTGGTTTTTGAAGCTTAAGTGCGCAGCCCTGCAATAACAACAACATTACAAGAGACAACACAAAGGACGTTTTTTTCATAATATTCCTTAGAAATAATCTATTACTTTTTCCGTTTTAGGGGGTATTTGGAGATGCTGACAATGAGGCAGTTACACTTGGTGTTGTCGCTCTCGGTGTTGTTGTAGTTTGAGTAACTTACTTATGCACTTGGTGCAAATCAATTTTTAAGTCGCAGTTAAGGATTCCAAAAAAATCCCAGCAGCTTGATGATGCCAGCGACTCAACATATACCGTTCTTTGACCTTGATCTGGTGCAACCACAATAGTTTTAGAGTCTGAAAGAGTGGTGCAACCTTGCAGTGCTATCAGGAGTATCAGTGAAACGTAGCGGAACCACGGAACTTCGGCATACGATGTGTAAACAGCCATAGTGAACATCCTTTCGGAAAAATTTAGAGGACAGCAATCACGCTTTAAACTAGATACGATATGTTGAAACAACTCAACATATCGTATTCTGTCAGTTTGCTGCCCGAAACACAACTATATAGGTCTACTTGAGGCGACATATATGGTTGATAGCACACTTTTTACGACAGACTTACCACTTCGCCTTGGGCGTAATATTGCCAAGCGAAGGAAACAGATTGGATGGACTCAAGCTCTTTTGGCAGAACGAATGAAGATGGAACCTGAATCCATTTCCAGATTTGAACGGGGTGCGACGCTACCCTCATTAACGACGCTAGAATTGTTGGCTTGCGAATTAGACGTTTCCATGGCGGATCTTCTTGCGGAGTATTCAGACTCAGCGTATTCGGAAGCTCAACGTGTCTCTGGTTGGCTTTCCAAGCTACAACCGGACACTAGGAAAATAGTTTTGGACGGGTTGCACAAAATTTGTGTTTTGCTTAGTGCCTCTTAGCCCGCGTAGGACTCAATTACCATCATGCATTGCGTCGTAAGTTAAAGTCCAGTAGCGTGGGCACCATATGCCCACGCCTACCGGGCTCACTTTAAGAAATGGATATATGCGAAATACAAAGCCGGAAAACTTCCGAATATAAATGGAAATAGATACTCGGTTACCTCTATTTTTCTAAAGCACAATGAAGTCGTTGCCAATATATTCGCTATCAGATTTTCTCTACTAGTAATTTCAACTTTTACATGAGCCCATGGTATTGGGTCTAAGCCTAAAAGGATTTGTGGGTTCCATCCATAATTAAACTCTTCTGATGCAATTGACGCATAATCTTGAAAGCGCTGAATCTTAGGAGGAAGCACTTTTGCTCCGGCATACTCGGGTGATAGTTCAACAACACGTTTCATTTTCTCCCATTCTCTTTTTTTAACCGACTCCGCAATTCGCTTGTCTACTTCCGCTTGGAAGCTGGCTTTAATAATTTTCTCAGGAAGATTGATAAATGCCTGAAAATATCGAAGTAGCCAATAAAGCCATAACGCCCACAACGCATAAATCAGTGCCGCCGAATTATGAACATTTACCTCCAAACCCAGAAAGGAAAGTTTTGTAGGCTCTAGCTCTGCAATTTGAGCAATTAACAGAAAAGCGCTTATTACAAAAAGATCTCGGCGTTGACGTACAAAGGCAGTACTCGAGTCCTGATCCTCGGGGGAGTCCTGTACATTACCCATAAGTTAATTTTCCCCAATATTTACAATACGCCACAATCTATCAGCAATGCTATTTAATTGCCATGTTATGGCGTATGTGATCCGATGCCACGCATTTATAGCATCGGGTGCAGCCCGGTAGGCAGGGGTTCGCAAGCTCACCACCAACCTACACCACTCGCAGAAGCAGAATACATTGGTTGGCTAGGAGAGCGACTGCCGTCTCCGATTAGGCTGTAACAATATGAAAATCAGTCGCCTTGGCGATTGGGCGCACATGGTTGTTCTCGCGTTTCATTTCAACTATGCCGTAGTTCGACATGGTTTTTAGAGTGCGTGAAAGATTGCTTGGCTTGCGTCCGGTCATCTCGGCCAATGAAGAAATGGATTCCGGCTGTGCGTCTTTAATGACGTGGAGCAGGGCACGATTGTCGTCACTCAACACTTCGGCTAAAGACTTCATCGAGGTAAACCAGACTTTCGGTTCGCTGGGCTTGGGTTTATATTCACCCTTGGCAATTGCGTAGATGCGCTCACGAATCTTGTCTTGCGGCATGATGCCAATTACGAGGCTTTTCATTTTTCTGTCTCTTTCAATTTCAATATCCGATTGTCACCCGTCATCCGAGCAACCTTGAATCAAACTCGAATGGTCGAATGACATTAATAGTGATGGCAGCGAAAGCGGGGTGATTGGGATTCAGTACGATGTTGAAAGCTTCCGGCATGACTGCCGAAGGGATAATCAGTCCCAGATGTGAAGCTCCAAGCAAAAACTGGTCGCCAAGCGCAATTGCCGCCGTCGAACTGGGAAGAGCATCCCAACCGACAGGCAAATGCTTGACCGTGTAACGCAGATACAGGTCCTGATCATCTGGAAGCTCGATCACCGCCAGTACCAGATCTTGCGGCAGTAGGTCTCCGGTATGAACCAGTTTTTCCATGGCCGCGATCTCGGGTGTCAGTCCCGCATAGACGGCAGCTACACCGGGCGAATTCCAACGTCCACCAGACAGACGCGCGCCGGTTCCCTGGCGGTCAAGTGCGTAGATCCGTTTAGCGATCCGCCAAGCTTGCATTAAACCGCGCCGCCATAGGCAATGGCAGATAATACTTTGCGTACTTCACCTGCCCCGGTTTCAGTATCCAGCATAGAGAGCGGAGTGGCACCCAGAGCGGCGTTGTTCTTAGTCAGCCAATCGAGCGCCATGTCAGACGCGCCAAATACTTTTTCGGCCTCATTCTCAATCAGTGCAATGCGCTCCAGACGTTCAGTTTCAGTTTGACCTAACAGGCTACCGGCCTTAATTTTGCGCTCAGCGGTAGCTGGCGAGATGCCGAGTAGTTTGGCAAACAGGTTACGAGGCATGCCGAAATGTTCACTGGCCGAAACCAGCATGACAGGCGGGACACCTGCGCGAACGATTTTGATCCGTGCGCCGGGATTGGCTTTGGCCAATGTTGCTTTCCATTGGCTAAATCCTTCTGGAAGCTTGCGCGTCAGGGCGATAGTCGCAGTCATATCCGTCTCCTTGCTATCATGTGAGAGATTATGATACATCAAATGACCATGGCTTGATATTGCCAAGCTTGTTAATTACTGAATAAAGGCAACTAAATTTAGTTGCAATAGCTTTTGCTATTAAGTAGGATTCACATATGGGAAAACATGAAAAGCTTATCAAACGGCTGAATAGTCGGCCAAAGGATTTTACCTTTCAGGAGCTTTCAACGTTGCTGGCAGGTTTTGGTTACGTACTCAATCAGAGCGGGAGCGGGTCGCGCGTGCGGTTTGAACATGATAGCCATTCGCCAATATTGATGCACAAGCCGCATCCTTCACCCGTGTTGAAACCATATCTGGTTGACCAAGTGCTGGATGTTTTGAAACAGGAGGGTTTGCTATGAAGAATGTGATGGAACATAAGGGCTATACAGGTTCTGTTGAATATAGCGATGAGGACAGTGTTTTGTTTGGAAAAGTGCAGTTTATTCGCGCACTGATAAGCTATGAAGGAAAAGACGTGGAAAGCCTGCGGCAAGATTTTCATGCAGCGGTGGAAGATTATTTATTAATGTGCATTGAGAAAAACATCACGCCCGAGCAACCTTTTAAAGGTTCGTTCAATGTGCGGGTTGGTCGTGACTTGCACCGTCAGATTGCACTCGAAGCAGCACGGCGTGGCGTAAGTTTGAATAGCCTTATTGTTGCTGCTCTGGAAAAAGAAGCTCGTCACGCAAGCTGATTGGTCTAACTCACCAGTAATAGCTTTCCCTTCAAATGGCATGATGGGGTACAGAGCGGAGTTCCCGCTGCCCAACTCGGCTAAAATGAGACTGTTGATGTGCAATAAGAGTGTGGTGGAGCAAACGCAGCACATGCAAACTAAATAGGAAACAGCATGAAATCAAACAAAATATATTGGGCAATTGCAGCCATTCTTGGCGCGTTTCTGATTTTTCAACAATTGCAGGCGGTACAGGGTGTTGATGTTAAACAAGCGCAAAGCATGAACAAACAAGGAGCGCTGTTGTTGGACGTGCGTGAGCCTGCCGAATATGCTGAACTGCATGCGCCGGATGCGAAACTGATTCCGTTGGGAGATCTCCCTGTTCGCCTGAATGAATTAGCTTCTTATAAAGACAAACCCATTGTGGTGATGTGCCGCTCAGGTCACCGCTCGTCAAAAGCGGTAGCAATATTACAAGAAGCCGGTTTTACGCAGGTCAGCAATGTGAAGGGCGGCATCACGGCTTGGGAAAGTGAAGGGTTGGAAGTGGTGAGGAAGTAAGCAGCTCCGTAGCGGGATGCCCCTGACCACTCCTGCATTATCCGGTAACCCGCAACATCAGCCCCTTCAAATACGCGCCCTCGGGGAAACTCAGCAATACCGGATGATCCGGCGCGGCGTGCAGTTTCTTCACGATCTGCGCATTCACTCCGGCATCCAGTGCTGCACCCGCGATGATTTTCTGAAACAGGTCGTCGCTGATGCCGCCGGAGCAGGAGTAAGTGAACAGCAGTCCGCTTGGGCGTAATAATTTGAAGCCGAGCAGGTTGATGTCTTTGTAGCCGC
>PLYB01000277.1 GCA_003151655.1 Gallionellaceae bacterium | reverse complement strand
GTGTGCTCGGGCCTCGACGCCGCGGGCGTGGCCTGGACCCTGGACGCGCACCTGGTCCGCGGTCTCGACTACTACACGCGCACGACCTGGGAATTCGTCGATCCAGAAGGTGGTGCGCAGTCGACGCTCTCCGGCGGCGGTCGCTACGACGGCCTGATCGAGCAGATCGGCGGCAAGCCTGCACCCGCTTGCGGATTTGCCATGGGAATAGAACGCCTGCTGGCTTTGTTACAGGAAAATGGCATGCAAAATCCTCCTGCGCCTATGGATGTGTATGTGGTGCATCAGGGTGAACAGGCGCAAAATATGGCTTGGCGCGTAGCGGAAGATTTGCGTGACGGCGGATTGCGAGTGCTGTTGCATTGCGGCGGCGGTAGTTTTAAATCGCAGATGAAAAAAGCGGACGGCAGCGCGGCGATATGTGCGCTCGTTATTGGTGATGATGAAGTGGCGGCGAATGTCGTCATGCTCAAGCCTTTGCGTGGTAGCGGAGAGCAGCAGCGCGTGGCGCCGTGTGATTTGCAACAAAAGATTCGTGAACTTAATTTGTCTAAATAGGATACAAAAATGTCAACACTCGATTTGCAGGAACAAGAACAGGTAGACGCTCTTAAAGGTTGGTGGAATGAAAATGGCAAATGGGTTTTGGCGGCAGTTTTGATGACGCTAATCGGATTTGCGGGAGTTCAATTCTGGAAAAATCATCAGGCTCAGCAAGCCGGTGAGGCGGCCAAACTGTTCGCCGAGGTGATGAAGCAAACCCAGAGTAATGACCCTAAGCGTGTCAATGATGCCGTTGCTGCACTGGTTGATAAGTTCGGTAACAGCGCTTATGCGCCACGTGCCCAGTTAGTGGCGGTGGAAACCAATCTACAAGCCAAAGATATCGCGCGGGCGAAGGCCCAATTGCAATGGGTGGTCGAGCATGCGGGAGAGGCCAGTTTGCAAGATACGGCTCGTTTGAAATTGGCCAGCATTTTGTTGGATGAGAAAAAGTTCGATGAGGCGCTCACGCAACTGAATGCAGCCCATCCTGATGCATTCACCGGTTTATATGCCGATCTGAAAGGCGATGTATTGAGCGCCCAAGGTAAAACCGAAGAAGCCAAGGCCGCCTACAAACAAGCACTCGACAAAATAGAACCCAAAAGTCTGTACCGTAATTTGGTGCAGTTGAAACTGGATGGTCTCGGGGACGCTAAATGAAATTAAGGCGTTACCCTGCCGCGCTGTTGCTGCTTGTCATTGTGACGGGATGTTCATCTGACAAGGTTGAAGTCAAGCCGGCACCATTAGTGAATTTTAAATCGACGGCAAAATTTGACGTTCGTTGGAAACATAGTCTGGGCAAGACGGGGATCAACGTGTTGTTGCCAGCCGTTACTAGTGAATCGGTGATCGCAACTAATGGAAAAGGCGATATTCAGTGCTTTGATCCGGACAGTGGCAAGTCTCGCTGGCGCATAAAAAATAGCTTTGTTATTTCCGGCGGGATTGGAACGGGTAGCGGAGCGGTATTTGTGGGCGGGGAGAAAGGCGATGTAGTCGCCTACGAAGAGGCAACCGGGAAGTTGCTGTGGAAGAACAAAGTATCCAGCGAGGTACTCAGTGCTCCGAAGCTTGCTGATGGTGTAGTGGTTGTTCGTACCGAGGATGGTCGCATCGCAGGATTGGATGCCAAGGATGGTAAACGCCTTTGGTTGTATGAGCGCGCAACGCCCGCGCTGGTTGCGAGGGGATACGCCGGTGTGTCAATACGAAACGGTATAATCTACGCTGGTTTTGCTGCGGGAAAACTGTCTGCAATCGGTTTGCATAATGGCGTTATCGTGTGGGAATCATCTGTTTCGCAACCGCACGGAAATACCGAGCTTGAGCGAATTAGCGACATTATCAGCCTGCCTATTGTGGATGACAGCCAGGTTTGCGCCACGGCCTTTCAAGGGCGACTCGGATGTTTTGATGCCGAACAGGGCGGCTCACTGTGGAGCCGGGATATTTCCAGCGATAAAGGATTGACTATGTCGCGCAAATATTTATTCTTGACCGATACCGTAGGCAATGTATTGGGGCTTGATAAGTTGAGCGGCAGTTCGTATTGGAAAAATGATCAACTTAGCCTGCGCCAAATAACAGCACCGCTGGCACTGGACAATTATTTGCTGGTGGCGGATTTTGAAGGTTATGTGCATGCGTTGAATCGTGATGATGGTAGCTTTGTAGCGCGGATGGGTACGGATGGTAGTGCTATCCGTTCGGCGCCGGTAGCGGCGGGCGATGGTTTCGTTGTGCTAACTAATAATGGCAGCTTGTATTCCGTCACTATTCACTAAAAAATACAGGTGAAATGTAGCAGTATTTTCACCTTTCATATTTCGCAACTTACTGTTCACTATTTATATTTTATTATGCTACCCACACTGGTTTTAGTTGGTCGTCCCAATGTGGGAAAGTCCACATTGTTTAATCGTCTCACGCGCAGCCGGGATGCTCTCGTTGCCGATATTCCCGGGTTAACTCGTGATCGCCACTATGGACGTGGTCGCGTCGGTGAACGGCCATTTCTAGTGGTGGATACGGGCGGTTTGGAGCCTGTCGCCAAAGAAGGCATCATGCACGAGATGGCGAAGCAGACTCGCCAGGCTATCGACGAAGCCGATCTGGTTTTGTTTCTGGTGGATGGTCGCGACGGCCTTACTCCGCAAGACCGGATCATCGCCACGCAATTGCGCAAAACCGGACGTCCGTTACTGTTGCTGGTCAACAAGGCGGAAGGGATGCAGCGGGCGCGCATCACCAGTGAATTCTTTGAACTGGGTTTGGGCGAACCGTTGCCTATTTCATCCGCGCATGGTGACAATGTCACTGAGATGATCGAATTGGCGTTGGATGAACTACCTGCACAGGAAGCCGAACCGGAAGAAAAGTCAGACCATCCCAAACTCGCTATCGTCGGGCGTCCCAACGTGGGCAAATCGACGCTGGTGAATGCCATTCTGGGAGAAGAGCGCGTTATCGCCTTCGATCAACCCGGTACAACTCGCGACAGTATCTACATCGATTTCG
>PLYB01000184.1 GCA_003151655.1 Gallionellaceae bacterium | reverse complement strand
GGGAAGGATTCGAACCTTCGTACTCTAAGAGGTCAGATTTACAGTCTGATGCCTTTAACCACTCGGCCACCCCTCCAAAAACGAGCCCGCAATTATCCACATAATAAGATTCCCTGTCAAAGGGTATCTACGGAAACTCCGGGGTAAGTTATACGCGTTGAATTTATTGGAAAAACAATTGGCCTACAAAATGCGCTAGAACACTCTGTCATACGCAAAAGTCAACAAAGTCGAATTGCCGTACAGCGGTGCGAATCCCGGATCGCTGTAGTCTCTTGTAATATCCAGCTCCGCTTTTAAGTCGCTTGAGGTTGTCAGGTCATAGCGCAAACTCAACGAAGTGGTTTCTTCTCTATTTGAGACACTTGCGGGCGCATTAGGCAGCACTCCCGCAGTGACCACCGATCCCCGGTATTGCCCCCAAGTAATCATCGGCAACCATTTCCCAAGGCGATAGCCCGCAGCAATATTTTGAGCAAAATCCGTGTAGCTTAAGCCGGGGTGATTAATATAAATAAATTCGCCGTAAAGCTGCCAGTTCAGATAATCCGCTTTTAAAGTTAAACCGTATATCTGCTGTTTGGCGACGGGAGCCAAAGTTGGAGCTTGGTCGTAAGTCATATTGGCGAAGTTATAAGTGTTACTGACTGGCTGATCCTGAGTGTTGGATTGCATATACACCACGCGAGTCTCAAACCAACCCTTCGACAAGGTTAGATTGCCGCCAAGGATATTTGTCCAATTCACATTGGTAATACTTTGCGCACCATTACCGTAGACTTGCCAGTAGCCGCTATTTTTGTTGTGTTCATCCCCGCCGAACAGAGTTGCGATTGCAGTCCAATCGTCGAGTTGTTCCTGATACCTCACGCTGGCACCTTGATAGTTCACTACCTGCCAACCATAGAGCCAAGTTGGCAGATGCGTCCACGGAAGGGAGAAACCAATATCCTGCGAATCGGAGTAATAAAACATCGGCAAGCGCTGAAGTCCTGCCTGAAGTGTGATTTTGTTATTCAGTTTATAGCTGCCATACAGCCACTCCAAATCCGCGCCACCATTTTCGGCACCACGAGATACCGCCTGAGCCGTAAGCGAAAATCTCTGGTTATCGAATGCGACACTCCCCTGCAAACCCAGCTTGGAATCCGGTGCCCATTGCAAATCACTACGTCCGTCATAAATCGCGGCCTGGGCGTAATCGGCGACATAACAGGGGCAATTGTAACCACCCACATTACCTGTTGTGCCGCCGAACATCTTGCCCGCAGTAATTGTCATAAAGCCTGAACCAGAAAATTCAACACCTTTTCCCTCATCGGCGTAACAGGCCGTTGTCGCAAACTCGCATAGCAGAGCCAAAAGCAGCAGTTGTTTTTTATGCATCAATTCCCCCAATATTCTTTTATCTCATGACCGGTTTAACAATCCGGTTCACTGCACGACAAAGATGACTTTAACGCTGCCGTCAAGCGATGATCGTTCGATGTAGCCAATCGCACCCGGTATTGAATTTAGAATTTTTTTAACCTCGTCACTGTCTGTGCCTGCTCGCGGCGGAAGCCCTCGCCCGGTGAAGTGTAATATTTCCCAATGAGCTCTGGCTTGGGTGGCAGATTTATTAGTCATCTTCATGTAGAACTCGCCGCGTAGCGGGCTAGATTCGGATTGATCGACAGGAGTCGCGTTACGACCATCCGGAAGCGAGGTTACTCTGCCGAGAAATACGTCGCTGATCTGATTTTTGCTTAACGTAATAGGGGAATTTTTTGCTCCGGTCACAACCAGAACGTCCGCAAGCAATCCAAATGGATACCAGAGCAACGTCGCGAGCACACAGCAATGCAAATGCCACCGATTAATGAAGGTCATCTGTGCTCCTTATTGGGGAACCCAATTATTGCTCTTCCATAAAAGCCTGCTCAATGAAAGCAAGCTCATCAGACACCTACATGCATTTTCCATACTGTTCGCTAAGCTTGGAAATCAATTTAGAGGCATTAACCGGCTTTTGAAGCACCGGCCAGTCAAAAAACTCCGCTTTTCTGACAAATTGAACTGATGTGTCACCAGACATCATTACCGCGCAGATCGGCTTATGAAGTTTTTGGTGAAGCAAGCTCAAAAAATTAATGCCATCTACAGTGCCGGACAATTTGTAATCAACTATGAAGCAATCGGCATTTTCAATAGTGGACTGTCGTAACGCATTTTCTGCGTTGTCGAAACATTCAACCGCCCCCCCCATATTTTCCAGTACTGCTCGCATGGCTTGTGAAATAAGCGCATCATCTTCCACCACGACAAATAATTTGCCTTGAACAAATAAGCGGTTGGTCTCAATTTCACGTGACTCCACGATCACTGCCCCCTTCAGGAAAAAACTCGACGAATACTAGTTGTTTTTCGACGGCATAACTCACAATCCACTTTTAAATGCATTGGATTAGTGTGTAAATTGAGATTACCACACTTGTCAAAATCTCTACATAGGCCTGACGGCCTAGATAACTTTGTAAATATATAGGCATCCGCTCACCGGGGCAGCGTACAGTAATCGCCCCATCAATACCCGCCTCACCGACGAATACTCAAGCACATCAGCGAGCTGTGAATTATTTCTGCCGGAACAACGCCGACTGTGCATGCGCTTGCAAACCTTCGCCGAAGGCCAGAGTAGCCGCGATCTTACCCAGCGTTTGTGCGCCTTGCGCGGAGACTTGAATCAAACTACTGCGTTTTTGGAAGTCATACACACCCAGCGGTGAGGAAAAACGCGCGGTGCCGGAGGTGGGTAATACGTGATTCGGCCCGGCACAGTAGTCGCCCAGCGACTCGGAGGTATATCGCCCCATGAAGATGGCTCCGGCATGCTTGAGCTTGGGCAGCCAAGCTTGCGGGTCGGCAACGGACAACTCCAGATGTTCCGGCGCGATACGATTGCTGATGCGGCAGGCTTCGTCCTTATCCGCGACATGAATCAGCGCACCACGATTCTCCAGCGCAGTCTTGATGATGTCCTTGCGCGGCATTTGTTCCAGCAGTTTGTTGGCACTCGCTGCCACTGCGTC
Source organism: Gallionellaceae bacterium (assembly GCA_003151655.1). Lineage (GTDB taxonomy): Bacteria > Pseudomonadota > Gammaproteobacteria > Burkholderiales > Gallionellaceae > PALSA-1006. Next base: position 1,804 of record PLYB01000184.1, on the reverse strand, counting down.
GATGAATGCGGCATCGGGTGACAGCAAAATAGCCTGCGCCAACTCGTCGTGTTCTGCCTGTGAGAACAAATCCATCGCCACCCAATCCGGGTCGGTCTGTCCATCGCAAATAACCAATATCTCCGACGGCCCCGCGATCATGTCGATGCCGACCACGCCGAACACGCGGCGCTTGGCGGAGGCAACATACGCATTGCCGGGGCCGACAATTTTGTCCACTTTGGGGATAGTCGCCGTGCCATACGCCAGTGCCGCCACTGCTTGCGCACCGCCGATAGTGAACACACGATCAACACCGGACAGATACGCCGCCGCCAACACCAGTTGATTCTTTACGCCGTCCGGCGTGGGCACCACCATGATGAGCTCATCGACCCCCGCCACTTTCGCCGGCAAGGCGTTCATCAACACGGAGGAAGGATAAGCCGCCTTGCCGCCGGGTACATACAGGCCAACACGATCCAGCGCGGTGATCTGCTGGCCCAGCATCGTGCCATCCGCCTCGGTGTAGCTCCACGAACTTTGCACTTGTTTCTGGTGATACGCGGTCACACGCTGCGCGGCTTGCTCCAGGGCAATACGCTGTTCAGCGGGAAGCCCGTCAAAGGCGGCTTTGAGTTCGGCTTGCGGCAACTCCATCGCAGTAGCATCGGCCAGTGGCAATCGATCAAACTTGCGCGTGTATTCCAGTACCGCGACATCGCCGCGTTTTTTCACATCGGAGAGAATGGACGCAACGGTTGCTTCCAACTTTTCGTCGGCTGTCTCTTCAAACGCCAGCAGCTTGCTCAGCGTGGCATCGAAATCGGTTTGTTTGGTTGAGAGTCGAGTAATTTTCATTTGGTCTTGATCTCTATTTTATAGCTCCGGCAAACGCATCCAGCATCGGCTGAATGATTGCGCGCTTAAGTTTTAACGAGGCTTGATTCACCACCAGGCGCGATGAAATCGGCGCGACCTCCTCCACCGCTCTAAGATGGTTGGCCTTCAAAGTAGCACCGCTACTTACCAGATCGACGATGGCATCGGACAGCCCCACCAAAGGGGCCAGCTCCATCGAGCCATACAGCTTGATAAGGTCGACATGCACCCCTTTGGCAGCGAAATGCTCGCGCGCCGTTTTCACATATTTGGTAGCCACACGCAGACGCGCGCCCTGCTTCACCGCTGTCTCGTAGTCAAAATCATCACGCACCGCGACCATCATGCGGCACTTGGCAATGTTCAGATCCAGCGGCTGGTACAAACCAGCGCCACCATGTTCATTCAGCACATCTTTACCCGCCACTCCCATATCCGCAGCGCCGTATTGCACGTAGGTCGGCACATCGGAGGCACGCACGATGATCAGGCGCACATCGGCACGATTGGTAGGCAGAATCAGTTTGCGCGAAGGTTCCGGGTCTTCCAGCGCAGTAATACCGGCCGCTTTTAGCAACGGCATGGTCTCGTCGAAGATGCGGCCTTTGGATAAGGCGATAGTTATCATAATGTTGATTTGTGCATTATGCATTAATTAAAGATGCGCATTCTATCGCCAAATGCGGTACAAGTTAAAATCAATATGAATTGAATCAGACCGACATTCTTTCTGGGGAAACGCGGATTTATTCATCATCCCGCCCTTCGGCAGGCAACTACTGGCCGGCCTGTGGCCAGGTGGGGTTCGGAAGCAATAAATACGGTTTGAAGCTTTAGGGAGCCTCTATAAATTCAATTTTCAAAGCTAGGCAAGGCGCGAACAAAAAATTTCGCCGCAGCATATGTATGATATGTAAGAAGTAATTTTTTGTGAGCAACACAG
>PLYB01000154.1 GCA_003151655.1 Gallionellaceae bacterium | reverse complement strand
GCTCGACCTGCTGCGCCCGATCTATCAAAATACCGCTGCTTACGGCCACTTTGGTCGTGAAGAACCGGACTTTACTTGGGAAGCGACAGATAAGGCCGCGATTCTGAAGGCTGACGCAGGACTTTAGGAAGCCGCTAGAAATTTAATTTTCTAAGCTAGGCAAGGCGCGAGCCAAAAATTGCGCCGCAGCATATATTGATATGCAAGAAGTAATTTTTTGTGAGCAACGCCGCATAGCGACGAAAATTGGATTTATTAGCATTACCCATCCCACCGAGGGGCGCTGCAGCAGTTACCGCAAGGTGAATCTGTCAGGCTCGGCAGGGATGGATCAACTGTAGCAACGGCGCCCATTCATTAACTTGAATGGAGTGCTTTATGAGTAACGACTATGTCATTGCTGACATCAACCTGGCTTCGTGGGGCCAAAAAGAAATCGCCATCGCCGAAACAGAAATGCCCGGCCTGATGGCAATCCGCGAGGAATTCGCCAAGACGCAACCTCTGAAAGGCGCGCGCATCACCGGCAGCCTGCACATGACCATCCAAACCGCTGTGCTGATCGAAACGCTGAATGCGTTGGGCGCAGAAGTACGTTGGGCATCCTGCAACATTTTCTCGACCCAGGATCACGCTGCTGCGGCTATCGCTGCCGGTGGTACGCCGGTATTCGCGGTAAAAGGCGAAACGCTGACTGAATATTGGGACTACACACACCGCATCTTCGAGTGGGCGGATGGCGGTTATACCAACATGATTCTGGATGATGGTGGCGATGCTACCCTGTTGCTGCATCTGGGTACGCGCGCAGAAACTGATGCTTCGCTGATCAGCAAACCGACTTCAGAAGAAGAAACCTGTCTGTTCGCGTCGATCAAAGCCAAGCTGGCAGTTGATAAGACCTGGTACTCCAAGCGTCTCGCAGCAGTTAGGGGTGTGACCGAAGAAACCACCACCGGCGTACATCGTTTGTATCAAATGCATGCACGCGGCGAATTGAAATTCCCCGGCATCAACGTGAACGATTCCGTTACCAAGTCCAAGTTCGACAATCTGTATGGTTGCCGCGAATCGCTGGTAGACGGTATCAAGCGCGCTACCGATGTGATGATTGCGGGCAAAGTCGCTGTAATCGCCGGCTATGGCGATGTGGGTAAAGGTTCGGCTCAAGCCATGCGCGCACTGTCGGCGCAAGTATGGGTTACCGAAATCGACCCTATCTGCGCACTGCAAGCCGCGATGGAAGGCTACCGCGTGGTCACTATGGAATACGCTGCCGACAAGGCCGACATTTTCGTCACCACTACCGGCAATTTCCACGTCATCACCCATGACCACATGGCGAAGATGAAGAACAATTCCATTGTGTGCAACATCGGTCACTTCGACAATGAAATCGACGTTGCTTCGCTGGAAAAATATCAGTGGGAAGAAATCAAGCCACAAGTCGATCACGTGATTTTCCCCGACGGCAAGCGTATCATTCTGCTGGCCAAGGGTCGTCTGGTGAATTTGGGTTGCGGTACCGGCCATCCGTCATACGTGATGTCATCGTCATTCGCCAATCAGACCATTGCTCAAATTGAACTGTGGACAGAATCGCAAAAGGGCACCGGTAAATATCCAGTGGGTGTTTATACTTTGCCCAAGCACTTGGATGAAAAGGTCGCACGTTTGCAACTGAAGACACTGAATGCGCAATTGTCTGAACTGTCTGACCAGCAAGCGGCTTACATCAACGTAGAAAAGCAAGGGCCGTACAAGTCCGAGCACTACCGCTACTAATCTAACCATAGGCGGGCCACTTCGACAAGCTCAGGACAGGCGTTAGCCCGACTTGTCGGGTCAAACCCGACCTACAATAGATGCGCAGGGGCGGGATTTTCCGCCCCTCTTACCTTGGGAAAACAATGTATCTACTTCTGATTTGGATACTGAATGCTCTGGCACTCATCACCGTAGCCAATTTCGTCCCCGGCATCCACGTGGACGGCTTTACTTCGGCCTTAATAGCCGCGTTCTTCCTGGGCTTGGTCAACACGCTCATTCGCCCGATTTTCCTGCTCCTCACCCTGCCCGTTACCGTAGTCACATTGGGGCTGTTCATCTTCGTTATCAATGGCCTGTTGTTCTGGTTCACCGGTTCAATATTAAAAGGTTTCGTGGTGGATAGCTTCTGGAATGGTGTGTTGGGAGCCGTGTTATATAGCATCTTCTCGTGGGCGCTTTCCGCAGCAGCCGCACAAATCATGAGGAAACAACGTGAATAAACCTAATATCAGTTTTGAGTTTTTCCCGCCGCAAACGCCCGAAGGCGCGGAAAAATTGACCGCCACGCGCAAGATACTAGCAACACTCAAACCGGAATTTTTTTCCGTCACCTTCGGCGCAGGCGGCTCCACCCAAGAGCGCACACTGGAAACCATCCAACGCATTCATCAGGAAGGCTATCAAGCTGCCCCTCATCTGTCCTGCGTCGGCTCCACGCGCGAGAATATCCGCGCCTTGCTGCTCACCTACAAAGACATGGGTATCAAACGCATCGTCGCGCTACGCGGCGACCTGCCTTCGGGCATGGGCAGCATTGGCGAGTTTCAATATGCCAATGAATTAGTCTCGTTCATCCGCGCCCAGACCGGCGAACATTTCCACATCGAAGTCGCCGCCTATCCCGAATTTCACCCGCAGGCGGACTCTGCACGCGAGGACATGCTCAACTTTAAACGCAAGGTGCATGCTGGCGCGAACTCGGCTATCACGCAATATTTCTATAATGCCGATGCCTATTTTAGCTTCGTCGAAGAATGCCGCAAACTGGGCGTAACCGTACCTATCGTGCCCGGCATCATGCCCATTGTGAAATACGCGCAACTCGCGCGCTTCTCGGAAATGTGCGGTGCTGAAATACCGCGCTGGATGCGCAAAACATTGGAAGGCTATGGCGACGATAATGTATCAGTACAAAACTTCGGTCGCGATGTCGTCACTCAACTGTGCGAAAAACTCATCGCCGGTGGTGCGCCGTCTCTGCATTTTTACACGCTGAACCAGGCAAATGCGTCGGTGGAAATTTTAAAACAACTGGGTTACTCCGCATAACCCTTTTTATCCGCAGATTGACACAGATTATTTTGCTAAACAAGGTAAGACATTATTAACATATTTTTGACCCGTTTTTTTAATCGGTGTCAATCTGCGAAATCTGCGGACAAAGGTTTTAAATGAAAGCCCCCGAACTCTTATTACCTGCCGGCACCCTCGACAAAATGCGCACCGCCTACGCTTTCGGTGCGGATGCGGTATACGCCGGGCAACCGCGCTATTCGTTGCGCGCGCGCAACAACGAATTCAAACTGGAAGAGCTAGGTATCGGCATTCAGGAAGCTCATGCATTGGGCAAGAAATTGTTCGTTGCCAGCAACCTGATGCCGCATAACGCCAAAGTGAAGACTTACATGACCGACATGGAACCGGTGATTGCGATGCAGCCGGACGCACTCATCATGGCCGACCCCGGCCTGATCGCGATGGTGCGCGAACGCTGGCCGGAAATGGATGTGCATTTGTCGGTACAGGCCAACACCGTCAATTACGCAGCGGTAAAATTCTGGAAATCGCTCGGGCTGACGCGCGTGATTTTGTCGCGCGAACTCTCGCTGGACGAGATCGAAGAAATTCGCCAGCAATGCCCGGACATCGAACTCGAAGTATTCATCCACGGCGCNNCCGGTTACTTCAACCACCGCGATGCCAACCAGGGTACCTGCACCAACTCCTGTCGCTGGGATTACAAAGTCGATAACGCTGTCGAAGACGGCACCGGCCATATCGAGAAGATTGATTTCGATTTTGATAAAGCCTTAAGCGAAAGTCCGCTTTCCGATTGCGGCTCACAACCGCGCCACCCGCTGGCGGACAAAGTGTACGTCATCTCGCGCCCCGATCATCCCGGCGAACTCATGCCGGTATTGGAAGACGAGCACGGCACCTACAT
>PLYB01000221.1:12880-13063 GCA_003151655.1 Gallionellaceae bacterium | reverse complement strand
CGAAGGAGACGATGGCATCCAGACGATTGCGGAATTCTGGGGTAAACATTTTCTTGATGTCGATCAACTCGTCACCGGAAACTGCGGTCTTGGAGAAACCGATCTGCGTCTTGTTCAGGGCATCTGCCCCCGCGTTGGTGGTCATAATGATGACTACATTGCGGAAGTCGGCTTTGCGTCCGT
>PLYB01000221.1:0-12874 GCA_003151655.1 Gallionellaceae bacterium | reverse complement strand
GGCGCGACACGGCATGGCGTTCCATATACTCAGACATATCGAAACGATGCAGCGGCATGCCCATCACGTAAGCCAGTTGGCGTGCCACTTCGGTTTTGCCGACACCGGTAGGGCCGGAAAACAAAAAGCTGCCAATGGGCTTTTGTGGGTTGCCGAGACCGCTGCGCGACATTTTGATGGCGCGGGCCAATACGTCGATGGCTTTGTCTTGACCGAATACGGTGGCCTTGAGGTCACGATCCAGATTCTTCAAGGTGTTTTTGTCATCATGCGACACGGTACGCGTCGGGATACGCGCGATCTTGGCGATGATTTCTTCGATCTCGTGTTTGCCGACCACTTTCTTTTGCTTGGACTTGGGCAGGATGCGTTGTGCTGCGCCCGCTTCGTCCAGCACGTCAATCGCCTTGTCCGGCAAGTGGCGGTCATTGATAAAGCGTGAAGAAAGTTCGGCTGCGCTGGTGATGGCGGCGGCGCTGAACTTGATGCTGTGATGCTCTTCAAAGCGTGTCTTCAGCCCCTTCAGAATCTCGATGGTTTGCTCGACCGATGGCTCGGACACGTCTACCTTTTGGAAGCGACGTGACAGTGCGGAATCCTTTTCAAAGATACCGCGATATTCCTGATAAGTAGTGGCACCAATGCATTTCAATGCGCCGCTCGACAGNNACCGCGTTGGGGGCATCTTTCAATTCTTTCAATACCGCTTTCAGACGCTGCTCAAAATCGCCGCGATATTTTGTTCCCGCCAACAGCGAGCCCATGTCGAGTGAATAGACACTGGCATCTTTCAGAATGTCCGGCACGTCGCCTTCGACGATGCGGCGCGCCAAGCCTTCCGCGATAGCGGTCTTGCCGACCCCGGCTTCACCCACCAGTAAGGGGTTGTTTTTGCGGCGGCGGCACAATGTTTGAATCACGCGCTCCAGTTCGGTATCGCGACCGATCAACGGATCGATCTTGCCGGCGACGGCTTGAGCATTCAAGTTCACGGTATAGTTTTTCAACGAGCTTTCGCTGCTGTTCTCTTGTTCGCCTTCCGCTTCGGCTGGCGATTTTTGTGCGGGTTGGTCGATCGGCTTATTAATGCCGTGCGCAATGTAGTTCACCACGTCGAGACGGGTGATAGCGCGTTGATTGAGGAAATAGACTGCGTGCGATTCTTTCTCGCCAAACAGCGCAACAAGAATATTCGCGCCCGTCACCTCTTTTTTGTTGGTGGATTGCACATGCAAAATGGCGCGCTGGATTACGCGTTGAAAGCCGACAGTCGGCTGTGTGTCCACATCGCTATTGCCGGGCAGGCACGGCGTGTGCGTTTCAATATGGTATGCCAATACAGTGCGCAGCTCTTCAATGTCCGCACCGCAAGCACGCAACACATGGGCAGCGGAGGCATTATCCAGCATCGCGAGCAGCAAGTGCTCGACAGTGATGAACTCATGCCGTTTATGGCGAGCCTCGACAAAAGCGAGATGTAGGCTGACTTCGAGTTCTTGGGCGATCATTTTAGTTCTCCTCCATGTGGCATTTTAAGGGATGCCCATGCTGTATTGAAAATGCGGATACCTGCGCTACTTTTGATTCTGCGACATCTTTTGAATATACACCGCAAACTGCCGAACCCTCATTATGTACTTTGAGCATGATTTGCGTTGCCTGTTCCATCGTTTTTGAAAAAAATGTTGTCAACACCTCTATAACGAACTCCATCGTGGTGAAATCGTCGTTTAATAACAGTACTTTATACAGCGATGGGGGCTTGCTTTTACTGCGCTCCAGTTCAAGTACTGATGAGTTTTCGTGTTTGGTTGTCATTGTCGCTATTGTGGCACTTTGTATGACCCTATATTTGACGATTAGCGTGGTTTTTTCAAGTGTATTAAAAAAACTTGCAATAAGTACTTGACGTTTTTGAATTAACAAAGTAAAAAGCGCGTGGGTGTTTGAATCATAAGTATCTGCAGTACTGGTTTCGCCATGTGCGGTCTTTGGAATTCAAACAGTTTGACGGGAATCCACCCGGTTTTTTAGTAAGGAAGTTTCAACATGGCAAACGGTACAGTAAAGTGGTTCAACGATGCAAAAGGTTTTGGTTTTATTACTCCTGATGATGGTAGCGAAGATCTTTTCGCGCACTTCTCAGCGATCAACATGAGCGGCTTCAAGTCGCTCAAAGAAGGTCAGAAAGTGACTTTCGAAGTTGTGCAAGGTCCTAAAGGCAAGCAAGCCTCTAACATCCAAGCGGGTTAATTTCCGGTTGAGTTGTTAAAAAGCCCGCCACGAAAGTGGCGGGCTTTTTTGTGTGCTGCGTTCGTGTGGCGAATCTTGGCGGTCAGGCATTGTCCGGGTCGTAAGGCAATCCCAATCGATCCAATACTTGGCGCGCCAGACCGCGGCTGACGTTGTTGAGTATGCTGGGTAGATGGCTCGGCACTTCGGCTTGCAGCAGCAACTTGCTGGCGCTGACCGAATAGACCGGCTCAAGCAGGCGGGGGCGGTAAGCCTGCATCACTTCGTCCAAGGTGCGCTCGGCGGCCATTTGTTGCCAAGAGTTAGTCGGCCATTGTGATGGCACACCCAATGCGTTTGGATAACGATCCAAATCCCGCACCACGGTGCGCATGTCTTCTTGAGAGTCGCGAAATGGAAGCAATACCAGTCCGCCCAGCTCATACAGGTGGCGATCCATATCGGGGCGATTGCCGCCACCGTCAATTACGCCGATCCAATTTGGCATGGTACTGAGTTTCTCCAGTATTTTTTCAAGCTGTTCCGGAGTGCGCCCATCCAGCGTAATGTAGTGGCGGCCAGCGCGTGACAGCGGCTCGCGTTCTGCATCGGTCAGTATGGAAATAGACTGTCTGCCGAACAGACCCAAGCCGTGACACAGCATATGGCTAATGCTGGTCTTGCCGGTTCCTCCCTTGCTGCCAATCACAGAAATTAATTGATGCATGCTAAATCCTCCCTCAGGTGATTAACATGCTAACTGCAACGGCGCTGATCCTTTATCGGGAACAACAGCAGGAAAAAGGTGCAATTTGGGCTTTTGCGGCCATTGAGTATATATGCCATGAGCGGGTCATTTCACTCAGATTTTTGATGAGGCAATGTGAAAGATTGACAGCCGTTAATTAACGGTTTACAGTTTGTGCCATGATTAAGACGTTTCGCCACAAGGGACTTGAGACATTCTTCCGAAAAGGAAGCAAAGCAGGTATACAGCCGCACCATGCCCGCAAGCTGCAAATAATGCTGACGATGTTGGACAATGCAAAGCAACCGGAAGACATGAACGCACCGGGATGGGATTTTCACCCACTGACAAGAGATTTAATTGAGCATTATTCGGTTAGCGTCAACGGCAACTGGCGCATGACCTTCAAGTTCGAAGGTGTCGATGCCGTCCTTGTCGATTATCAGGATTATCACTATAACCAGCCACTTGCCACCGGCTGTTTGGTGGCTTAGTGGATTGGCTAGAAGTTCCATCAGGAGATATTAAAATGAGCAGAATGCACAACCCAGTACACCCTGGCGAAGTATTACGGGAATGGATACCGGAAGACATGACGGTTACAAGCGCAGCTAAGGCTTTGCAAGTATCCCGCGTGACGTTATCCAAAGTGCTGAACGGTAAAGCAGGTGTAACGGCAGGTATGGCCTTACGCCTTTCAGCATGGCTGAATACCTCCCCTGATGTTTGGCTAGGAATGCAAACGCAGTGGGACTTGTGGCAAGCCGAACAATTACCAACGCCGAAAATAAAGCCGCTGGATCGACTGGCCGCGTAAGCATTGGCGCATAGGTCACCAGATACTAATCAAGCCAAGGGATTAGAGGCGGCTATTAAACGCCAGCTAGGCTTTGCTTATCGGGTAATGCTTTTGTTCATAGGCTTCAATAAGCGTAACCAGAATTTCCATTTCGTCCGCTTCAGGTGTCCCCTCTTTCGCTTGAAACACTGTTTCTAAGCGCTTGAAGGTGTCGCGCAAGTCTTCATCGTTTCTGATTGGCTTAATATTCATTATGCCGCCAAGCGGACTCGTTTTTCACGCTGGTCAACGCGGCGCTCAGCTTGCCATAGATCGTAGTTGGCTTGCATGTATAACCAAGACTCAGCCAAGCCGCCAAATACACGGCAAAGCTTAATCGCCATGTCGGCAGATATTCCCGCATGTGCATTGAGCACGCGAGAAAGGGCCACCCGTGTCACACCAAGCTGTAGTGCCAAGCCGGTTACGGTAACACCATCGACCATTACACCATCTTTTAAAACTGCCCCAGGATGAGGTGGATTGAACATTCTGCTCATAATTTTTCTCCTGATGGAACTTCTAGCCAATCCACTAAGCCACCAAACAGCCGGTGGCAAGTGGCTGGTTATAGTGATAATCCTGATAATCCACTACTTCAGCATCTTCCCCAATGAACTTGAAAGTCAAGCGCCAATTCCCCGATACAAAAACCGCCCAATGGCTTTTTAGTGGCCCCTTTAGGGGATGTAACTTCCACGCTGGCAAGTCCATGTCTTGCGGGGTTTTAGAAGCGTCCAACTTCGCAAGCTGAGCTTGAAGCCGCCCCTCATGCGCAGCTTGAATACCAGCCTTGCTTCCTTTCTTGAAAAACTTTTCAAGTCCATTGTGTGCGAAGGTTTTAATCATGATCGTAGCGTAAAGTGTAAATATACACAGCGCAACAAATAAATTAAAAAGTGCCGAGCTTGGCGTAAGTTTGTGGTATGGAGTTTAACCATGGCAGGTGAAATTCCCATATTTTGAGCAAAAGTCTGTAATCATTCCCGCTAACTGCGGCTCAATAGGTAGAAAAGGGCTAGTCCAATTGTTTTGTTATACTGTGCAAGTCTAATTAGCGGAGCGTCAGCTATGCCAACTATCAGTATGTTTTATGGAATTGTGATCTGCCTGTATTTCTACGACGACGAGCGGCATAAACTTCCCCATATTCACGCTAAGTATCAAGGCCAAGAGGCTGCGTTCTCAATTTTAGATGCGATGCAGTTGAGTGGTGAAATTCCAATTAACAAGGTAAGGTTGGTGCAGGCGTGGATTGAAATACATCGGGAGTCGTTATTGGCGGATTGGGAGTTAGCCGTAAATGGGCAAACGCCTTTTGCAATTGATCCATTGCGATAATGACAAATTTGCGCAGCGATTCGCTGGCTTCCTCGCCCGCTTGTGGGAGAGGATTGAGGAGAGGGGAGCGGGCGTGCCCGTTAGGAGTGACGATGGAATCGGTTATTCGTGTTGTGCCGAACAATGATTTTTCACTGGAACTTTGGTTCGATACCGGGGATCATCGGTTGTTTGATGCTCGCCCGTATTTGAACAGGGGCGTATTTACCCGCTTGCAGGATGTCACTTTGTTTAAACAGGCCTTCGTCGCGCTGGATACGGTGTGCTGGCCTGGTGATTTGGATATCGCACCCGAAACGCTTTTTGATCGTTCTGTTCCAATAAAATAATTCTGAATTCGAAGTGAACCAAAGGGAATCGTATTCTTTCGAGTATCGCGCGGTCGTAAAAAATCCCGCCAATTCGAGGCGGGATTTTTTTAGCACCCGTAGCCCGGATGCAGCGCAGCGGAATCCGGGAGCACCCGTCAGAGTGCGATTAAGTAGAGCGGAAGAGAGGACGGACGTTTACGCGGCGCGTGGTAACCAGTTCGTAGACAAATAATAACAAGCGAGTTTTCTGTTATTCCTCTAAAATCATTCCGTTAATTCCATCATGCTTGGAGACTGTTGAGATGCTGACCCGTTCAATTCTGTACTTTCTTGCAACGTTTATTTTTTCAAGTGCGGCCTTTGCCGCTGAACAAACCTACCTTCGTGAGTACACCTATCAGGCCAGTGAAGCCGATAGCAAAATAACTGCCCGCGCCATTGCATTGCAGGAAGTTAAACGCGAATTACTGAGTGAGCTGGGCACACATGTCAGCGCATTGGTAAAACAGCAAAGTTCATCCGATGGTCGCAGGCTCGACACACAGGAAATCGAAACGCTGTCAGCGGGTGTTACCAGTGTTCAGATACTTGATGAAAAATGGAACGGTTCAATGTACGTGCTCAAGGCACAAATCAAAGCCGATCCGGCGGATGTGCTGAAGTCGCTGAATAAAATGTTGGATGTTGATGCGAAGAATAAGCAAATATCGCAACTTGCCGATAATCTTTCAAAAGTGAGTGGTCAGAATATTCAAATCGCAGAATCGCTTACCCAATCCAAAAAAGAAACAAACGCGGCATTCGCTGAAATTGCGCGCCTAAAAAAGCAGCTTGAAGAAAAACAAACCGATGCTTCACGGCAAGCTCTGCAAGCCGACTATCAGAAACAGGCCTATAAATTGACCTTGAATGAATTGTTTGATTCTGGAGTAAAACAATATAGCGAGGGTCACTATACTGAAGCTTTGCGGTTATTTCGAAAAGTGGCCGATCAGGGGGAAGTATTATCGCAAACCCTTCTCGGCGCGATGCATTTCACCGGCAATGGGGTCGCTCCCGATGCAAAGCAGGCGGTGTATTGGTTTCAGAAAGCGGCCGACCAGGACTATGCCCCGGCGCAATACTTTCTCGGCGCAATGTACACCAATGGCGATGGTGTCGCTCGCGACGCAAAGCAGGCGGTGTATTGGTGGAAGAAATCGGCTGATCTGGGGTTCGCACCAGCGCAATACAATCTCGGCCTGAAGTATGCCAATGGCGATGGAGTTGCACACGATGTAAAGCAGGCGGCATATTGGTATCAGAAAGCTGCTGATCAGGGGGTTGCTCTAGCGCAATACAATCTCGGCTGGATGCTTGCCTATGGCAATGTTGTCGCCAGCGATGCAAAGCAGGCGGCGTACTGGTATCAGAAAGCTGCTGATCAGGGGCTTGCAGATGCACAAAACAATCTCGGCTTGATGTATGCCAACGGCGAGGGTGTCGCGCGCGATGCAAGTCAGGCGGTGTATTGGTATCAAAAAGCAGCCGATCAGGGAGCTGCAGATGCACAATTCAATTTAGCCCAGATGTATTACAAAGGCGATGGTGTCGCGCACGATGCAAAGCAGGCGGTATACTGGTGGAAGAAAGCGGCTGATCAAGGAGTTGCAGATGCGCAAGCCAATCTCGGCTTGATGTATAACAACGGCTATGGTGTCGCACACGATTCAAAGCTGGCGGCGTATTGGTGGAAAAAAGCTGCTGCACAAGGCCACCAACCGGCACAAAAGGCTTTAGATCAACTAAAATAATATTACTCGCTACGATAAAAATACGGACAAATTTTATGGGCTGAGTGCGTTCGCTATACCAATATAGGGTAGCCAGACAAATGGCGGAAATCTTAAATAGTTTTTTGACGCATATTTAATATGAATTATGACGGACTTCAAGATAGTTACTGGCGTGCTCAAATAGCTCGCATTGAAGAGTTGCGTCAAAAAATTAGTGCTAGACCAAAAATTGGAGAGGGGCGCACTGTACCTGATGATGACTCTCTAACAATTGGAGATGGCAAGCGACTTTCCATGGCTGTAATGTTCATCGATATTTGCGGTTTCTCAAGCCGCTCTATGGAAACTTTAGAGGAACAAGACCTAACGCTCCGCGTACTAAATTTATTCTTTACTGAAATGATCCGCATAGCGGAAGAGTATGGCGGCAATGTTGAAAAAAACACGGGCGATGGGTTGATGATATATTTTAATGATGGGGAAGGCTCACCAAGTGAGAACGGTACTAAAAGATCCGTTTCAGCAGCACTAACAATGATGGCTGCTAACCAGCACTTAATTAACCCCATTCTTCGTGCTACGCCTACAAAAGAAATTGAGTTTCGCGTTGCCATTGATTATGGAAACGTTACTATCGCAAGGCTTGGGCCTCCTCGGCGCTTCAACTCCAATGCTGCAATTGGCGCAACTGCTAATTTTGCTTCAAAAATGCTAAGGCACGCAAAAGCAGGAGAAATTGTAATCGGTGAGAGCGCCCGTAATATGCTTCCTTCTGATTGGCAAGCTAATTGGACTGAGCTACTACCACTTGATACAGGTTGGCACTATCAACAAAGTGGAAAAACATATTCACTCTATCGCTATTTTGGGCGTTGGAGCCGATTATTATAGGCGGCTATATGACCGAAACGACGCAGCATCGCCAAAGCGAACAAACATCCCAGCTTTTATCGGCAGGAGTTGTAAGTGCGCCCTTAATGTCAAATGTTCGTTCAGGTGAATCCACTCCAAATAGTATTCAGCCACCAAATGAAGATGTTTCACAAACGGACAAAAAAACAGAGTTCCATTGGAAATTCGCTGATGAAACCCATCAATATGTTCGCGACTACATTAGACAGGCCGACCAGAAAGCTGCATTTTTTTTCGCAGGTTCAACAGCACTTATTGCATTTCTCTATAAAGCAAACTTAGTTCAACTTTGGGTTAAAGTTCCTGGTCAGTGGGGATATGTTGATATGCTTTCATTTGTCTCAGCCATTGGATTAGTCATATCTGCTTTCGCTTTTTTAGCGGCTGTTTTTCCAAAATTGAATGGCTCAAAACGTGGATATGTTTTTTTTGGTGCCATTTCCGAGTTTGAGTATGGAAAAGAATACGCGCATGAAGTTTTACAACAAGATGTTGTTGATTTGATCAGCGCAAAGCTTTGTCACGTACATGCCCTGTCAGTAATATGCGGACAAAAGTTTTATGCTATTAAGGTTGGCCAGTGGTCTGGCATGATTGGCGTCGCAGCTATGATTCTATTGCTGCTGTTTGGAAAGTAATCACCACATATCAAATTAACCCGCGTAAGGCGTATCTTGTAGGGCGCAATCCTTATTGCGCCGAATGTATGCAAATACCTTCGTTACCTTGACTTTGTTCATACCTGCAATACAATGTACGTATGATTAGTTTCGAACCAAATCCGACAAAAGCGGCGATAAACCTCAAGAAGCATGGCATCTCTTTTGAGGAAGCGCAGTCGGTCTTCTACGATGAATTTGCTGTTCAGTTCTACGATGAAGAAAACTCCGCTGAGGAAGACCGTTTTCTATTGCTCGGCATGAGTAGCGGTGCCAGACTTCTTCTGGTCTGCCACTGTGAGCGGGAGGCTGGCAATTTGATCCGCATTATTTCGGCACGTAAAGCAACTAAGCGCGAAAGTAATTTCTATGGAGGCGAACAAGCATGAAGACTGAATACGATTTATCGAAAATGAAATCGCGTAAAAACCCCTACGCTTCGAAACTCAAGAAACCAGTTACGATGCGCCTTTCTGAAGATGTTGTTGGCTACTTCAAGGGGATGGCGAGTGAAGCGGGAGTGCCTTACCAAAGTCTCATTAACCTTTACCTTCGTGACTGTGTGATGCAGAATAGAAAAGTACAAATTGTTTGGCGTGGAAAGCCCTAACGCTTACGGTCAACAGGGAGAACTAGACTCCGCGAATTACATTGTTTCAAAGTTGAAGGGAGAAAACCATGAGTGCGATTGCCGAAAAAATTCATCTGATCGAACAGCTCTCGACCAACTCAGCCGCGACGGGTCAATTGCTCGATAAGGTCATCGACTTTCTGGTTGAGAAAGATCGCAAAAAACTTGTCGAATTCCGCGAAAAGCTTGCTGCTTTGGAACAGCAATACGCTATGAGTACTGCCGAGTTCCAACGACGTTTTGATGCCGGTGAACTTGGCGATGCATCGCAGTGGTTTGATTGGGACGGATTCGCTGCGCTGGCGGCCAGTTTAGAGGCCAAGCTTGCAGTGGCGGAGGCCGGGCGTGGATGATGCGCTGGAGCAGTGGCTATCCAGAGTAGAAGCTTATCTATTGGCTTGGACTTATTCACGGCAAATCACCGTGGATTACGCAGAGACTGGTAATGGCGTAGCGCAGTATCGTTGTCGTGTTTTGCTGGTGGATAACTCACTGCTGCAATGCGTTGAGCGTGCCCGTGTCGAGCCTGAAGGTTTGCAAATTGAGAGATACAGTTTTCATTGGCAGCGCGCCGATGGTAGCCTGATCCGTCGTTGGGACAATGCCCCGTATCACCGCGAAATTTCCAGTTTCCCGCACCACATCCATGTTGGCGAGGAAAGTCATGTTCTTCCGCACGTTGCGGTGAATGTTTTCCAAGTGTTAGAGAATATTGAGACGGTGCTGGCAGAACCTCAATAACCAATTTTCGCGACTATCAGCAATGCTCGTCGAACATGGCAACTGACCGCGTGGGCTAACGATGAGGCCGTTTGTCCACCCCGCGATGCTCGTATTTAACCTTGCCGATATTCAGAAACACGAATCAACAAGCCAGATGCAGATGATCAGTTAGCCAGATATTATTTCATGTTGGGCAGAAAGTTAATGCCGGTTCGCTGTACCAATTCCTGATAGCTAATCGGTTTTTCCGGCTTCGCTTCATTGGTGTTCTCAATCCAGTGCGCCCAAGCCTTGTTAGCCGATGGGTCGTACACCAGTTTGTAGATATAGCGGGGCACCCAGACATGGTTTGGCCCGATAGTAGGCGGGTTACTGTCAAACACAGGGCCGGTGATGACGTACACATCACCATTCGCACGCTTTATATATTTGCGTGTTGCCTTCTCAATGCTTGCCCAGGCATGCTGATTGTTCTTGGGGGCTTGCGGAATTATGTTGGCCAGCGAGAAGCACTGTGCCATCGCCTCTGCTGTTGACATGTCGGCAGCGGGAGCCATGTGTCCACGGTCAACTCCGGCTCCGTGATAATCTTCCAGTTCTGCGCGTTCGGAGCGGGGGAGCCGCGCATCCGCAAAAAACTTGTTGGTACGTTTTTTATTTCTGGCCTCGCGCAACATATCCCGGTTAAGTTTTTCCGCGACATATACCGGAGTGTGGCTTTTGCCGGAGTGCATCACTGCAAAACCGCTGTAGCATAAAGCGCGGGGCTTTAATTCTTCCTGGCGATGTACCACCGGCGGTGTGCTATCGGCAAAATATTCGCGGCACTCGTTAAAGTCATTCTGGGTGGCCAATGCGCTGTTAGCGGCAAGCCAGCAGATGATGGCTGTGAGTGCGAGGCAACGTTGTTTTGGTGTGTTGAATTGTAGTGCCATACGTCCCTTTAAATTTTTTTTGGCGATTCTACAATTGCATGGCCTATTTTTGAATATGGGGAGCTGAAAAACGCCTTTGGAGTTTTGAAAACACTTTCAAAATGGAAGTGTTTTTAACACTTGCAGGAAGTCGTTTGCATAGGAGCTGCGTTAAACTGTACGCATTGCTAAATGAGAAAATGAAATGAGCCGGATTCTGCTGTTCAACAAACCCTATGGTGTGATTTGCCAATTCAGTCGCGATGGACTGCATCCGACGCTGGCTGACTATATCGTGATGCCGGACTTTTATCCCGCAGGGCGTTTGGACACCGATAGTGAAGGATTGTTGTTGCTGACGGACGATGGACAGTTGCAGCATCGCATTACCGATCCCAAGCACAAACAGCCCAAAACTTATTGGGTGCAGGTAGAAGGCGTGCCGGACGCAGCGGCGTTGCAGAAATTGCAGCGCGGCATTCAGCTCAAGGATGGGCTGACCTTGCCTGCCGAAGCACGCTTGATGGTGGAGCCGGAAAACCTGTGGCCGCGTGCGACTCCCGTTCGCGAAAGGAAGTCACAGCCCACAAGTTGGTTGGAGCTCACCATCCGCGAGGGAAAGAATCGCCAGGTGCGGCGTATGACTGCGGCGCTCGGTTACCCGACATTGCGACTGATACGCGCTGCTATCGGCGAATGGACATTGGACGGCTTACAGGTTGGAAAGTGGCGCGAACTCGTTGTTTGAATATTGTCTGGGGTATAATGCGCGCCTTAATAAATTACCAATAGGAACACCAATGCCTATTTACGAATATCGTTGCAGCAGTTGCGGCACGCAAAAAGATGTCATGCAAAAAATGAGCGATGCGGAATTGACGGTTTGCCCGGAATGCGCTCAGGAAACATTTAGCAAGCAACTTACTGCTGCCGGTTTCCAACTCAAGGGCAACGGTTATTACGCCACTGACTTCAAGAATCCACCCGCAGCGAAATGCGAGCCGACAGCTTGTGCATCATGTCCTGCCATGAACGGTAACGCATGAAAAAATACCTGCTAACCGGGTTGCTGGTTTGGGTGCCGCTGGGCATCACTATCTGGGTGATAAATTTGACCATCGGCACGATGGATCAGTCGTTGAAGTTGTTGCCTGAAACTTGGCGCGTTCCCGGAATGGGCGTAATACTTACCTTGGCAATTGTGCTGTTTACCGGCATGCTTGCGCAAAATGTGCTGGGGCAACGTTTACTGGAGTTATGGGATTGGATTTTGCAGCGCATTCCGGTAGTCAACAGCATCTACAACAGCGTCAAGCAAGTTAGCGATACGCTGTTGTCGGAAAGCGGCAACGGTTTTGGCAAAGTGCTGCTGGTGCGTTATCCGCATCCGCAGGCATGGTCGCTGGCTTTTCAGACTTCTGTGCCGGGGGAAGTGACGCGTGTGCTGGAAGAAGAATACGTTGCCGTATTTATTCCCACCACGCCAAGCCCGGTGAACGGTTTCTATTTTTATGTGCGCAAAGCCGATACCATTGAGCTGGATATCAGTGTGGATATGGCTTTCAAGTCCATTATCTCGATGGGCGTGGTTGTTTCTGCGGAAGATGCTGCTGCAAGCAAACTGGCTAACAAATAATCAAGTACCCCAATTACCACCTTTCGATCTACCTCTTACTGAACTGAACTGAATAGAACTAACTATGCGAACACATTATTGCGGACAACTTAACGCTACACATCTCGATCAAACAGTTAGCCTGTGCGGCTGGGCGCATCGCCGTCGCGATCAC
>PLYB01000118.1:3636-3784 GCA_003151655.1 Gallionellaceae bacterium | reverse complement strand
TAATTGAATAATTAATTTAAGTATATTTAACAGCGCGAATGATAAATGAAAAGACCGCCCGAAGGCGGTCTTTTCTGCATCTCCGACCAGCTCTGCGACAAACGCAGGCCAGAATTTTAACGCTTGGAGAATTGCTTCCTGCGACGCG
>PLYB01000118.1:0-3568 GCA_003151655.1 Gallionellaceae bacterium | reverse complement strand
CCGCCACCGGCAACGTTCACCATGATGTCAAACTTGCCCATCATTTCGGTCAACTCCAACGGCTGGCGAACAACCATACGTCCGGTTTCACGCGAAAAGAATTGGTCGATCGGCTTGTCGTTGACGATGATCTCGCCTTTGCCGGGCTTCATAAATACGCGGGCTACTGCGCTTTTGCGACGGCCAGTGCCGTAGTTATAAGTCACACTCATGATTACGCCTTTAACAGATCAATAGGTTTAGGTTGCTGGGCAGTGTGAGGATGAGTCGCACCGGCATAAACCTTCAGCTTACGCAACATCGCGTAGCCCAACGGGCCCTTAGGCAACATTCCACGCACCGCTTTTTGCAATACGCGCTGTGGGTGGCGTTGATTCAGCTTGGTGAAATTGGTCTCATAAATACCGCCGGGATAACCAGTATGGCGGTAATAAATTTTGTCCTGTGCCTTGTTGCCCGTTACACGCAGTTTTTCCGCGTTAACGACCACAACAAAGTCGCCGGTATCAACGTGCGGCGTATAAATCGCCTTATGCTTACCGCGCAAGCGGGCAGCGATCTGGCTGGCCAAACGGCCTAGAACTTGATTGGAAGCATCCACGAGAAGCCAGTCATGCTGGACTTCGTGCTGCTTAGCGGAAAATGTTTTCATGGCATTTCCTAATACAAAAGAGTAAGTAAACTTCGAAGGGCGCGGATTGTATGCGAGACAATAAGGCTCTGTCAAATATCTCTACGCATAATCCTAGTGGCAAATCCCAAGCCATTAATTTGGCAGGAAGTTGGCTGAAAGCTCTGCTGTTCGACAACCCCCTCCCTAGCCCTCCCCCGATGGGAGAGGGGACTTGCTTCCCTCTCCCATCGGGGGAGGGACCGAGGGAGGGGGTGTTTGCGATCTGCTGAACTTCATCATCCAGAAAATAAATTCATAATCCCGTAACAAGCGCCCCCTATTCTATTCGGCTTCAATATCAGCAACAATCACAAAGAACGGGAATCACAGTGCCAAAGTGTTATCTGGAATTATGAAGAACTCCACCCTCCCGAGACGAATTCAGGTCTGTTTTCGCGCAACTCGACTAGCGCTGCATATACTTTACGGGGTATTGCTCGCCATAATTTATCCGTCTCTGCGAACCAGTCTGCAACGACATATTATGCGGCGATGGTCGGTCGAGTTGCTGACTATTCTGCATGTTCGCATCAGTTTGACAGGCGAAATACCATTGAGTGAGATCACCCGTGGACTGATTGTCGCGAATCACATTTCATGGCTGGATGTCTTTTTGATGAGCTCGGTATTGCCGATGCGCTTCGTCGCCAAATCAGAGGTGCGTCACTGGCCTCTCATCGGCTTTCTGTGCGCACGCGCGCAAACGATATTCATCGAGCGCAACAAGCGTAGCGATACGGTTCGCACCAATCTGCAAGCTGTCGAGACTTTGCGCGCAGGAAACTGCATGGCTATATTCCCGGAAGGCACCACCACCGACGGCTCGCACGTTGGGCACTTTCACGCATCTTTGTTGCAACCGGCCATTGATGCTCAGGCTCCGATTTACCCGATCGCCATTTACTATCACGACGAAAACAACAACCCGAATCTGGATGCAGCATATATTGGCGATATGAGCTTTGTAGAATCGATGTGGAAAATATTATCCAGCCGAGATCTGCATGCCCGTCTAACCACCACTGCCGCGCTCTCCACTCAAGTCGAGAATCGCCGCATACTCGCGCTACAAGCCCAGCACTGCATAACACAGGCACTATCTATCGCGCCGCCGCTGGCCGAACACCCCCAGCCAGCCCCGCACCACAACGAGGAAGATGCCCTACTCGCCAAACGCTGTAACCAATCTTTAATGCCGTTGTAACTGCCGCGCAATGTTGCATCGCTAATCTCCTACTATTCATTCACAAGGAGTTTGAAGATGCCCCACTTGATTAAACAAGAACCGCAACCAGCACACCAACCGCAGAATAAACTAGCCGTCAGTATGGCTAGAACAGGTGCCGAGGTAGAAGAAGCGCAGCGCGTCCGTTATCAAGTTTTTGCCGAAGAAATGGGCGCGAAGTTGCCGAGCGCAAACGAAGGACTGGATCGTGACCGCTTTGACAAATATTGCGAACATCTCCTGGTACGCAACCTCCAAAATAACAAAGTGGTTGGCACTTACCGCATCATGCCGCCGGAGCAGGCACGCCTTGCCGGTGGCTACTATTCTGAAACCGAATTCGACCTGTCCAGTCTGGTCAATTTGCGTGACAGTATCGTTGAAGTAGGCCGCTCCTGCGTACATTCAGACTACCGCGACGGAGCTACCATCACACAACTATGGAGCGGATTGGCTGACTACATTGGCAAGCACGATCACGAATATCTGATTGGCTGTGCCAGCATCAGCATGGCGGATGGAGGTCACTACGCAGCCAGCGTCTATAACAAGATTCACAAACTACATGCCTCCCCGGTTGAATATCGCGTGACTCCACGCTGCCGTTTGCCGCTGGAGTCCTTAAATCAAAACATGGAAGTCATCATTCCGCCGCTGATCAAAGGCTATCTGAGATTGGGAGCTTACATTTGCGGAGAACCGGCTTGGGATGCCGATTTCAATTGCGCCGATGTGTTCATCATGTTGCCAGTTGAACGTTTGGCCGCACGTTATGCAAAGCACTTTATGAAGCAAGCAGCACAGTCGTAAAATTGCTTTTTGATCTTGACCCCCCCTAAAAACGAGCATGCAGTATGATGCTCGTTCTTTTTTGTATAGCCATACCCCATGTCCTGGTTCTTCACCAACCTTATCAGCGCATTCCTGCTACCGCCGCTTAATTTATTGATCATAGCCGCACTCGGTTTGTGGGTCTGGCGGCGGCATCCACGCATTGCCCGCATTCTGCTAACCGCCTCAATAGTGCTGCTGTGGTTACTCTCCACGCCCTATTTCTCAGCAAAATTGCTCCATCAACTGGAAGGCGAGCCGCTCGCCGTCGATATCCGTCAAGCAGAGGCAATTGTGGTTCTGGGTGGTGGAACTTACTTTCATGCGCCGGAATATGGCGGAGACACCGTCAGTGAAGCCAGTTTGCTGCGCCTGCGTTATGCCGCCAAGCTTTACCGTGACACTGGAAAACCAATTCTGGTCAGCGGAGGCCGCCCCCTCGGCAATACGCTTTCTGAAGCCCAGCAAATGAAACGTGTACTGATTGAAGAATTCAATGTTCCAGTAGCATGGACGGAAGACTCCTCCGACAACACGCTGGAAAATGCCCGCGCCAGTCGTCAAATCTTGCAACAAAGCAACATCAAGCGCATCGCCCTAGTCACCCACGCCTGGCACATGCCGCGTGCTGCTGCGGTCTTCAAAGCTGCGGGATTCGAGGTCATACCCGCACCCACGGCTTACACCACTAGCTACCAACTCGACTTGCTGGCTTTCATTCCCAATGCCGGCGCGCTGAGCGACAGCAGAATATTTATGCATGAAGTGATAGGGACTTTCTGGTATCGGTTAAAATCCTGAACGGCTCAGGGGTTGCCTCCCCCTGACAAGGGGGACTG
>PLYB01000282.1 GCA_003151655.1 Gallionellaceae bacterium | reverse complement strand
GGGAGAGGTGAGTATATTGAAAAAATCAAATGCGTCGTTGCTGGCAGCGTAATGTTGTACGCGATGATGTTGTTGCGATAACGCAGAACGATTATTATGCATACGGGCTGGCTCCTGAGTGGTTGCGATGGTTTGGCGACTAAATCGTACCACCAAGCCAGCCTGTTTCTTTTTTTACTTCATGCAGTTAAGTATTAAGTAAGTGCCATTCTACTCTGACCCCAGTTAAGCTCAAGGGTTTGATCCAGAGGCTTAATTCAAATAAGCCTGAGCGAATAAATCAATGCGCCCCTGAGTCTTTGACTTTGTTAAAAATATAAAAAAACTTGACCTAGAACAGAGTATCTACCAAAACTTGGGGCAAATTTATATTCACTCTGAACCCCAGTTAGTTACACTGTTCTTCAGTTAAGGCTAGCGCCCATTTCTTGGCAAACGCTTTCGACAACCTCGGCTACCTCATGAAGAAAAGAATTACGGTCTGGCGACGGAGTTACGTCCGGTACCGGCGCGGCGCGATCATATATCTGTTTTCCAATGATGGAAGCGCGAGCATAGCTTGACCTCGGGCCAGACTGGTTAAATGCCACTTGCCACTCTGGCATTCGTTCGCCTCGTACCCGACGATTAGAAAGTTCTAGTATTTTGGCCGAAAGCGCTTTGGCAAGCTCATCGAAGACTTGCTGCTTGTGTGCATCATCAGTCGGTTCAACTGGATCCCAACGCAGAGGGCTTTGCAATAGGATGTACAGCCGATCCAGAAGTTGCTTACGCAGATCCGCAACTGGCTTGAGGTTGTCGTACTCGTCGGCGCGGCCAGGTGTCCCAAGTCGATTGCTCAGTGCCCAAATACGCTTCCAGTGTTCCTTGCCGACCCCCGCTTTAGACGGAAGACCTAATCGTGACCACCATATATCGTGGAATCCCTCTGCGGCTTTCTGCACTGCGAAAGCCAGATTCATGCGATCGTAGATCGGTTTTGCATGAACAGGAGCCGGTTTTTCAACGATTATGTCGATAGTTTCCAGCAGTTTCTGCAACTGGCTCATGGTGCGCTTTTGCGATTTCATTGTGATATCTAGGTGCTCGTCTATTCCGCCCACGAAGAAGCAAGCATCCTTCAGGCGTCCACGCAATGCCCTTTTTGCGAACGGCCCTAATTCTTCTCCAATCGCCGCCAATACATTCTCAGCAGAGGCTAGGATGTGCTGTTCCTTGGAGGTCGCGTTTGGTAAGTTGTCGCCTTTGACTTCATCGAAATGAGTGAATACGAGCAGGAGTTTGCTAGCACTGCCGGATGTGATCATTTCCTTCATGGCGGCGACTGGTGCAGCCAACATAGGGCTCGTAGCGTTATCTACAAGAATGATTGCATCCGTGGATTCAATACGCCGGATCATGGAAGTCGAAATAGTTACTACCGATTTCGGGGTATGTAATAGCCCCTCGCCATCCAGCAAAACGAGTTTGGGTTGCTTACCCTCGTTCCATTCAGGAATAAATGGGCCTGATACACGAACTCCGTTGACCAATGGCGTTAGCAACCTTCCAAAGCGCGGGGCATAATTACTAGAGAAACGTGTCACTGCCTTGATAAACGATGCCCGGTTGTCGGTCTGCCATGACCAGAATTGTGGCCATCCTTGTTTGTTGCGGTGGACTGTTCCTGCCTCGTGCAGTAAGGCAAAACGTAGCTCGATTTCGTCCATAAGGTTGTCACTTACACGATGGGACACCTCATCTTCGCGCAGGCGACGATCAAGCTCCTCCTCAAATAACTCATCGACAACGCGCTGATCTTTTTCGTCAATTGCACCCAGTTCCGCTTTTAGTTGATCCCCGTGCCGCTTTGCAATATCCCTTAATTCGGTGATGCACTCAGAGAGCAACGCATTGGTACGTTCCATATTTATGGCTTGATCAGCCATGTTCTCTTCGACGAACGTGGGCGCATCATTATCGTCTTCATCATCATCCGATGTCAGCACTTGCGAACCATTACCCAGAATGTAGTTGAAGCGGAATCGCTGATTTACGTGCATCAAGAGCTTCCGTAAAACTT
Organism: Gallionellaceae bacterium; assembly: GCA_003151655.1. GTDB lineage: Bacteria > Pseudomonadota > Gammaproteobacteria > Burkholderiales > Gallionellaceae > PALSA-1006. Next base: position 4,958 of record PLYB01000282.1, on the reverse strand, counting down.
CGGTATCTTTGTCGCCTCTGTATGCTGCAAGCACAGCCTCGGAAATACATTCGTTCAAATGTTCCCGCACCTCATCCATCGGGAAAAAAGTGACGACTGCCCTGAATGGCCCCGTGTCGAGGACAACTTCTGTCTCATGCACAGTTGTCTTTGCCGACGATGTTTACGGAAATCGCTCGGTTTCTGGATCTGTTCCAATCAATTGCCTCAACAATGTCGTTTTGCCCGCCCCAGTTGTGCCAAGGAGCAGTGCGCGCCTGTATTCTGAATTTTGCGAAGTCGGTAAAGTGATAATCGACTCGCGAATAGCTCCAAAGTCATTCTCCTCTGGTTCCATGCCATGAAAGAATATTTCTACAACTCGGCGGTGAAAGCGCCTTTCGGCATCGCTCTTTGCGGACAAGCTCCAATATGAATCGTCCCCCAGCAACTGGTTAAGTTGATCTTTCAGTTGATTGGCTTCAACTTCATCGGCAGTCCCGAGGCCTTGCCGTACCCGCAACCCCACTTTGCCCGTGTTCGGGTCAATCCGAATCGGGTGTCGAAAGATCACTGCCCATGCGTTCCGCCCCTGAGACCGGCTTAGTGCTGCCACAAATTGTTTTTTCATTATTCTCTCCGCGTTGTTCGAATGTTGTTCAGTCGCACAAGATACTGGCTCATAATATCTGTGTCAAGCACTATTTGAACAACCGATGAACAACGCATTTGGGCGGTATTTTGCTAGTCGACCAAACTAAGGAAGCGCTGATTTATTCAATATTCGTTTAGTCGCATCATATTTAATCGACATGTTATGTTGATTTTGGCTGCGAAAAACCGAATAAATCAGCGCTTCCCTAAGCTTCCCTCGGTAATTCGTCTTCCAAGCTGTGGCGTTCATGCTACCCATTTCAATTACTGCTTGCGGAGCGGTGTGGAGAGCGGGGGTAGACTCAAATTCCCAACAGAACAAATCGAACCAAGACCTATTAATGCTAGAATCGAAGCTGGTCTCAAATTATGGGGAGAGGTATTTTGAGTGAAAAGATTATGGCGAGTAACACTCCGCAATCAACTATCAAACGCTTTTCGATATTGTTGGCTTGCTTTTTATCTGCGTGTGCCACGGAAAGTAATACTCCTGCGACAGTCCATACCAATCAAATAATACAGACAACGTTTAATATTAAATCAAAAGAAATTGACGCAAATATTAACGGAGTAAAATACTTTGGGTTTTACATTTTCAATTCGTGCAAAGATGTAATGAAGCAATCGACCTGCGCTGTTGGAGAGGCACCTAAATCAACCAATATTGCCAACACTACACAAAAATTATTGCAAGATTTATTAGTCGTTGCGGGTACGCTAGATGCCGATGGTAATGTCAACGCTAATTCGCCTGGATTGGTAGCAATGCGAAAGAGATTGGCTGCCCTTGATGTTGCTGAAAAAAGTATTGAAGCTGCGAATCAGAAACGTAATGACAATATATTTTCAGCTATTGGAGAGGGGAGATTTACTGAGTTTATGCATAATAAGTTCGTAGATACGCCAGATAAGGATTTACGCAAAGCACAAGAAGCAATGGATGAATCGCAATATTATGCTAATAATCTAGATTATTATAATGACAGAGTCAATTTGGTATCTGTAGGCATGGCGCAAATAGATTACGCGACATCGAAACTAAATACGGTTGATGCAACCCAAACCAAGCTTTTTATATTATTGCCCCTATTGGCTCAAGCAAGTCGGACAAAGATTAGTAACGTACACGATTACGTTATTGATGAATCTGCCAACAACAGTAGAGATGCTCAATTAATCGTTTATGCTGCTGAAACCCGACCAGTAACAATAAATACAAACTTTGGAGACCTCGTCGAATGTAAGATATATATGGGTAGTGCAATACGGCAGGTTGGTGCTTGTGTGAGATCAAACGGCGATACATACATCATATCCAGTCATTCTAGACCCTCTAGTCACTAGCGAAGGGCGAAGTTGCCACAACAAAGGAGCAGTTTAATACAACGAACTTGTTATCAAAGGGGGATAACATGCACGAAGCAATCTACTTGAGTTATTGCAATATGGTGATTCTGCCAAGCAGAGCCGGTACTAAACCACACACACGAAGGGTTTAGTGCAGCAATGTGCATGGAATTGCAGTCAGTTTATGCACAGAAGTTTAAAGTTATATTCGCTCTGGCAATTTCTTTCTCAGCTTGGGCAGCAGATCTACCCGACCCGCAGCTTACTCCCGGCGCTATCAATCCCGGTATCACCCAAGAAAATATTCAGCAAACTGTTTGCGTGAAGGGGTATACGAAAAAAATCCGGCCTCCAGCGCACGTCACCAATAAGCTAAAGAAATTGCAAATAAATGTATACGGTTACACGGAAACCAAACCTGCACTGTACGAAGAAGACCACCTGATTGCGCTTTCAATTGGCGGGGCTCCCGATAATCCCCTCAACCTGTGGCCTCAGCCACGAAACAGCGAATGGGGAGCCGCGAAAAAAGACCAACTGGAAATGGTGCTTTACAAGAAGGTGTGCGCCAATGAAATACCTCTTTCGGAAGCTCAGCGCGCAATGGCAACAAACTGGATAAATGCTTGGAGCCAGTATGTCCATACTCAACCTGAAAGTTACGAAATAGCCAAAAACTCTGAGAATAAAAACGGTAATGAAAATCATAAGTAACTTTCTGATTGGCTACAAAGAGCAGCCAAGTGGGCGTGTCTGTGTACCCACGCGGAAGTTCGCTGGCGCATCATGATCAAACCCTAACCCCTCCCAGCCGCCCCTTGTCAGGGGAGGAGCAGAATATGCTGTCAGCACAAATGGATTCTGCACTTTCAATACACCAACAAAATATTATTCAAAGTAAACGCAAGTCTTGAAATTTGATGTGATGACATAACGGATAAACCCCTAACTTGGGTCGCTTCCGAATAACACCATTGGGGTGATTCGCCCCCCCACGGGGCTATTTATTCTGTTTGGCAGATGCGTCAACATAGCCGCCGAGATTCGGGTGATATGAGCGCCCGCGAGACTGCGCCGATTCGGGGGGATGCAGTGATAGCTAAATTAAGTCGGAACTGTAAATGATGAGCAACGCTAAATGAGTGATGTCACTGCACCGGCCTACCGCATCATCCCCATCATTCCGGCATTGAAACCGGGCGCGATGGCAGGGAAGGGGCCATACATCGCCAGCGATAAGATCAACGAAGCCATCGGCTTCCCCGGACAACTGGTGGAAGACTGGCATGACCGCGCCATCGCCAAGATGGGCGAACTGCTGTCCAAGTACCGTTCACTTAAAGTGTATATGGATGCCTGCGTGCATTGCGGCGCGTGCTCCGACAAGTGCCATTATTTCATCGGCACACAAGATCCGAAGAATATGCCGGTGGCGCGTCAGGATTTGATGCGCAGCGTGTATCGCCGTTATTTTACTTTGCCGGGAAAACTATTCCCAAAGCTGGTCGGTGCACGCGATTTGACGCGCGAAGTGCTGGACGAGTGGTACAACTATTTCAACCAGTGTTCCGAATGCCGCCGCTGTTCGGTGTTTTGTCCTTACGGTATCGACACTGCCGAAGTTACCATGGCGGCGCGCGAGATACTCGATTCCGTCGGTTACGGCCAGAAATATTCCAACGAGATTATCGGTAAGGTACACCGCATCGGCAACAATCTCGGTCTTCCTGCGCCAGCGTTGATTGACACGCTTGAGGGCTTGGAAGAAGACGTTAAAGAAGATACGGGAATTGACGTGCGCTTTCCGATTGATGTTAAGGGCGCGGAAGTGTTGTTGATCACGCCGTCTGCCGACTTCTTTGCCGAGCCGCATATCGATAGTTTGATCGGTTACGCCAAGGTGTTCCATGCCACGGGTACCAGTTGGACGCTGTCGTCGATGGCTTCCGAGGCGGGTAACTTCGGCATGTTCATCGGTAACTACGAGCAGTTGCGCAAGATCGCTTTGCGCATTCGCGAAGCCGCGCTTGAACTCGGCGTGAAGCGCATCGTGGTGGGCGAGTGCGGCCACGCCTGGCGTGTGGCTTACAGTTTCTGGAACACCTTGAGTGGTGTGGGTGATGGCGCGAGCGAGGTGGATCGTTTTGCGCAGATGTTGCAAAAGCAACTCGATCATCGCTATAAGCAGCCGACGCATATCTGTGAATTCACCTGGGACATGATCGAGCGCAAGGCGCTGACTTTCGACAAGAGCAAGAACGACAAACACATCATCACTTTTCACGATTCCTGCAACGTGGCGCGAGGTTCGCGCATGGGCGATCTGGCCGGTGGGCAGTTTGAAATTCCGCGCAACATCATCAAGGCGGTCGCCAACAACTTCGTCGAAATGTCACCCAATACCACGCGCGAGCAGACCTTCTGCTGCGGTGGCGGCGGTGGCTTGTTGACTGACGATTTGCTGGAGTTGCGTGTCAAGGGAGCCTTGCCGCGCATGGAAGTATTGCAGCAAGTCGTGGACGAACACGGTGTCAATTTCATGGCAACCATCTGCGCCATCTGCAAAGCACAATTTACCAAGGTCATGCCCATCTATGGATTCGATAGAAGAATGGTGGGCGGCGTGCATCAATTAGTCAGCAACGCAATTCAGCTAGGCGAGCCATAACGAGGAGATAGAAAATGTCAGTAGTAAGCGAAACACCGCAGAAAATTACTTTCCGCCGTTACAAAGATGGCGACAGCAAAGTTAGCCGCTGGAATCAGGTGATATTTCAGGCCGGATATTCTTATAAGTGTCCGACCTATATTCAGTCCACACCTCCTTGCCAAGGTAGTTGTCCGGCGGGTGAAGATATTCGCGGTTATCTGGGTATCGTGCGCGGTACCGAGAAAGTTCCCGCCGGTGCCGATGGTAAGCCTGTTATGCCGTGGCAAGAATATGCGTGGCGTCGATTGACCGAGGCCAATCCTTTTCC
>PLYB01000013.1 GCA_003151655.1 Gallionellaceae bacterium | reverse complement strand
CCGGGATCGCGCCACTCAAAACCTGCGGCAATGAAAATCTTATCCAAACCTTCTTTCTCCGCCTGCGCTTTAACCAAGCCAGAGCCCGGAACCACCATTGCCAACTTCACCTTGGCGGCAACTTTTTTACCCTTGGCCACCACTGCCGCAGCACGCATATCTTCGATACGGCCATTCGTACAAGAACCGATAAACACTTTGTCGACTTTAATCTCGGTAATGGGCGTATTGGCTTGCAAGCCCATGTAAGCCAGCGCGCGCTCCCAATCGCCGCGCTTGACCGCATCCGGTGCAAAAGCCGGATCAGGCACACGGCCATCAACTGAAACCACCATCTCCGGCGATGTTCCCCAAGTCACTTGCGGCTTGATCTGCGCAGCATCCAATTCCACCGTCGCATCAAACTTTGCCCCTGCATCGCTGTGCAACGTGCGCCAATATTCGGCGGCCTTGTCCCATTGCTCACCCTGCGGTGAAAAAGGACGGCCTTTGCAATAAGCGATAGTCGTCTCGTCTGCCGCCACCATACCGGCGCGTGCGCCCGCCTCAATCGCCATGTTGCACAAGGTCATGCGCGCTTCCATGCTCAAGGCGCGAATGGTTGAGCCGCCGAACTCGATGGCGAACCCAGTGCCACCCGCCGTACCGATCTTACCGATCACCGCCAGCGCGATGTCTTTCGCTGACACCCCCTTGCCGAGCACACCCTCTACTTTAACCAACATGGCCTTGGATTTTTTCGCCACCAGACATTGCGTGGCCATCACATGCTCGACCTCGGACGTGCCGATGCCGTGCGCCAATGCACCGAATGCCCCGTGCGTGCTGGTATGCGAGTCGCCGCATACCACCGTCATGCCCGGCAAAGTCGCGCCCTGCTCCGGCCCCATCACGTGCACCACGCCCTGACGGATATCGTTCATCTTGAATTCGGTGATGCCATACTCAGCGCAGTTCGCATCCAGCGTTTCCACTTGCAGACGCGCGATGGGATCGGTGATGCCACCGCTGCGTTTAGTGGTCGGCACGTTGTGATCCGGCACCGCCAGCATAGAATCCTTGCGCCACGGCTTGCGCTGCGCCAACTTCAGCCCTTCAAAGGCTTGCGGGCTGGTCACTTCATGCACCAAATGCCGGTCGATATAAATCAGCGCAGTGCCGTCCGGCTCGCTGCGCACCACGTGACTATTCCAAAGTTTGTCGTAAAGAGTTTGAGCGTTCATTATTTTCCACCTTTGCGGGAGCGTAATTATGCCACAGCCAGATGGCTGTTCGCCAAGGTTAGCCGCCGTGCCAGCTTTTTGCGCTAAGCCTATTGCCCCAGTTGTTGCGAATCTTTGGAAGTTGTTGCCTCAATCCAAATAATCCACCAGCCCGTCATACCGGCGCAGGCCGGTATCCAGCGCCTTTATTCATCATGCCGTTGCTTTTGTTCATGCGTTGCACGAGATATTTAACCAACTGGATACCGGCCTGCGCCGGTATGACGGCCCTTCGGCCTAATGGATAATTGGGATTTAATCCAAACGCGTTCTATTAATTCGCCAACCACAGCCCTATTTCCAGGAATGTTTTGAATAACAGCCGGTAGCGGCTACAATAAACACACTAGTTCCCAAGGCGTAAATCATGAATACATCAGTTTTGAACCAAGTCCCCAAAGGCGAAGACCTGACACGTGCGGTTTTGGAAATTGAAGAACATGATTTGCGCCAGCACGACAAGGCGCAGATTCAGCGCGGGCTTGATGCCTCCAATGACCTAAAACGCGCCTAGGACAGCACACGCCGATTTCATGACCGAACTTAAAGCCGAACTCATGAGCCGGATAGATGCGCGATAGTTACCGGATCGAGTGGTTGGAACCGGCAAAGCAGGATCGGCGCGTTTTCGTTAGCAACTTGACCCCATGATTATGATTGGATGGCATGATTGTAATCTCCATTAATTAATGCGTTCGTGTAAAATTTGAGACAAGCAATAAAACCTTGGAGGGTACACCATGAGCCATACAATTGAACTTCCACAATCGCTATTCAACAGACTGAACAAATTCACCGCTGGTACACGCGCAACACCCGCGTCAATCGTCAAGCAAGCGGTTAAAGATCGCCTGGATTATGAAGAATGGTTGCTTGCAGAAGTTGATGCAGGGTTGGCGGACGCGGATGCCGGGCGAGTTCACACAGCAGATGAAGTAAAAAAAATGCTGGGTGTAAAAAATGTTAAAAAGCGTTGAGTACGCCACCCGCGCAACAATCAACTTAAAAGCTATCAAAGCCTTTATCGAGCAAGAAAATCCATCAGCAGCGTTACGAGTGGTCGAATACATAACCGACTCTGCGGACGGATTGTTAGACTTTCCCCTGATGGGAAAGCCCTGGACAAGGACGGGCACACGCAAACTCGTACTCTCAACATTTCCCTATTCGATCATCTACAAGCTGACACCTACGAAAGTGATCGTGTTGGCCGTTGCACATCAATCGCGCAAGAACAAACAAGCGCGCCCCAGAAGAAAGCCCTGAGCCCCCTTACGCGGGTTGTGATTTTGCAAAGGTTAGCAATTATTTTTCATGGGTTCGCCTTCGCGCCTATTTGGCCATGCATCGCAAATTATTCGTTGCGCCATGGCAAACGCACAGTCTCTGTGCATATAAAGAGAAACACCTTTATTCTCTTTATAACCGTCATAATGAACTGTTGGCCCAACAACCACTTTGCCGCAACAAAAACAATCATTTTCATCTTGGAAAGGCCTGCTGCTTATAGCGGATTGTCCATCTGAATGATACGTCATAATTATCTCCCTAAATTTTATGTGCCCAACGTTGAGGTAATGAAAATACGCCTAAAGATCAATATTGATACTTTTTAACGAAATAATACGTGATGTTAATATTTTGCGATCACGTTCTGTGTAATGAGTTAGTTTGGCTTGGATAAAATCAATTATATTTGGAATATCTTTGTCGAATTTGACGAAAATATATCTGATATCTTCGGCTGAAAATTTTAGTGGGCTAACAGACTTCGTCACCTCATTATAAAACGACAAGAGTTCAGGTGATGAATGATCTTCCTTTGAAATCCACTGAGGCAAAACTCCCTTAAGATCGGCGGTATACCTCCATTCATTTTCTTGATAGAACTCTTTTTGAACTACTTCCCCATCAACTTTGTTGGCCTTACCCTCTATTGGCTTGATGTACGAAATAATTGAATTAATATCTTCCGTACTTTCTTTATAGTACTCCGACTGAGGTTTTGCACCTTTATGCAACATACGAGTTAACGCATTAGAAAGGCGCGTGTCATCTGGAATGTAAATTACCGGGCTAAGTTTGTTTGACATTGCCCACTGCTTAGTTAAGCCTAGTCCATAGCTTCCGTAAAATTTTATGTGAGTATCAATTCTGGTTAACGGAATGTCGCAAAAACATACCATTGGATAGCTGATAAGCTTTGTTTCCGGGTTATACCAATTAAAATCCTCTTGGCAGTAGCTCGGCCAAAAACCATTAAGTAAGATACTTTCTAACTTCTCGACAGTTTTGGTTAAATGAAAGAGTGTGTGTGATCTTGGCTTCATATGTATTTAGTTAACATTAAACATTGCCTCACTTAGCCCGCCAAACCCAATCGGGCAATGCTTCCAGCCGTGCTTTGCGCTCCGGCGACAGTTTGTCTTTCGTTGCTCGTTGGCGGCCTACCCATTTGCCGATTTGATATCCATCTGCCGTCTTGAAATCATCAGGAACTTTGGCATGCCCTTCACGATCTGCGAATTCCTTAAGATAGCGAAAACCTTCTTCCCACTGCTCTTCAATTGCATTCCAAATCCAGCTGGGCAATGCTTCCAACCGTGCTTTGCGCTCCGGCAACAGGTTCTCTTTTTTTTCTCGTTGGACTCTTACCCACTGACCAAGCCGGTATCCACCCGCCGTTTCGTAAAGGCCAGGAACTTTGGCATGCCCTTCACGATCTGCGAATTCCTTAAGAAAACGAAATCCTTCTTCCCACTGCTCATCAATTACATTCCATATCCAACGGGGCAATGCTTCCAACCGTGCTTTGCGCTCCGGCGACAGGTTATCTTTTGTTGCTCGTTGGCGACCGACCCATCCACCGACTTGATATCCGTCTGCCGTTTTGTAATTCGCAGGAACCTTGGAATGCCCTTCACGATCTGAAAACTCTTTAAGATATCTGAACCATTCCTCCCATTCTTGCGTAGTTTTTTCAGACCAACTCCAACCGGGTATAGCTTCCAGCCGTGCTCTACGTTCTTGCGACATGTGGTCTTTTGTATTCCGCTGAGCACTAACCCACTGACCAAGGCGGTATCCATCTACCGTTTTGCAATGTTTAGGAACCGATGCGTGCCCCTCTCGATCTACGAATTCATTGAGATAGCTGAACCCTTTTCCCCACTGATCTGCACGAGCACTCCAACTCCAACCAGTTAATGCTTCAAGCTGTGCTTTGCGCTCCGGTGATAGTTTTTCTTTTGCTATTCGTTGGTTGTTTACCCAGCTACCGAGAAGATAACCATCTGCCGTTTTGTAAAGTGAGGGAAACAAACAATGCCCCTCTCGATCCGAGAATTCCTTAAGATGGCTAAATCCTTCTTCCCACATATCTGACAAAGGATCCCAACTCCAACCGGGTAGTTCTTCCAACCGTGCTTTGCGCTCCGGTGTCATATTTTCTTGTGCTCTCCGCTGAGCACCGACCCACTGCCCAAGGCGATATCCATCTACCGCCTTGTAATCTTTAGTAACCTTGGCATGACCTTCTCGATCTGCGAATTCTTTGAGATAACGAAACCCCTTTTCCCACATATCTGATAAAGGGTTCCAACTCCAACCGGGCAACGCTTCCAACCGTGCTTTGCGCTCCAGTGACATACTGCCTTTGGGTCTTCGCTGTACCATAACCCAGTTACCTAGTCGGTATCCATCTGCCGTTTTGTAACTATCTGGAACCTTGGTATGTCCCTCTTGATCTGCGAACTCACTGAGATAGCGAAATCCTTCTTCCCACATATAAACCAAAGCGTCCCAACACCAACCGGGCAATGCTTCCAGTCGAATTTTGCGTTCCGGTGACAGGTTATCTTTTGCTGCTCGCTGGGATCTTACCCAGTTGCTATGGCAGAATCCATCTTCTGTTTTGTAATCGCGAGGAGGCAAACAATGCCCCTCACGATCTGCAAATTCCTTGAGATAGCGAAACCCTTCTTCCCACTGCTCATCAATTACATTCCATACCCAACCGGGCAATGCTTCCAACCGTGCTTTTCGCTCCGACGATATTTTGTTTTTTGATTTTCGCTGAACAGCAACCCAACCTCCGACCCGATAGCCATCAGCCGCCTTGAAGTTATAGGGAACTTTGGCATGCCCTTCACGATCTGCGAATCCCTTAAGATAGCGAAATCCTTCTTCCCACTGATCGTCAATTGCATCCCAAGCCCACCCGGGTAATGCTTCCAAACGCGCTTTGCGTTCTTGCGACACATTGTCTATATTTCCTCGTTGAACTCTCACCCACTGACCAAGGCGGTATTCCTCTGCCGTTTTGTAATTTATAGGAACCTTGGCATGATTTTCATAATCTGCGAATTCCTTAAGATAGCGAAACCCTTCTTCCCACTGATCTGACAAAATATCCCAAGTCCAACCGGGCAATGCTTCCAACCGTGCTTTGCGCTCCGTTGATATTTTGTCTTTTGATCTTCGCTGAACAGCAACCCAACCTCCGACCCGATAGCCATTTTTTGTTGTATAACGCGCAGGAAGCAAGCAATGCCCCTCGCGCTCTACAAACACCTCCAACAACCCAAACCACAAATTCCAAGATGCCGTAACTTGCTCAACCAAATAGGTGCGCAGTGCGCTGCCAAAACCAGCATCCACAGTGGCAGGCAAATCAATCCTGATTTTCCCCAACCCATCTGCACTGACACCTGTACCCGGCTTCTTCCCCATTTCAGTCCTGATCTGATCCAGCTCGCAAGCCAACACATCGTCATGCGCTTTCAACGCATTCAGCACATCCCAAACAGGTTTGAAATTGCTGGCCTCTATCGTATCTTCTGCATTCTGTCCGGCGGCGATAAACACCGGCAATACAATCGTGCCAACCTTCTTGTCCGGACTCAGGCGAATGGCGCGACCCACGGCCT
>PLYB01000172.1 GCA_003151655.1 Gallionellaceae bacterium | reverse complement strand
ATGTAAATATATTGATCGCCTAGCGTAAAATACGCGTTTTCATTTTTGGCTTTGATCATGTCCGTACGTACCCGATTCGCCCCTAGTCCTACTGGTTATCTGCACATTGGCGGTGCGCGTACCGCTTTATTTTCTTGGGCGTATGCGCGCAAGCATGGAGGTACGTTTATCTTACGTATCGAGGATACCGATGTTGAGCGATCAACACCCGAAGCAGTGCAGGCGATTCTGGACGGAATGAAGTGGNNTACGACGAAGGTCCGTTTTATCAAATGCAACGAATGTCGCGATATAAAGAAGTCATTGCACAAATGATCGAAGCAGGGCAAGCCTACAATTGCTATACCACACCAGCCGAATTGGAAACCTTGCGTGAAGCGCAGCGTGCACGGGGCGAAAAGCCCCGTTACGATGGTCGTTGGCGTCCAGAAGTGGGGAAGTCGTTGCCCGCAGTACCTGAAGGAGCGCAACCCGTGGTGCGCTTCAAAAATCCTCAAGACGGCGTGGTGGCGTGGGACGATATGGTCAAAGGTCATATCGAGTTCCAAAACGACGAACTCGATGACTTGATCATTGCGCGCTCGGATGGCACTCCGACTTACAATTTCTGCGTGGTGGNNCGCGGCGACGATCACGTCAACAATACACCTCGTCAAATCAATATTCTCAAAGCATTGAATGCGTCCGTACCGAACTATGCGCATCTCTCCATGATTTTGGGTGACGACGGACAGAAACTGTCCAAGCGTCATGGCGCGGTCAGTGTGATGCAATATGATGAGGATGGCTATTTACCGGAGGCGGTCATCAACTATCTGGCGCGTCTGGGCTGGTCACACGGCGATGACGAAGTCTTCTCGATCACACAATTCTGTGAATGGTTCGACCTTGATCACATTACTCCGTCAGCAGCACAATTCAATACTGAAAAGTTAAAATGGCTGAACAATCATTACCTGAAATTAACTGACAACCTTCGTTTAGTCGAGTTGGTTCGCCCACGTTTGATCGCTCGTGGCGTAACTGTGAATGAAGCTCCTGCACTTGAGTCTATCGTTGCTTTGTACAAAGAACGAGTTTCTACACTGAATGAATTGGCAGATGCTGTCGAGGTGTTCTACATTGATTTGCAACCAGCCCAAGCTTTGCTTGATGCACATTTATCAGCAGAAGCGCTACCCGCGTTGCGTGAATTTGCGCAACGCATTGCAAATATCGTTTGGGAAACCAGTGAGATTTCTGCACTGATTAAAGAATTGATCGGCAAGCATGGATTGAAGATGCCAAAATTGGCGATGCCGTTACGCGTGATGTTGGTAGGGCAAACACAAGCGCCTTCGGTCGATGCTTTGGTGGTGTTGTTTCCGCGCGAGCTGGTATTGGCACGCGTGACAAAATATTTATGAAATATTCTGCTCAACTCGCTTTACAAGGTTGGGGTCGATCATTATAATGCGCCCTCTTTTTGGGGGTATAGCTCAGCTGGGAGAGCGCTTGCATGGCATGCAAGAGGNNTTCGAATCTCGTTGGGGACGCCAACTAATCATGGTTGGCATCATTAGCAGTAATCCTGAATCACTCCAAAACCGATATTTCTAAAATTACTCGGTTTTATCTAAGCCCTTTCCTGCGTTTTTCTTTAAGCCTTTTTAGATGTCGCTTGACTCACGGCGATATTGAAACCGTGTCGCTTGCGGTTCACCTTCAATCTTCCATGTGGTATTGTGCGAGCCAGTTTTAGCTCTATCACACAATATTGCCATGAGTCTGTTTGCCCTGATCGCTGCCCTATTATTGGAGCAAGTACGCCCGCTCTCCTCGCGTAAATATCTGTTTACCTGGATGGACAGCTATGTGAATTTCTTTCAGCATCATTTGGATGCGGGTGCGCACAAGCATGGCAAAATCGCGTGGCTGGCCGCGATGTTTTTGCCTTTGTTGCTGGGGGTGTTGAGCTATTGGCTGTTAATGAGTATTCAGCCTGTGCTGGCTTGGCTTGGCTGCGTGCTGGTGCTGTATCTCACTATGGGTTTTCGGCGCTCCAGCCATTATTTTACCGATATTCACAGAGCGCTACGCAAACACGATCTGGGAGCAGCTCAGGAATTGCTTTCACAATGGTGCGGTAAGTCATGCCACGAAATGAACGAGGAAGAAGTTGCGCGCGTTACCATCGAGCAGGCACTGCTGGCATCTCACCGAAACGTTTTTGGCGTAGTGACGTGGTTTGTGATTTTTATGTCGCTGGGCTTGGGGCCGGTTGGCGCGATTCTGTATCGGCTCGGTTTATTTTTAAACGCGCGCTGGGGAAGATTGAGTGGCGAAGAGTCTGGTGATTTTGGAAAGTTTGCACGTCACGCTTGTCGTGCGATGGAATGGCTGCCGCTGCGTCTTACTGCCATAACGTTTGCCATCGTGGGTGATTTTGAAGAGACCGTCTATTGCTGGCGTACGCAATCGCAAAATTGGCCCGATACGGAAGAAGGCATCGTGTTGGCAAGTGGCGCTGGCGCGTTGGGTGTTCGTCTCGGCATGACTATTGTGCAGGACTCATCTCCAGTATATCGCCCTGAGATTGGTATAGCCGAAGCGGCAGATGTCGATTTTATGCAGAGTACGATTGGTCTTGTTTGGCGAGCCTTGGTATTCTGGATGATCTTGCTATTGTTGCTGAGTCTTTCCCGTTTGGTTGGATAGAAATGCAGCCTGCGCGAGGCGTTGTCGCACATGCAATTACGCCGGTGTTGGCGGCCCGGCATTATCCATCCGGTTTGAATTCCCGATTTATTGATCCCCACGCCAGCTTTTCAGAATACATCGAAGGCTCTCGCAAACTAATTGCCACGGCCCGTGGCGCTGTCGGTTTACCCGTTTCGGACAAGATAGTTGATGGTAATGCGCCGTTTGAACTAAAACCGGCTGAAGGTTATCCTGCTGGTAAAGTGAAAACTTATCGTCGCGGGATTTTGTTGACGCACGGTTTAACAGACTCCCCATACCATATGCGTCACTTGGGCGCATTTTTTCAAGAGCAGGGCTTCCTCGTGTTTGGGGTGTTATTGCCGGGGCACGGCACACAACCGGGGGATTTGCTTGAGATTGCCTGGCAAGAGTGGGAAAAGACTGTTGCGTATGGTGTCGACCAGCTTGCGGCAGAAGTGGACGAGGTGTATCTGGGCGGATATTCTGCCGGGGGGGCGCTCAGTGTTTATCAAAGTTTGCACGATCAGCGTGTGCGAGGACTGTTCTTGTTTGCGCCTGCATTAAGGGTTTCCTCCAAGGCAGCCTTTGCCAACTTTCACAAGACGTATAGCTGGCTGACAGCTTCGGCAAAATGGTTGAGTATCAAACCTGATATGGACATGTACAAATATGAATCATTCCCAAAAAATGCAGCCGCGCAGATGCATGCACTGACGCGCGCCTTGAAGACTCAACTCGCAAAACGAAAAGTACAAATTCCGGTGTTTGCAGTGGTGAGTCAGGATGATGAAACGGTTAATAGCGCAGCCACCATTGAGCTCATGACTTACGCGACACATTCGGCAAATAAGTTGGTGTATTATTTCTCCGATGCCGGAAAAATTCCCGCAGGGCTGGACACAGATAAAATCGAGTATGTTAATAGTGTATTATCCGAACAAAAAATCAGTAGTTCGGCACATACCGCTATCGTGTTACCTCGCGAAGATGAGTATTACGGCGAACTGGGTGAGTATTGCAACTGCCTGCATTATTATCCAAATGAAATGGCAAAATATCAGGCCTGCATAGATCGCCTGGAGACTGTTATACACGGGGAGATTACAGAAAAAAATCTCAAGCAGGGCACGTTACGACGGCTGATGTATAACCCGCATTTCGTCAGCATGAAAATCGCGATGAGGCAGTTCATAGAAAAATTGCCCGATTGATATATTAAGTTCGCGATGCATTTACGGGTGGCTTGATTTTTAGTGTGATGTCCTTGTATGTCTATGGGGATTGCGGAGACAGCATCAAAGGGGGAGTAAATGGCTAACGAGATGGACGTTTTTGTGAAGTTGCTTTCTATAGCGAAATGCCTCCGAAGCTTCGGGGTGGATGATCTGCGCAATTTGTTGAGTATCTCTTCCAAAGCGATTTGGAAAGCGGGGGATGAGATTTTTATAGAGGGAGATCAAGGCCGGGACATGTACATCCTCTGCTCAGGGAAGGTAAACATCTGGAGAAAAAACGGCGCAGAAAAAGTGAGCTTGGCTAACCTCGCTGAAGGTGAAAGCTTCGGCGAAATGGGCTTGATTCGTGGGGGCGCGCGCAGCGCCAATGCCTCGGCAGTGGCACAGACTATTGCGCTACGCATTAATCAGGAACGATTACACCAAGTACCTTCGACCGCCGCTTTGCTGTATAAAAATCTCGCACGTGAATTGGCCGAGAAACTGCACGCCGCCAACGATACAATTGTGTTTCAGTCGAAAGCCGTAGGAACGCATTCGCCGGAGGCAACAGATAGTAAGCAGAGCTGAGCCAATAGGGATAACTTGAAATTTCGATTCGGTGATCGACTCATTGCGGATAGATGAAGCCGAGTTAATGATTGGAATTTAATCCTGTATTTCTGACAGCCATTTTTCAGCATAGCCTTCGAGTGTTTCCATATCTTTTTTGGACGCGCCACTCAATGGACGATCATCTACACGTTTTCCGTCGAATGTCGCCATTCGATCCATTTCCAGAGTGAACTCGCGCTTGTATTCGACGAATTCGTGCTGGGTATTTTCCTGGTATTTTTTGAATTGGTTTTTCTCTTCCGATATTGCGACCGCAGATTCACGCTTGAGTGCCTCAAATTCGTCCAGAGTGGTTTTTATGTGAATTTCAAATTCGTCATTCTGACTCAGTATGCTTAATGTTCCTTTGCGCATGGCAACTTCGCTGCGCTCCGGAATGTCGGTAACCAAAAAGCGCGTACCGCGAATACCCATAGTGGCTGTTTTAGTTCTGACTTCTAGCGTGTGATCTTTATCCTTTAGGCTATTTACCCCGTAGTAGATCACTCCGGTGAGATGGCGAAAGAACCCCGCGCGATCATTGGCGGTATCGATCTCTACTTGACTGTTTTTTTCCATAACGATATAGCCGGTTTTTCCCACGCGAACAACGGCTCGTCCATCGGTACCTGTTGTCAGTATGTTGGAGGGAGGGAGTTTGTCGTTGATGCGGACTGTTTTCTGATTGCTGCCCGTGGCATCGCTTAAGGTCAGCTTGCCTTCTGCCTTCACGACTTCTATTGGCTCACCGGCTATCCCGGCAGTAACGTTGAGGCAGAAAAAACAGAAAATCACCAACCCAATAATTTTTTTGATGTAACGCATGACCGTGTCCCCATTCAGCACGCAGCCGGGCGTGCTGTTTAAATTATTGAGCCGCTAGCCGGTGCCTATTTGTTCAGTTCACCTTGAGCCTTGTCCGAATGCGCTCTTTGCTGGTCGGGAGAGTTATATGGGGAGTGCGATTGCTCCGCGCAGCCGAAAGTTGAAAGGGCCGAAATTAAAGCGAACAGAATAGCCAAAAACTTGTTCATTTTGTTCTCCTTTATATTGGAGCTAAACATCTGGGAAGCAAATATACCTATGCCCAGATAAGGACATAGGCATATTCCGCGCTAAATATTATTTAGCCGCTTCAACTTTTTGTTTGGCGATGTCGGCAGCCATTTCGTCTTGCGCCTTGCCAGCCTGGAATTTTTGCCAGAGAGCTTTATCATTGCCCATGCTGGTTTTAATTGCTGCTGCGGTCAGCTTCTCCACGGAAGCCGCATCCAGTCCCACCAACACGTACAGCGTGCCATCAGGACCGGTACGCGACTTGTAGATTTTGGTTCCCACCAGTGTTTGATCGGTAATTTGCTTGGTCACGGCGGTATTCACTTTATCCACGGTTTCATCTTTGCCTGCCCCCGTAGTTTCCGCATATTGTTTGATCATGTTTTGCACTTGCACTTTCATGCGTTGAGCAAGCTGTACACGCGCTGAGGTGGCAGCCATTTGTTTCATAAAATCCTGTCCGGCGGCGGTTTTTTCTGCTGTGCCAACTGCGCTCACTTCCACGCCTTCCACAGGCTCATCACATATCCATCCGGGCGCAGCTTCCTGGGTATTCGGGAATACGCAATCTGCTACTTTGGCTTTGGGCGCTTCCTTGGTCGCACAGGCTGCCAAGCCTAAAGTGATGACCGAGCATAACAGTAAGTTGGAAAGTTTAGACATTTGATACCTCCGTCGAGTTGGTTTTAGGGCGATGCTAATCTGCACTTGCTTTGCAATTAATCATGATCCGGCGTTCATGGCATGTCAATCTACCTCACGCTGAAAAAAATCACAAGTCCAAGCCGGAGTCGAGGAAAACCATGCGGTTTGTGGTGGCGTTGGCAGCAATCAATTGTTATACTGCCGCGCTCGATTGTCGGTGGATTCTATCTGCTAACCATTAAGGTGAACGGAAGTTCGCCTTTTTCGTATTTTACTCACAAATTTATAATAGGTAGGCCGTTATGTTTGATTTCGTGCATGAGAAAAAACGAGTAGTGCAGTTCGTGTTGCTGCTCATCATTCTGCCCTTTGCTTTTTGGGGCGTGGACTCATACCGGAAATCAGGCGGAGGGGAATCGCTTGCGACGGTAAATGGCGAGAAAATCGGTGCGCAGGAATTTGATAATGCTATGCACCAACAGCAACAAAGAATGCGGGAAATGGCCGGCCCGACGTTTGATCAGACGATTTTTGATAAGCCTGAAATTAAGCGCTCAATCTTGGAAGGCTTGGTTACGCAGCATTTACTGGGGTCGGAAGCGCGTAAAAACGGTTTGGCGATTACAGATGAACAACTCGCCGGAGTGATTGCCGGAATCGCTGCTTTCCAAAAAGATGGCAAGTTTGACAAACAGCAATATGAAAAAGCGTTGAGTGCACAAAACATGTCTCCGCCCGTATTCGAGGCTAGAGTAAGTCAAGAATTGAGCTCCCGCGAATTAACCGATGCGTATACTCAAAGTGGTTATGCGTCGAATTTGGTGGTCGACAATCTGATTCGTTTGAACGAGCAGCAGCGCGTCGTGAGTTCGGCAAAGTTTGATCTGGAGTCGTATTTGAAGCAGGTTAAAGTAGATGATGCTGCCATTAGCGACTACTACAATAAAAATCAAAACGAATTTAAAACACCTGAACGCGCGAAGGTCGAGTATCTGGTTTTTTCTGCCGAATCTCTGATGCCGCAAGTGGCGGTTGATGAGGCCGAAGTTGCAAAATATTTTAATGAGCATCAGTCTGAATTCGGCACACAGGAGCAACGTCAGGCTTCGCACATTCTAATTAACGTATCGGCGCAAGCATCTGATGCGGAAAAGAAGGCGGCCAAAGAAAAGGCGGAGCAGGTTTTGCAAAAAGTAAAACAAGCGCCGGGTAGTTTTGCCGTGTTGGCAAAGCAGTATTCACAGGATCCCGGCTCAGCGGCCAATGGCGGTGACTTGGGCATGTTTGGTCGCGGCACCATGGTCAAACCTTTTGAGGAGGCTGTGTATAAACTCAAAGTCGGCGAGACCACCGATCTGGTGCAATCTGACTTTGGCTTTCACATCATCCGCTTGACTGCGATTAAAGCAGCCAAGTCACAATCACTCGCCGAGGTGAAGGGCTTCATCACGCAACGCCTAAAGGCTCAAAAGGCAAGCGACAAATTCGCCGAGTTGGCCGAAAAATTTAGCAATATTGTTTATGAGCAAAGCGATAGCCTTAAGCCAGCCGCAGAATTAGTTAAAGTAGCGGTACAGCAAGGGGGCTGGCTGAACAAGGGGCCTGCGACGGGCGGTATCTGGACCGACAAGGCGATTCAGGCAGTGTTTTCTGATGATGCCATGAAAAATAAGCGCAATACGGCAGCGGTGGAAGTCGCACCCAACACCTTGGTGTCGGCGCGAGTGGTCGAGTATCAACCCGCAAGTGTGCGCCCCGTGGCAGAAGTGTCGGCCGGAATTCAGAAAAAATTGCAGTATCAGCGGGCGATGGATCTGATCGCCAAACAAGGTGCCGAAGCATTGGGTCATTTGCAACATGGCGAACAGGCAAATATTGCTTGGCAGCCGGTACAAACGATTTCACGCGCGCAGCATACAGGTTTGGATGCCGAGTTGACGCATCTCGTTTTTCAAGTGAATGCGGCCAAACTGCCGGCTTATGTGGGCATGCCTCTGGAACAGAACGGTTTTGCGTTGGTACGTGTTGATGCAGTTAAAGATACCGCAACAATCGATGCGGTTAAGCGCAGTCGATATTTGCAGCAGGTTCGTCAAATTACGGGTGATGAATTGTTGCAGTCATATTTGGCCGAGGCCAAGAAACATGCCGACATCAGTATGAAAGCATTGGCATCTGACGAGAAAAAATAATTTATCGAGTTAGCCCTCCGGCATAGCGGGGGCTAACTCATGGTGCACCGTTCCCATTCTCACCAATACGCTGATACCAATAGCGCGCATGACTCTTGCGATAGCGCTCTAGAGTTAAATCTAGTGCGTCCATTTGCACAACAATCGCACCATCTTCATCCGAGCGAAATAATTCGCTTCCTATAGTGACATAGCGTGCAACCACATCGGGATTCGGGTGATGAAATTTATTGCGGTAACCCACCGTGAATATCGCATAGCGCGGATGAACTTTTTGGACGAAATCCGGCGTGGATGAGGTCTTGCTGCCATGATGCGGTACGACTAATAAGGAGGCGGGAAGTTTGTCCGGATATTTATCAAGCAAACGTTTTTCGGAGATTTTCTCGATGTCGGCGGCGAGTAGTACAGTTTGCAGTCCGCTGCTGATGCGCAAAACGCAACCACGGTTGTTGTCACTAATATCTTCTTGCAGGTAGCTCGCCGGCGACGGATGCAGTATTTCAAAATGCACCCCATCCCAATCCCATGTTTGTCCGTCTGCGCAGCGCCGACTGTCGCGCACCGGTCGCAGAATTTCGTGATCGGCGGGTAGTGATGAATCGACCCAACTGATCGGAATCGCTTGTAATACAGATGCTGCACCGCCGGTGTGGTCGTTATCGTTGTGGCTGAGGATCAGACCGTCCAGTTGCGCGATGCCGAGGCCGCGCAACGCGGGCACGAGGATACGATTGCCGCTGTTGGCTTCGCCGTTGAAGTCTGGGCCGGTGTCGTAAAGCAAGGAATGGTTTTGTGTTTGTACGGCAACCGCCAAGCCTTGGCCTACATCAAATATAACCAGCCGCACCGCGCTGTATGGCGGCGAAGCCGGGGCGATGAAAAACATCGGCAGCAGCATCAGTGCGCCCAGCCAGCGCGCGGGGAATCCTCGCGGTAGCAGCATCCAGAAGATGCCGAGCATCCCGACCACAATGCACCATGCCGGTGGCGCGTGCTGAGTCCACACCGCATCGGGCAAGCTATTCAGCCATTCCAATGCGAACATGCAAATACTCATGCTCAGGTGTGCGAGTTGCAACAGCCAATCGAAAGGCAACAGCGCGCCAAGCAAAGTAAGCGGGACAACGACAAAACTGACCAATGGAATGGCGAAGGCATTCGCCAGCGGAGATACCAGCGATATTTGTTGGAATAGTGCCAGCAACAACGGAATCAAGCCGATACTCATAGCCCACTGAACGCGGCCATATTCGATCAGCCAATTGCTGACACCCAAACGATTCGCGGTAATGAAGAAGATCAAGGCCACCGCGCCGAACGATAGCCAGAAACCCGGAGATATGACCGCCCAGGGATCGAGCAGCGAAACGACTATCAGGGCGGCGGCGAGCAACTGCGAGGGAGCGATATTGCGTGACGACCACAGCGCGACGGCAACGGTCGCCAACATATACACCGTGCGTTGCGCGGGCACACCGTATCCGGCCAATAGCGCGTAGCCCAGTGCCACTAAAAAGCCAATCACTGCTGCAACCTTTCGCGCGGGGATGAAGAGCGTAAGTCGCGCACTGCGCCGCCATAGCCAATAGCATAAGGCGAAGGCAAATCCGGCCAGCATGGTGATATGCAAGCCGGAAATTGACATAAGATGGTTCACTCCGGTGCGGGTGAAGACTTGCCATTGCGTAGGGGTAATGCTGTCTTGATCGCCGATGGCGAGAGCGCCGAGTACGCCGGTATAAGGGGCACTGCCGAGTACTGCCTGAAAATGTGTGCGCACCGCTTCGCGTATGCGTTCGATGCTATAGCCAGGCGAAAAAACGTGTTCGTCGATACGGTGGTTGTCTCCCTTGTTATACACATAGCCCATGGCGCGCAAGTTGAGCTCCAATGCCCAAGCTTCGAAATCGAAGTTGTACGGGTTGCTGGTGCCATGCGGTTGCTTCAAGCGCACGGTCAATTGCCAGCGCTCACCTGCATGTAATTCAGGCGGCGCATATTTTTCATCCCGATAAGTGGAAAGCATGATGTGCTGCGGGACATGGAGCCATGGTGTGTTGACGTGTTCCACATCGAGGATAAAACTCAGTCCATGCTCATGCTGTCGCGGCATTGCCGCTACCACCCCGGACAGGCTGATGTCACGGCCTTGCCAAGCAGCAGGCAATTCGTCGGCAAGACGATGTTGCGCCATCCCGGCGGCATAGAAAAATCCGCTGCTCAGCGCAATGAAGAGGAATATCACGGAACGAGTGATGCGTTGCCAACGTATGCGACGAGGAATCCACCACGCGGGCAGCATGCCAAGGAACCACCACAGCAGATGCATATCCGGCAGCTCAGCCTGCTGTTGCAAGAGCCATACACCGGACACGAACAGGAGGGCGAAGGAAATCATGGAGTGTAGACTACGCTGAACACAGACAAGCGTAGCTATGTTTTTTTAAACTTGAGTAATCCTATTAGTGATAATCTCGAATTCCGGATTACTCAGTATGAAAAAATGGAACATGAATCTTTATCTGTAGTGGAATTCAGGCGGCGAAAAAAGAAATTTGTCTTGCGGGGATTGTTGCCGATGTTTGTGCTTATTTTGTGCGGATGTCTGCTCATGTCGTGGGCGTTGCGCAATCACAGCGATCTATTCATTCTGCTGGCCAATGCACTTTTTTTCAGTAGCGGGTTGGTATTTGTGATTATGGCCAAACGATATTACCGCTGCCCTGTCTGCGAGAAAGTGGTTGTGCCTACTAAAGATGACGGTAGTCCGAGTGAAATCAGCTTTGCGATCGCGTATCGGCCGGAAAGATGCCCGTACTGCGCAGCCCCATTGCTTGCCGTAAGCCCTGAAAAGTGACTCAGGGAAAAGACTATGTATTGCCATGTTAATACCATGTGGCGATTGCCTGATTTTGCTGCTAGATTACTAAAATTACTGACGCGTTCGGGGTTGGTAACGGACGAATTGATTATGCGCTTATGGGAGCCTCTAAAAATTCAATTTTCTAAGGCAGGCAAGGCGCGAATAAAAAATTGCGCCGCAGCATATGCATGATATGTAAGAAGTAATTTTTTGTGAGCAACGCCGCATGGCGACGAAAATTGGATTTTTAGAGGTTCCCTTATGATTGAAGAGAGCAGTATGGAAGAGCCTGCGGTGCGCCCCTCGGTATTGGTGGTGGATGATGCCCCTGAAAATTTGATGATAATGCAGGCGATTTTGGCGAAAGAATATTCGTTGAAATTGTTCAATGATGCCAATGATGCACTTGATTATGCATTTTCTAACCCCCCTGACCTGATTTTGCTCGATGTCATGATGCCGAAAATTGACGGATTTGAGTTCTGTCGCCGACTAAAAGCCAACCATAAACTTCTGGATGTGCCGGTAATTTTCATCACCGCTAAAAATGATGTGGACAATGAAGCACTGGGCTTTTCAGTGGGCGCATCGGACTTCATTCACAAACCGATCAGTGCGCCAGTGCTGGCTGCGCGCGTTAACACCCATCTCAAGATCAAGTTCATGCTGGAGGAACAAAAGACCGGACGCAAGCAAGCAGAGGCTGCCCTCGATGAACTATCACAACTGAATCAGTCCATTATTACCGGAGCCGATTTCGGCGTGATGGTGTACAAGGCCGACGGGGTATGTATCCTCGCCAATGAAGCTGCCGCCAATATTATTGGCAGTTCACTGGAACAAATCCGGCATAGCAACTACCGTGAAAATTCGACTTGGCGCAACTTTGGTTTGCTGAAAGCTGCAGAGCAAGCATTGCAAACCGGGATTACCCAGAAAATTAATGCCCCTGTGAGTACTACATATGGAAAAAATTTCTGGTGCATGGCATCAATCGGACGCATAGCTCGCAAGGAGGGCATGCCTTACTTGCTGGTGGTTTTTTCCGATATCTCTGCGTACAAAGAAATAGAGAGAGAAGTTATTGGAATCAGTGAAGAAACAAAACGTCTTGTCGGACAAGAGTTACACGACGACTTGGGACAGCATTTGACTGGCATTGCCTTCATGTCTAAAGTACTTGCACAACACCTTTCAAACCAGAGTCATCCCGATGCGGCTAATGCTGCTAAGATTACCTCTATGGTCAATGAAGCCATCTCAAAAACACGCGGCATGGCGCACGGTCTTTATCCGGTTGAGCTGGAAGAGATCGGGTTGTGCGCGATGTTGCAACGGCTGGCAAACTCCGTTGAATCAATTTATCAGACTCAATGTGAATTTATTTGCGATGATGAGTGCGCGGTTGCCGATTCGCTTGCCGCAATCAATTTGTTCCGTATTGCGCAGGAAGCTATCAGTAACGCCATCAGGCACGGTAAGGCTACAAAAATCACGCTGAGAATGGTTTCAAAGGCAAATCTCATAACGCTGGAAATAGCCGATAACGGTTGCGGCATCGACCTATCGCGCAAGCCGTTAACCAAGAGCGGGTTGGGTATGCATACAATGCAGTACCGGGCCTCTTTGTTGGGAGCCAGCCTGCATATCAGTGCGATACCTGCAGGCGGCACCAGCATCTTTATTAGTGTACCTCTCAAACAGGATAATTCTTATGCAATATAACGAAAATCGAAAAGCCAAAATTCTGATCGTGGACGACCATGCCGTGGTCAGGCAGGGCATTGCCATGCTGATCAATCAGGAGCCGGACATGCAAGGCTGTTGCGAGGCAAGTGATATTTTTCAGGCCATATCAGCCAATCGTTTATGTGCGCACGATCTGGCGATTGTGGATTTGTCGCTGGCCGGGATGTCAGGACTGGAAGTAGTCAAGCAACTGCAAGCAGAATTTCCTAAATTGCTCATTTTGGTTATGTCCATGCACGACGAAACGGTTTATGCGGAACCCGCTTTGCGCGCAGGTGCGCACGGCTACCTGATGAAGCAGGCAGCGACTGAGACTATGCTGAAAGCGATACGACAGATTCTCTCGGGGGATTTGTATGTGAGCGATCAAATGCGCTCGCGCCTGCTCAAGACAATACGGGGCAACGGTGGTGACGCAACCCCGACCAGTCGGCTGACTCCCAGCGAATTTGAGGTGTTGCACCTGATCGGTCTGGGACTGGGGACCAGCGAGATTTCGCAGAAGCTCAATCGAAGCGTCAAGACGATTGAATCGCACCGTGCCAATATCAAGAAAAAACTTAATTTAAAGAGTGGAAACGAGCTGACCCACTTTGCCATCAACCTGGCAAGCATCGAGATTAAGCCTGATGCCCTTTAAGCGTCGGAATTGATCCGCGCCGTCTTGTCGGACGCGTGTTTAATAGCAAGACCGCTCCGGCAGGACTCACGGGGAATTTTCATTCTATTCGCCGTCATGTTTTCAGCCACTGCTCTGTTGTAGCATCTTACGTGTTAAAGCACGTGTCTTCATTTCATGAACTTAATTGGGGTTTTCCTATTGAAAAGCACAGGATGCGCTAAAATACAATTTCGTTTCTCTTGCTTCATTTATGCTATCTATGCTTGAAATCGTATTAATCATTGCTGCCGTTCTAAGCTTGGCTTTGCTGGTGACCGTGCTACTTATGCTGCGCACTCTGCCCGCGCATTCTGCCAGAGTGCTGGAGCAACAGCATCGTGCCATGCTGACCGATTTGCATGATGGTTTGAATAAGCAGGGTGATCGTTTGATCGCGGCGCAAAACGATCAGTCTGAGCGTTTGCGCACAGCAGTGGGAGAGGAGTTGCGTGCCACGCGCGATGCGGTCAATGCGCTACAAGCCAAGCAGGACGAGTTGCGTAACGAGATGCTGAGCAAGACTTTGGAGAAGCTGGCGGAACAGGGGCGTGAGGATCAGAAGCTCATTCAGGACTCTTTCCGCAATGCCACGCTACATCTGGCGACCAGTATCGAAGCGCTGGAGAAGAAAGTGGATGCCCGTCTGGAGCAGATTGGCGGCAAGGTAAATGAGCGGCTGGACGAGGGCTTCAAAAAGACCAACGAGACCTTCGTGAGTGTGATGGCGCGACTGGCGACTATTGACGAAGCGCAAAAGAAGATCGACGGGCTGACTACCAATGTGGTGAGTTTGCAGGAACTGTTGGGTGACAAGCGTTCACGCGGCGCGTTTGGCGAAGTGCAACTGGAAGGTTTGGTGCGCAACATTTTGTCGCCGCAAGCCTACGAAATGCAATACACCTTGCCGAACGGAACGCGCGCCGATTGTGTGCTAAAGCTGCCGGAGCCGACGGGCATGGTTGCGGTCGATTCCAAGTTTCCGCTGGAGAACTATCACCGCATGTTTGATGCGGCAAGCCCGGCAGAAAGATTGATAGCCGAAAAGCAATTCAAAGCCGACATCAAAAAACATGTGGACGATATCGGCAGCAAATATATTATCCCCAATGTGACTTCTGACGGTGCGGTAATGTTTATCCCCGCCGAGGCGGTGTTTGCCGAGATTCACGCGCACCATTCCGATGTGGTGGATTACGCCATGCAACGCCGTGTGTGGATCGTTTCACCGACCACCCTGATGGCGGTGCTGAACACTGCACGCGCCGTGATGAAAGACGTGGAGACGCGCAAACAGGTGCACATCATTAAAGATGAGCTGGGTAAATTGGGCAAAGATTTCGGGCGTTTTGATGAACGCATGAAGAAGCTGGCCGAGCATATCCGTCAGGCGAATAAGGATGTGGACGATGTGCAAATCAGCAGCCGCAAAATCACCGAGCAATTCGCCAAGATAGAACGGGTAGAGTTGGATCAACCGCAGGTATTGGAAGATAAAGTATGAAAATCGCTATCGCTCAGATAAATTGCACGGTTGGTGACTTGGCAGGAAATGCGGCCAAAATCGCCGACTACGCGCAACGAGCCAAGGAACAAGGCGCAGATATTTTACTGACACCGGAGTTGAGCCTGTGCGGTTATCCGCCGGAAGACTTGCTGCTACGCGATGGTTTTTATGTTGCCTGTGATGCGGCTTTGCGCGAGTTGGCCCAAACGGTGCAAGGCATTACCGTAATTGTAGGTCATCCTGACAAGGTCGAAGATCGCTGCTACAACGCCGCTTCGATCCTGCGCAACGGCAAGATAGTCGCCACCTATCACAAGCACTCGTTGCCCAATCACAGTGTGTTTGATGAGGAGCGGTATTTTACGCATGGCAATCAGCCATGCCTGATCGAGATGGACGGCGTGAAGTTCGGCATCATCATCTGTGCCGATGTCTGGCACGAGCATGCGGCCGATCTTGCCAAAGAAGCCGGGGCGGAGGTGTTGTTGGTGTTGAATGCTTCGCCGTACCACTTCAATAAACAGGCCACCCGCTACGATACGATACGCGAGCGCATCGGCGATACCGGATTGGCGGTGGTGTATGCCAACATGGTCGGCGGGCAGGATGAACTGGTGTTCGACGGCGCTTCTTTCGTGATGGATCAGAATGGTGCTTTGACGCATCAATTCCCGGCATTCGAAGAAGTGCTCGGTATGGTTGAGTTGCAAGAGGGCAAGTTGATTCGCGGTACGTGCGCGAATGTGGAAAAAGATGAGAGCAGTATCTACCGCGCTTTGTGCCTTGGCGTGCGCGACTACATTCAGAAGAATCAATTTCCCGGCGTATTGTTGGGTTTGTCCGGCGGTATAGATTCCGCACTGACACTGGCGGTGGCAGTCGATGCGCTGGGTGCCGACAAGGTGCGCGCGGTGATGATGCCTTCACCTTATACCGCGCAGATGAGCATCGACGATTCCCGCGAGATGGTGAAGCTGCTGGGCGTGAGCTACGAGGAATTGGATATACAGCCGGCCTTTGCCGCGCTGGAAGCAACGCTGTCGCCATTGTTCAAAGGCTTGCCCAGCGATACCACGGAAGAAAATCTGCAAGCCCGAATTCGTGGAACGCTACTGATGGCCTTGTCCAACAAGACGGGTTCGATGGTGCTGACCACCGGTAATAAATCCGAGATGACGGTCGGCTATGCCACACTGTATGGCGATATGGCGGGCGGCTTTGCGGTGCTAAAAGACGTGAGCAAAACCTGGGTGTATCGTTTGTCCAATTATCGCAATAGCCTGGGGCGCGTTATTCCGGAACGGATTATCACGCGACCGCCCAGTGCCGAATTGAGGCCGGATCAGACCGACCAGGACAGTTTGCCTCCCTATGATATTTTGGATGCGATCATGGAAGGCTATGTCGAAAAAAATATGAGCATCGGGGAAATAGTAGATGAGGGATATGACGGAGCCGATGTGCGGCGCGTGGTAAAACTCATTCGCATTGCCGAATACAAGCGTCGTCAGGCGCCTGTAGGGATACGCATCACTGACCGGGGCTTTGGAAAAGATTGGAGATTTCCAATCTCGGTGCGTTATCAGGATGATTTTTAGTTATACTTGTAACACTATTCTTTTGCGGGGGCGTTATGAAAAAGATCGAAGCTATTATCAAACCATTCAAACTTGATGAAGTACGTGAAGCCTTGTCTGAACTTGGTGTCAGCGGTCTGACCGTGACTGAGGTGAAAGGTTTCGGGCGGCAAAAGGGACACACCGAG